>JANLRK010000186.1:0-26075 GCA_031361585.1 Pirellula sp. | reverse complement strand
TCCGTTGCCTATGACGGTTTCAAGCCGATCGGCATCAACAACGTTGTCGTTTCTACTCAGCATGCTCCAAGTGTTACGCACAAAGAGATTCGAGAATTTGTCATCGAAAAGATCATCAAGCCTTGCTTGCCACCGGCCATGATCAAGGACGACATTACTTATCACATCAATCCAACTGGCAACTTTGTCGTCGGTGGACCGCACGGTGACAGCGGACTAACAGGCCGCAAGATCATCGTTGATACCTACGGTGGATGGGGACGACACGGCGGCGGTGCTTTCAGCGGCAAGGACCCGACGAAAGTGGACCGTTCTGCAGCGTACATGGCTCGACACATAGCAAAGAACATTGTTGCGGCTGGCTTGGCAGATCGATGCGAAATCCAACTCGCATATGCGATCGGAGTTAGCAAGCCCGTCAGTGTTCGAGTTGACACACAGGACTCAGGCAAGGTTAGCGATGAACGAATCTGTGAAGTGGTCCAAACGTTTTACGATTTGACGCCTCGCGGAATTATCGAGTACTTGAACCTGCGCAGACCCATTTACAGCAAGACAGCGGCAGGCGGTCACTTTGGTCGCTCGGAACCTGAGTTCACTTGGGAAAGCACCGCGAACGCAGCCAAACTCGCGGCAGCCGTCCGCGGCTAGAGAAAGTGTGTAGCACGGCACTCCGTGCCGAGGATTCACGGCACGGAGTGCCGTGCTACACTGTTGGGTTCGCGCCGAAAGTGGCTCAGTCGTCCGGACTGGGAAAAGACGCTTGGGAAAAGACGATTGAGGAACCACGGCGGAGACCGCCGTGCCACTCTGGCTGGAAGCCTATCCCACCAAACTATGCAAAGTACATCAAGCGTCGCTCCTCGAATATTCGCTTTCATCAAGACCTTGATTCTTGTCGCCATCGTTGTATGGTTGATTTCCACATTTCCCAAAAAAAACTGGGATGCATTGGTACAGCAAGAAAAGAACTGGTTTCTATTGGCCCAGGCCTTCGTCATCGTACTCATAGCGCACTTGTTCAGTTTCTGGCGGTGGAGAATCCTGGTTCAATCCCTAGGCGTGCCATTCAGTCTCATTGAGGCCATTCGGCTTGGCTTCCTAGGCACTCTCTTGAACTTGGTGAGTATAGGCTCTGTTGGTGGCGACGTTTTCAAGGCGATAGAGGCGGCTAGAAAAGCAGAAAAGAAAAAAGCCGAAGTAGTCGCGTCTGTCCTCGTCGATCGTGCGCTCGGTTTGTTAGGTCTGGTCATTGTCGCCGGTATGGGATTGTCGATGGCTTACACTTTATCGCAAACCATGTATGGGATCTGGTTGGGTGCCATCGTCTTGAGCGGGTTAGGACTGTCGATCCTCTTTCTGATAGTGCATTTCGGACATAGCGTTCCCATTCTTTGGATCAATCGCGTTCCCGTGGCAGGTCATACGCTGCACCGTGTAGCTCACGCATGCATGGTATTTCAGGGACGATCGAGGTTAGTGATTGAGCTGTTGGGGCTGAGCATGTTGGTTCACTCTTCTTTTACGATTGCATGCGTGTTGATTTCGCGTTCGCTCTACGCGGAAACACCAACTGTACTGGAGCACTTCATGACGATTCCGCCCGCGATGGCAGCGGCTACATTGCCGTTAACTCCTGGAGGGGTCGGCGTTCAAGAGATGGCGATCGACAGTCTCTTTCGAGAGATCCCGAATTTGCCTGTGGCCTTTTCTGGCTTGATCGTAGCCAGCGTGTTGCGAGCGTTGCTGATATGCGTTGCACTGATTGGAGCGGTTTATTATTTTTCGGGAATCGGGTCGACAGTCGAAAAGAAAGCCCTTCGTCAGTGAGCGAAAGCGGTTTTGTTAGCGTAGCATGGCCCCCAGGGCCGTGCGGCACACGGCCCTGGGGGCCATGCTACTCGCACCAGACGCATTTCAGCAATGATTTTTCTACACTATTTCGATTTGCATATCATCGCTTAGCAGGAGCAACGTGAGTTGGATATCATTCGGGTGCAGCCCAAATTGGTCCGTCAACACGCGACGATAGTATCGCAATTGATTACCGTGGTACTCTGCTCGCTCCTTGGCCCACTCAGTCGCCGTCAATGATTCCGGTCTACGATCGGTCTTAAAATCCAAGATCTCCGCCCGCACAACTCTGTCGCCGTCGAACCCCAAGACGCACCGATCGATGACGCCACGCAGCAACTGCCCATCGACAATCTGCAGCAATCGCCGTTCATTGGTCACCTCCAAATGCAACATTCTTGGCTGATGCCAAGATCGATAGCGATCGGAACTCAGCGCGAGCAAAACCGACGGCATTTCACAGTACTTAACAAATCGCTCCACCCAATCGTTGACCTTGACTTGCCCCATTTCCTCTTGAGTAAGCGTTGTCGCCGCGATTTCCTTAAGGCGTTTCTTGTTTGGCTTGTAGTCTTCGATCCATCCGCGAATCTCTTCGAACCAACGATGCACCAGTTTGCCAATGACCGCACTTGAGGAATTGTCGTCGGACCATTGGGTTGCCAAATCAACGATACTTGGCGATGACCATTGGCTAGGACGAAGCCATGGCAATCGCCGAATCGAATTCGCATCCCGCTTTAGCTGTATCGTCCGGATACGAGGGCGCTCGACGGTGGCTTTGGTATCCACATTTGCAACATCCACTTCTACCGGCACTAGCGATTCATGCCAGTTCTCATTTCCAAAACTGCGTACTACGATTCCAGCTTGCTCGTTTTGTCCTGGCCCGGCAAAGATCGAATGCAATACCGACCCCCAACGTTTCTTTGGGCTTGAGGAAGGTGATGTATAAAGGTACAAGGCGTGGCGAGCGCGGGTCAACGCAACATAGAATACGCACAATGCCTCCGACAGCTGTTGATTCGCAAACTCACGAAACGCAATCCGCCATGAGTCATCGAGGTACTTTTGAATGTCGCGATTCATGTACCGCAAAACGCCGATCGGTGGCTTCGTCCGATCCTCGTACATCGCGACAAAAGTCGGGGGTCTTGAAATAATGGTTTGATCCAGGGTCGGCAAGAATACGGCGTCGAACTCGAGTCCCTTCGATTGGTGAATGGTCATGACGCGGACGGTGCTCATCCCCGGGACAGAAACCTTTTGTCGTTCAACGTATTCGACAAAGTCGTTGATGTGGTGGTTTCGCATCGCATCGAATCGATATCCGAGCTGAACGAATTGTTTGAGTCGGTCCTGGTCCCGTTCCGTGCACTCATTTGCAATCCAATTGGCAAGGATTCCCAGCGTCTTCCCAAAACCGAAATCCGTAAGCTGCAGTCGAACGAAGGCTGACAACGTTAAGCAATCGACACTAGCATCTTTCGGCAATCGTTCGATCAAGGGCGAATGTGAAACGTGGAAATAAGCCAACGAATCGGAGGGGTGATTCGCCAGCTTCATGGCGCTCAACAACAGCAGTACCGGCGCGGAATCGATCAGTGGGTTGCCTCCTTCTTGACTCGCCTCAACGCCTCGTTCTCGCAACAACCCTATCACCCTTCCCACGTCTCGATTGGTTCGCGTCAAGACGCCGATTTCCGCTTGGGGGGACTTCTGGTGCAAATCGGCGATGCGATCAGCGACTTCGTCGAGCAAACCATAGCTGCTCTCTTCGCCTTCTTGATCTTTGTTCTTTTCGCAGTCTGCATTTCGAAACTCCACGTAGCCTGGCAGCCGATCGCGAGAGGTCTCATGATTGGAAAAATAGCGATTCATCCATTCGGTCACCGCTTGCGTATCGCTAGCGATGATTTCCGATTCGTCGTCATTGTAGTACCGGTCATGCTTTGCAAGCTGGGTGAATACGGAGTTCACGAAATCGATCACTACGGGCGAGCTACGATAACTCTTTACTAATTTCTCTTGGCGAACGTGATCGATTTGTTTGCCGACCGATTCAAAGATCTCCGATACGCCACCTCGCCAACCGTAGATCGCTTGTTTGCTATCCCCAACACAAAAGAACGATTTGTCCTTAGTCGACTCCTCGACAATCGCTTCGGCAAATGGCTTAATGATGTTCCATTGCATTGGCGAAGTATCTTGGAATTCGTCAAGCAGCAAGTGATCAATGGGGCAATCCAAGCGATAGGCAATGCCTTTCATGGCTTCATCGTCCACCTTGCTATCACGCGACGCCTTGATCCCATTCAATGCGATTGAGCCCGTTGCGACAGGTTCATTGTCTTTGTGTTTCGCAATCGTCGCTTGCATCCACTTGGACAAACGCTCAGAAATATCATCGAATGACACAATGCGTCGACGCGTCTTCACGTATTGAAGTTGCTCATGGTAGTTTGCCAACATACGGTAGGCCGCTTCGTTTTGAGCACGGCGGCTTGCCAGTTCCTCAACTGCCGATTTTTTGGCAAGGACCAACAATGCCATGACCGTCTCCTCAGGAAGTTCCTTGGAAGAATACTTCGCTATATCGTCGTCTGCATTCTGAACTAAGGTCAGGCCGAGGAACTCACTCCATTCACCTGCCTCGAATTTTGCAATTGCTTTATCGCGAGCCGCGGCGTAGCCTTTGTGCTCCAATTGCGAAGCGCGGAACACATGGAGAGCCGCCTCTGCATGCTCCGCCGTTGGGCCCTTTGGAACCGTTAGTTGATTCCAAGCTTCTTCGGAAGTTTTTCTAAAGAGGTCATAACCGGTGGATACAACGTTTTCGATTTCACGGCGGATACCGCGTGTCGCTTCTCCCTTGGACAATTGCGACACCAATGACCTGAGGGCCGACCGATCCATGGTATCGAACATTCGACTAATGGCCTCTTGCTGCAATTGATCTGTTTGAAATGGATCCGAAAGCGTCCAGCCTGGCGGAAGCTTTAGCTCAAGTGCAAAGGAGCGAGCAAGTTGCGAGTAAAAACTATCGAGTGTACTGACTCTGAATCGGTGTAGATGAGAGCAGAGCCGACCGAGTTGATAGCGGACCGTATCACGGGTGATTTCCAAGGGCTTCAAAACACTGACCAATCGAGCGAAGCCCTCTTCGTTTTCAACCGCGTCGGCCAACCACGAGAGTATGCGATGCAGGATTTCCCCCGCCGCTTTTCTTGTAAATGTCGTCGCAAGAATCGAATCGAGCTCTTGATCGGTGAAGAGCAAGCGCAAAGCTCGCGAGGCGAGATTGTATGTCTTGCCTGTGCCAGCGGATGCGAGGATCATTTGAGGCGAGAACCAATCCTTGTCCGGCTTGCCCGCTGCGAGATGCTTTTCCAAATGCAGCTTTTTCGGCGGCAGTGCTTGCGAGCGATCGAATCTCAATTTCGGCTGAGGTTTTACGATGGTTTCGTTCGCAGGTTCCGCTTGTTCCAATTTTAGGTCAGGCACTGGGTGGATTGCACTGGCCAATTCGCGTTGACGCTTGTCTTCTCGTTCTGTGTTGGCAATCGATTCATTCCACCGTCTAACGACGGGAAACTGAGTGATCGCGTTGCATTCGTCATAATTAGATATGCCTTTGTATTTCGGCGGCCAAAACTCGCCCGCCATCACCTTTCTCGCGATCCCCTTTGCCGATTCGATCGCCAAATCATGTTGCTCCTGCTTGAAATCCGCGATGATGAACTGCGTTTCGGCGGGGTTTTTGGGCAGCAAGATGTAGCCGAAACTGACCTTGGCCAAGTCCTCGATTTTCAACGTTTTGATCAACAAGCCATAGAGAGGCAACTGCCAATCAGTCCATGTCCCATTCGGTCGCAAATGTGCTTCTTTGGGTCTGCCTGCTTGGTCGCCGGTTTTGTAGTCCCACACGGCAAATCGACCGTCGCGAGGATGGTAATCGATGCGGTCGATTCGACCATGCACAATCATCGCTTCACCGTCAACATCAAGTGTGATCCCGTGTGCCTTTTCGACTTTGTGTTCTACGTACTTGATGCGCCAGCCTGCCGCGATCTGGGCTGCTTGATGTTCTGCGAACGCTTCGAGACGTCGCGCCGCTTGCTCCAATTGGATCTGAAGTGCGGGAGTTGGCTTAACGCCGTACTTCTTTCTTGCGATTGCTTTGAGGTTCTCGTTAAGCCAATCAGCAGTGGCTTTCGCATCGGTAGATGTAGCCACGGGCGAGTCGATCAGCCCCTCTAAGCATAAATGCAATAGATCTCCAAATCCGCCACCATCAAGCTCTAACCGATCGTGCTCAAAGGCTCTGACTTTTTCAACGCGGCCCAAGTAGAAGCGGTACGGACATTGATCGTATTTTTTGAAATCTGTGACAGCCATATCACGCACGACTTTACTAGCGTCCGGAATCGGAATTGGGATGTTGGTTTGCCCGTCGCGAGGGCGCCAAGCATCCGAAATGAGCTGGTCATCGTCCGTTTCCCTTGGTGCAAGCAGCAGCTTCACTCGACGAGCAAGTAAATCAGAGGGAACGGCAAGAAGCAGTCGGCTCGGAGTCTGTGGGTCACCATCAAGACTGAGATGGTTGAGAATGAGTTGGATGTGCTCCCGAGTATTGAGCATCGCTAACATGGCATAGCAATCGCGCGCATAACGTCGCGCATTGTCCATCAATCCAAGATCGGATCGCAATTGATTGGGCAAGAACGCATCACCATTGACACTCTCTGGCACGATCCCATCGTGCATTCCTGTCAACATCAGGACTGGAGTGTCGTCGAGGGTTAATTCCAACCACCCAAGCATTTCGACTGCCGATTCGTCTTGCGGCGGCGGTACGTTGACGGTTTCCAGTTGGCTTTGCAACCAAGCCAACGTCTCTTGAAAAGTTACTGTCGCATCGAGGTTCTTCGGAACTTCCGACAGTTTGGCCAGCGCGAGATTGATGTCACTGCAAGCCCGCAACGCTAGGTTACCAGCAACATCGTTGCGGTCTACTTGCACACCGGCGTATATTGATTTGATAACATTTCGAAGCGGATCTGCCCATTGAGTCAACTTGGCATTGACCATGCGCAACGGTTTGATCCATTCATCAAGCCTGCATAGAACCGTTTGGAAAACTTCTTTCCCTCTGGCTTCTGGCCATTCAGGAACGTTGACACTTCGCAGTAGCGTCGACTGTTGGTATTCATCTAACAAGGCTAAGAAGTCGTTCGAAAGACCATTTGTGCCCGACTCGTTTTTGGTGGAGCGCAACAACCAGTCATAAATAGCAGGAGTTCGGACGAGGCTGCTAAACATATCGATGGAGCCATCTGTCAAATAGTCGCCAATCAGTTCAATGAGCTGCACGGGCGGGGTCTGTGTCACCGACGCTCCAGGTCCATAGCGAAGCGAAATCCCGCCACGAGCAAGTGTCTCTTGAAGGGCCGGTACGATTTGTGGATCTGGGATTCCGACGGTAACTTCTTGGACGGAGTAGTCGTTGCCGAGGTTCGCGAGTTGAGTAGCAAGTTCATTGGCAGCGTCGTTGGCACTTGATCGAACGTGCAATTGATGCTCTTCGATCGGTATTTCGATATCCTGCCAATACTCTGAAGCCAAAGTTCCATCTTGGTTGAAGCCAGCTGCATACGATTCTGGTGCGCCGACAAGGACCCGCACGCTATCGGCAACAACCAAAAGAAATCTTCGTTGAGCGCGATTCAAGTCGACAGCGCCTAAGAGAATGATTTCGTAGTCGGTCTGCACCTCGTCGTTGTCGATCGCAAAACGGCGTGCGGATTGGACATCCCATAGGCCAGCTGTATGCAATTCATCCAAGTAATCGCGCTGCAGTTTCGAGAGAACCTTCCAACGGACTTCTTCCGGAGATCCCTTTAGCTCGTTCACGACGTCGTCGAAATCGACTAGATCGGATGATAGCTCGCGATGAAGTGTACTAAGGATCCGCGCCAGGTCCATCCAGGGGCGAAGTTCGGCTGAGTCAGGAACCTCGAATAACAGCGGCTTGAGCAACTCATGGTCGGCAGCTCGCAATACCTTGGTCCAGGCAAGTGCCTGTTCCAGATCGCTCGCGAAGGGCAGTTTGGCGGAATAAAGCTTTTCTGGCAGGGTTCCAATAGTGAGCAATTCGGGTGGTCGAAGGACCAACGATTGTTCGCTTGCACGCGTCGCCATCAGCTGGGTCAATCGACGCCCAGCAAAGCCACCCGGGAGAACGAGCAAGCACTGATCCATATCCCACTTGTTACCGCGCGTATATTGCTTTTGCAAATAATCGCAGGCTGAATGGAGGATGGGACCGGACCAACCGAGGTAATGGGCTCGGATGGATTGCGACTGATCAAGAAGCGGCCGTCGCTGACGAAATGGAATTTTGGTTGTAGCCATATAGAATGCACTTCCTTGCTCAGTTCCCAACCTAAAAAAGTATGCATGCGGAACCCGCGTTCTTCATTAGGCCATCAGCAATTGACACGTTAGGTCAACGATTGTTCCAACGAAGCTCATTTTCGCGGAATTCAGTAAAAAAACAACCACGGATGGAATGTGTGGCAACTCATCTGTCGCACCCGGCGGGCTCGGCAGGCTCGGCAGGCTCGGCAGGTGGGACATACCGTAGGTCACTCTTGCCGAGAGTGACTTAGCGCCGCCAGAACTGTGTCCATATCTTAGGCCACGGCCCAAACTACGGCCTCTAAACTTTGGCTGTCCAACGTCGCCTGCCCCCGACGAACGTACTCATTACTAATCCGAACAACTCACTCCCGTTCAAGGGCGTATTGTAGGACTTGCTTTGCAATGCGGTCGCATCCACTCGCCAACGCCTTTCGGGATCGATGATAAAAAAATCTGCAGGCTTATCGAATTCGAGGCTGCCGCCGTTTTGTCCAAGTAGCTTGGCAGGATTTAGGCTCATCTTTTTGAATGCATCGATCCAAGTCAAAATACCCGGGCGTATTAGGAAAGTAACGACCTGAGCCAGAGCCGTTTCCAGGGCGATCATTCCGAACGGTGCAGCATCGATCTCCATCATTTTCTTTTCCAACGAGCATGGCCGATGGCCACTGCTGATGATATCGATGGTTCCATCCCGCAAGCCATCTACGCATGCGTCAATATGATCTTCCGAACGAAGAGGCGGATTCACCTTGCAATTGGCATCAAACGAGCGCATCAGCTTATCGCACATATGAACGTTGGCTATGAAAACGCCTGATGTGAATTGGATTCCACGTGCTTTGGCTCGTCGGCACAGCTCAACACTTCCCGATGTGCTGATGCTGGTTAAGTGCAAACGCCCTCCGGTTGCTTCGATTAACCGCAAATCCCGCGAGGTCGCCAGGTCCTCTGCTTCGGCAGGTATTGGCGCAAGTCCAAGCTTAAGTTGCTCAAGCCCCTCATGCATGACACCTCCACGCGACAAGGAACCGATCTCAGGATGATCGAAAACCACTCGATCAAACATGCCGCAATACTCTAAGGCCCTCCTTAGAAGCGCAGTATTCTCGATCGGGCGCGGGCCATCGCTCAGCGCCACGGCGCCCGCTTCGACCAACGAACCAATCTCTGCTAGGGACTCACCGTTTTGCCCTTTGCTAACACATCCGAGCGCATACAAACGGCAATTGTCTGCCCTCGTGCCCTTTTGCCGAATGAACTCGACACTGGCTGCCGTGTCGATGGGTGGCTCAGAATTCGACGATAGGGCGATCGCTGTGTATCCTCCCGCTAGCGCCGCGGTTGTCCCGGTAACAATCGTCTCATCTTCTTCGCGGCCAGGTTCACCAAACTCGGTCGCCAAGTCGATTAGGCCAGGACCCACGATGCAACCCCTGGCTTCAACACGTTGCAAATGGTCAGGTAAGTCGCCGTCCAACGTGTCGATCCCTGCGAATCGTCCATTGAGAACCAATAATCGGCCTACGCGATCCATGCCGCTGCTCGGGTCGACAAGCCGCGCGTTTTCGATCAGCCAAGAAGAGTCAGGATGCATGGAGCGATGAATTGTTGGAGTGAAGGAGTGATGGAAGGAATGCCGAATCGACTGCCAATCCCTAAGCTTTTCCACCCAATAGTAGCCAAAGGGTGGCCATTCGAATCGCAATGCCGTTGGTCACTTGTTCGAGGATGACCGAATGAGGCCCATCTGCGACTTCAGGTGTCAATTCGACGCCACGATTGATTGGTCCCGGAGCCATGATTAGTATTTCGGGTTTACTGCGACGGATGCGTTCTTGATTCATAGCGTACAACAATGTGTACTCGTGCACCGACGGGAACGGTCGAATTGCTTGCCGCTCAAACTGAATTCTCAGCAAATTCAAAACGTCGCATCGAGGCAGGATTTTATCTAGGCTATAGGAGACTTCAACTCCTAGCTTCTCCCAGTTTTTAGAGACCAGCGTGGCGGGTCCGCAAACGATAACCTTGGCTCCGAGCTTTAGTAGCCCCCAAATGTTGGACCGGGCCGTTCTTGAATGTGCAATGTCTCCGACCAAAGCGACCGTCAAGCCCGACAAAGATCCACGATGCTGGCGGATCGTCAGTATGTCAAGGAGCCCCTGCGTCGGGTGTTCATGCGGACCATCCCCTGCATTGATAACGCTGCATTCCAAATGATTGGAGAGCATATGCGGTGTCCCGGGCGAACTATGACGCACAACTACCGCATCGACCATCATCGCTTCGATGGTCTTCGCTGTATCGATAAACGTTTCACCCTTTGCGACACTCGATCCACTAGAAGAAAACTCAACTGTATCGGCACCCAGTCGTTTCGCGGCGAGCGAAAAACTGTTTTTCGTTCTTGTACTATTCTCGAAAAATAAATTCGCTATTGTTCGGCCCTTGAGCAAATCCAGTTTGCTCCTGCCATTGGCCGTAGCCGCATGGAGAAACCCTGCAAAATCCAAAATCAAATTGATTTCGCTAGCGGATAAATGTTCCAATCCCAACAAATGTTTATGTTTCCACGAATCCGGGATACGTGGCGCATTGCTGAGCATCTGTGGGGTCGTGACAGCTAAAGCGGACTCGATAGGCATGAACTTACTCTCAGTGCTTCCAATTTGCAGACGCCCTGATTCTAAAGTTCAACATCAAGATAGGGAAGGTGTTAACCTCTAGGGTTGTGCGGACAACGTGTCTTCCTCGTCGTCCTTCTCGATAATTTCCTTCTTATCACCAGTTATCAAGTCACAGGCGTTGCGAATTCCACGTATCGACTTGCTCACTGCCATATTGAGAGAGTTCAAATCAGCGATCTTTTCCCCGTTTAGATCGTTCTGAAACTTCTCGACCTTGGACAACAAACTAACAACCTTTTCCTTTTCCTTTGGATTGGCGGATATCAGCGCCAAGAGGGCTTTTTCTTCGGATGGGGCACTAGGTTGCGCAGCGGGCTGCGTAGTTGTTACCGTTTTTCGTCCGTGACCATCATTTAGCGATCCGACAAGTGCTTGATGAATTCGTTCAAATCGCTGGTGGGCAATTCGCCTTGCATTTTTAACTTCTTTTGGTTGCTCTTCAAAGGTATTGGTCTTCTTTTGACTCGCTCCGCCTTTTCCTCCAGACATGTCGCCATAACTGCCTCCGCCTTCGGAACCACCACCACCTTTGCCACCTTTGGAAGCGCCACCTTTGCCCATTGAACCTCCATACCCTGATCCAGATCCCATATCACTGCCGCCACCGCCTCCATAGCTACCCATTCCACTATATCCACCGGCAGTCGAACCGGAGGAACTGGTGATTCGCTTCCGCCAATCCGTAAGAGACTGCTTTGTAAATTTTGCGATGGCCTTTTCCAGAGTAAGCCCATCTTCTGGCGTTAAATTGACCGGCTTTATTGTGCCAAAACTGGCCAATGCACTTTCTACCAGCCATTCCGATTCTTGTGCGTCGATAATCTTAACCAATGCCGGTGTCAATGCAGTTGCTGCCGCCTTACCTGCACCCTTGTCTGGATCGAGCTTAGCAATTTCGGTCAAGCACTCGATTACTTGTTCGGTCAAGTAGTAGTGTGATTCGGAATTCCGTGTTAGCGGTTGCGGATCGGTCAGTTGTGATTGCAATATTTGAACAAATCCGACGCGGGCTGGTTCTGCAACTACGCCCCCTTTGAGGTGACGAACAAGCGTGCTCAAGCCTACACTAATCAGACCGTCATTGTCTTTTTGCTCGAGAAGCTCTTTTAGACTTGCTTGAATCTTTGGCTCGGGCTTTGGTCCACTGTTTGTCACCTCGGAATTTAGCCTGCACAATAGGATGGCTGCATTGATACGCGTTTGAGGAGAAAAGGCCTTTCCGTCCTTGTCCTTGAAAACCAAATCTCGCATGAGCGGAATAAAATAAGCGTTGAACTTGGCGCTGAGCTCTTTGATCTTTTCGATCGTATCGATGTCTTCCATCATCTCCCTGCGAGCCGTGTTCATTCCCTCCGGCGTTGGCTGGGTCAATTCCGCAATCAAATGGTCGCGATAATAGGACTCAAGCGGAGCCAGATCCAATTTCTCCCCCTTG
Organism: Pirellula sp.; assembly: GCA_031361585.1. GTDB lineage: Bacteria > Planctomycetota > Planctomycetia > Pirellulales > Pirellulaceae > JBKCUI01. The sequence goes on along the minus strand of JANLRK010000186.1, from coordinate 13,673 downwards.
CCACCCCTGGCTTTGTTCTTTTCGTTCTGCTTTTCTGATATCTCTTTGTCCGTTATCTCTTTCTTGTCCCTGAGAATCCGCAGTTTGGATTCCCTAACCTTAAAATCGACTTGAGCCGCTCCCTGAGCCGACGCTTTCGACTCGTATAAGCCGGGATGGGCAACAAGTGCTACGGCACCGAAAAAAGCCGATGGAACGAGCAGACTAGTCAATGTTCGTCGGCGCATGAGGCCACCTCGCTGGTAGTGGAAAGAGAAGCAGTTTTCAAGAAAAGGTCGCGTGGGCGCGCCCCACACTCTTCTAAGGTACGGTAGATGCCTACCCAATGTCAACTTTTCCGGTCGCGAATCGCAAAAGTTCTCTGACTATTTGCCGTCACCGGGTAGCTCTGGCCGATCTGCTAGATGATTCCAACGGCCCTAAGTAACCTGACACATAGAAAAGCCACGCACGCGGAAACAGGGATAGTGAACAGCCAAGCCCATGCCATACGTTCCACGACAGTCCATTTCAGAGCACTGAAACTCTTGGCGGCACCGACCCCCATTATTGCCGCCGAAATGTTGTGCGTCGTCGAAACAGGTATGCCGTAATGCGTGGCTAAGCCAATTATCGTAGCGGAAGTAGTTTCAGCGGCAAATCCATTCACAGCGTGCAATTTTACCATCTTGTGCCCTAGGGTCTTGATGATTCGCCATCCCCCTGCTGCAGTTCCACTTGCCATCACCAGTGCACACGTGATTTTGATCCAAGTCGGAATATCTAAATCTTTCCCTGCGATGATTTCGAGTTTGAGAAACGACATCCAATCGGGTAGATTGCCAAGTCGACCGTCGGCCGTTCCTGAAGCCAAAGCCAGCGCGATAATACCCATTGTTTTTTGCGCATCATTGGTTCCATGCATAAATCCCATACCGGCTGCGCTAACGATTTGCATTTTTCCAAAGATCGCGTTCACCCAGCGAGGCTTCCAACGACGCAGCGCAAAGTATAGCAATGTCATGATTATCATACCCAACGCAAAGCCGGCAAGTGGCGAGCCAATCATAGGCACCACGACTTTCCAAAGTAGCCCCTTGCCTTGATACCAATGCTCCTTGTTCGGCACGGACCAGATGACGACGTTCCATCGATCAGCTGCCCCTACCGCCGCACCAACTAAACCGCCAACCAAAGCATGGCTTGAACTGCTTGGAAGTCCCCAGTACCAAGTTACTAAGTTCCAAAAAATTGCGCCAACCAATGCGCATAAGATGACTTCTTGGGTAACCACGCTGGTATCGACAAGGCCCGATGCAATTGTTTTTGCAACAGCCGTGCCCCACAGAGCCCCCAACAAATTGGTAAACGCAGCCAACAGGACCGCTTGGCGAGGGCTAAGTACTTTGGTGGAGACAATCGTCGCAATCGAATTGGCCGTATCGTGAAAGCCGTTAATATACTCAAATACGAGCGCGACGAAAATTACAATGAGAATGAGCGTCATAGTTGCTGTGGCTAAGAATTCTTCATGACGATGTGAGTGACCGCGTTGGCTGCATCGCGACATCGATCGATAACCTTTTCCAGCAGGTCATGAAGGTCACGGACCATCATCGCTTGAATTGGCTCGTATTGGCCACCGTAAACGCCACCCAACAAGTTGAGTATGACATCATCCGCCTCGGACTCGATTGATTGCATCTGATCATTCAATGCCTTCATCTTCTCAAGCGAGGGCATCCTTCGAAGCTGTTTGATCATTTCGGCCAAGGTTGCAGTGGCGCGTTCGATCAAAATAGTTTGCTTCGAGAAATCAACATCTTCCAGCCTTTGTGGAGCCAGATTGAAGCGTTCAGCAAATTTTTCGATGGTTTTGCAGGTTTTGTATAGAGCGTACGAAAGCATTTCTATGTCTTCGCGTTCGAGTCCCGTTACGAACGTATTCACTAGTTCGCGGCTAATTTCATCGGTGATAAGCTTGTCTTTACCTCGAGCTTTGGCAAAATCGTCGAGGGGTTGCGAGTGCTTGCGATTTTTGAGCAGCTCAACGAGAAGATGCGTCAACGCAAGGGTCTCGGCAGCGCTGGCTTCCAACAAATCAAAGAACTTGTTGTCGCGGCTAAAAAAACTTTGAATGGAGAACATAACACTCAAGATCTAGAAACGAGCATTGGTGAGAATTGCTGGCATATCATACTCGATTTCGGAACTGAGGCGAAGGGTAAGCGCCTCGCAACACTCCCCCTATTTTGCCTAACCAAAAGCAGGCGCGATTTTTTCCCACCGACTCGCTTCTGGGACGCGAACGGTACTTGGGATCTTGCGATTCGAATTCGCAGCCGACGGCAGTCTCAAACCGACTTCAGCGAACATGCGCACGGTATAAAAAGTAAGGCCTTTCTCAATCCATAACTTTCTAAGATGCTTTAAAGCGGTTCGTGGATAGCCGCCGCGAACCGCTTTTCTGGCCCATTTTCCAGGCCCCGCCAACGCCCGTGAAGGTGGGGACGTCAACGCCCGTTCGGTACCCTGTAGGTTTCTTTCGGCATGGGCTTCTCGCATCAACTGCGTCATAAGATCCGATCGCAGGTCAGACATGCTCCAAGTGCAACTGGAGGCATGCAGTCGGTAGCAAAGGAGCAATTCGTCTGTATTCCCCAGTCGACCGACTCGACTCATTCTAAGCCAGAGATCGTGGTCTTCTATCCATTGGTATTTGGGTCGAAATCCGCCAATCTTCCGAAATGCCTCCGCCCGCATGATGCTCGCAGGTTGAAAGAGGCCGGTCCGACGCGAAAGCAGATTTCTGACAATCGTTTCATGATCATTTGCAAGTGTTTGAAGCCCGAGCGGTTCGGAATCGATATCGATTTCGAGTATCACTCCACTTGCAGCCACGTGCCCCGAATTCTTTCTCATGAAATCAACTTGGTGCATCAATCGACTTGGCATAGCAATATCATCTGCGTCCATTCGGCATATCAATTCTGCCTTGGCCATTTCATGGGCTCGGTTTGCAGCGGAAACCACGCCAGCGTTGGATTGATGAACGACGCGAATTCTCGAGTCGCGTTCAGCAAACCAGTCTAATACCAAAGGACTTGAGTCAGTGCTGCCATCGTTGACGCATAATAACTCCCAATCTTGAAAGGATTGGTCAACGATGCTGCCGATCGCTGCAATCAAATGCTTGCCTGCATTGTAAACGGGTAGGACAACTGAGACGGCTGGTTTATTCATGTGCCTACGGTGCTAACGAAATCGAACGCATCCATCTACGAACGCTCAATCGAACGGATTTTTTTTTCGGCAATAGCGTAGTTTGTGCCGGTCTAACTTTTCCTGAGTCGGTCCCACGCCGAGCTTTGATTCGCGCGTCCATCGAGTCGTAGGCTTTGCAAAGCACAGCAAATAAATTGATGTCATCGAGAACCGTCCCGCGAGCCTTGCCTATTTTGTCAAGGTTGCTCTCGTAAGAATTCGAATGAAGATGAGCCTGGATCGTGGCGATCGAGCGACCAGGATCGTACATATCTATCCTGGCAAAACTACTTCTTGGAAACACGCCGTCGGCGTACGAGCTGCCCGAATAAAAAGGAAAGCTCCAACCCAAAAAACCGTCTGGCAATTTCTCAGACATATAGTTCTCGGAGTGATCGTTCTCCAATGCGATGTGATACTTGTAATCCCAAATCGCGTCCGCTTTGTCCGGCATGTCGCGAATTCCGCGACCGAACACATCGATCTGGTCGCCAAAGGCAGTCTTCAGTTGCTCGACAAATCGCAACCGCTGTCTATGGTCTTCCGTTACCACTTTGTTGCTGGAGATGACACTTAAAAGTTTTGTCTTGGTAGGTGGCGTCATCGACACAAGCGCGTCATAGTCCAACACTCGAGGATGCGATCGACATGGATGCATTCCGAAATGCCAGGGTTGGGCTTCGTGCCCTCGCACTATATTCGCATGACGGATATCGATATGGCTCGTTCGAACGCACCCAAACTGGCTTGTAAAGGCTGAACGGTACCGTCGAACACTGGGAGGTTCCCCTGTAATCAACAACGTACGGTCGCGTTCGATGGGGTTCGTTTCACATTGGAGCAAATTGTCATAGACAATCCAAGCGTCGATGGGGGCACCGGTTGGCGTCAAAAAAAATTCATGACGACACCAGGTTGCTAAACGCCTCGGAACCTGGCGAAGGATTGGGTCCGAAGGTACCGAATTCGTAATTAGAATCTTTGCCATCCAAGAAGTCTATTCGTTATTTGGAAGTCAAATCAAGGTCGCTTACTCTTGCGATTGCTATCTAACGCCACGCGTTATCATTGCTACAAGCGTTAAATTCTCTCAACTCCGTTTGGGCTTGCATCCGATAAAGACCAACATTGGTGTTTCCGGAAACGGCGAAGTCGTTTCGGTACTCTAACTGACGAAGGACTAGGCAGAGCAAATGCAAAGCAATCGAATCAAAAGCATTCAAAGGCGCGCCAAACGAAGATTTCTAGCCTTGGCGATCGTCACAACCGCCTTCGTGGGTTACAGCGCCCTTTCCCTCTTTGCCGGGGAAGATCACCCGATTCAAATTCCAGTCGCTAAGTTGAGCACAGCGCCCGCTGTGAAGGCCGTCGGAATTCGCTTGATAAACCCAAACGGGAAATCGTCCGCCCCATCCAGCGAATCCGCTACAACGTTGACTAGCAATGGCCCGGCGTTGCTCTTGCCGCCATCGCCAACGCCCCCAGTAGGGTTTTTGTCTTCATCAAACAAAGTGGAAGCGACCTTAACTCCTGCATCTTTGCCCGGCGTTGGTTCCACGGCCAGCCAAAGCCAATCGCCAAATGGTTTCTCAAGCTTAATGCCACCACCGCCAATGTCAGATGTACTGACAAAAAATTCAAGCGGAAAAGTGGTGGTGAAACTTGGAAACAGCGAAAGCTCTTCGAAATTGCAGTCTCACAGTTCCGCTCCCACGAGCGTGCCGACCCCAAGTGAAATCGGATCAACAGAAGATTTAGTCGGCATTCGAGTCATGCAATCGCCGACCAAGGGAGCAACAACAAAAATGCCTTCGATTCTCTTCGAGGGATCAGGCAAAGCAACAGTTGCAAATAAAGAGCAACCAGACCAGACCTCTGCGTCCTCGCCGATCCGAATTTCCGTTGGAGATATCAAAAATAATACGCATTCGATTGACCGAAATCCGCAATTGGTGAAACCCAAGCCAACTCAGATCACTCATTCCGTTGTGCTGGCGCAGTCAACTGAACTCGAATTGCCTACCTCCGAAAGTCAAACGAGTGATTTTGGCCCAATGCTAGAGGTGGAAACATCCTCTGTTCCTCGCTCTATTGCAAACGATTCGTTAGGATCAACATCAATGTCTGGCAAGAAACTGCAACTTCCTGTGCCAGTGACGGACGTTATTCAGGATCCAATTCCTCCACATGCAATACCTAGCATCACGAGCGCGACGGCCAAAAGCGAGGGCATCGATAGCATGCGGCGAAAATTTGACACTCGCACGTCCAATCAATCACACATTGCCACCGTCGAGCTTGAGTGCTTAGCGGCTACCTCGATGGATCTATCAGGCAAACTTTGCGGCGTAGCTGTTCAAGATGCAGGTGTTTGCAAGATCCTGCACAATGATCGAACGATTTCCCTGATCGGAAACCAAGTCGGGTCAACCCTAGTACAGGTCTGGACTGCCGATCTTGGTGACAAGCCACAGGTGGTGCGTGTAAACGTCTCTCAACCGTGGGGTAACGTTCAGGCAACTCGGAGTGAGGTCAAAGATATCAAGCAGGTTATCGCTCAAAATTTCCCACGGGCCGATGTTAGCATCGTTAGTCTAGAGGACGGCGGAATCGAAGTAAAAGGAACGACCGATAGTGAGGAGTCGGCGAGACGCATTTTGGAGCTGGTTCGCAAACTCTATCTAGTTCCTGTAAAAGACAAAGTCACTGTGTCCAACTAATTTCCCTTCGCTGCATCTAAAGTATTCAATGTACCAAAGCTGCAAATCGAATCGACAAAAAATGCGAATGGTCTTGTCGTGGCCGACGCTGCTAGCGTCGGCGCGGATACTGGCAGCATCCGCCTCTACGCGACACTTGATTTTCTCGCGGTCCTTCGTTTTCGGACTAGCGGTTCTATGCATGAACGGTTTCGGCTTTGCGCAGAACTGGCAAGATAAAGTGACATCGAGTGTGAGTTCGGATCAGTTTCTTCGAGAGATTCCTGCCGGAAGCTTCCCGTCAGATTCGCGTGCTATCCCTTTTCAAGTTGGTGAACATGCTGCTTCAAATCGTTCGAAGCCCGAGGCACGCCAGGCAGCTTTTTCGACTCCAGGTGCTGGTCATCAGTCGGAAACAGTAACGAAGGCTCAATACCAGACTCCTGTAACGGAACCAACCGTAGGGAGTGGTGTAGCGATCGTTTCACAACAGCCCAATCCACCGATGGCTTCGAATTCGCCCGCACCTCGACCTACAAGAAAACTTGGTTGGCAAGATAAACTAGGTCTCGATACTACACTTCCTAACTTCGTCATCGGATACGAATCCATTCACTTTCGGCGAAGCAACGATTCTGTTGGCCCCTACTCACAAGGCGATGGCCTCGATGGTTTTGCGCAAGACGTATCGGGCAGATATACGTTCTCAAGGCTCCTAGGGAACATCGATAAGATTGAATTCAAATTCACTGGTCCGTTGCATTGGGACCGTCAATCCGCGACTATTGGCCCGGTGAATTCCAATCTGCCAGCCTCCTTTGCACCCGCATTCGATAGCGCCGACCGCCATCATCAAACACACTCGGTTCGTTTATCCTCATATGAATTGAATCGAAGCTCGTCCGGAGATGACTTATCCAAGTTCTTTTATGGGCTCCGGTTCTTTGATCACGAAGAACGCTATCGACTTGAGGCTACCCACGGGTCGCTTGTCAATCAATTTCGAATTGAAACAAACAACTTCCTGGCAGGCGGGCAAATTGGAATGAATTTTTTTCGACCAGTTAGTCAAAGATTGTCGTTCGGATTTGGCACTGCAATGGGACTATACGGGGATTTTGCAACCGGGTTTCTCAACGTCACGAACGGTTTGTCGACACTGGCGGATGCGAATGAAAGAGGAGTTCGCATTACTTCAATGTTCGAAGGCTGCGGGCTAATCCAATTCAGAATATCGCAAAACATTCTTGCGAGCGCAGGCTATGAAGCTTGGTACTTTACTGGCTTGGCCACCGCTGCAGGTCAACCCCTTGCAAACTTAGCACCTGGACCACCGTTTTCCTTGCAAACCGGTGACGACCAACTCTTTCGTGGCTGGACAATCGGTCTTTCTGCACGATTCTAATAAGGATGCGGTCGAACTGTAGTATGCAGCCTTGAATCGCTTCCATTTTCCGATGACAATCTGAATCTGAAATCGCAGATGTCGGTTCGCCTAAAATACGTCAGGAATCACCGTGAAGTTGATTATAGCAATCGTGCAGCCAAGCAGATTGGAAGAAGTCAAAGAGGCCTTGACGGAAGTGGAGGTTTTTCGTTTGACTGTTTTAGATTGCCTCGGTTTCGGCCGACAAAAAGGACAAAAGCACGCGTTTCGTGGACATGACGTGTCCGTAAACCTTCTTCGAAAAGTCCAGCTCCAGATCGCCGTCAATGACGAATTTGTTGAGCCGACGATCAACGCAATTCTCAAAGGCGCAAAGACCGGCGAAAAAGGGCAAATCGGTGACGGAAAGATTTTTGTGCTGCCTATGGACGACTGCATTCGAATTCGAACGGGTGAACGAGGACCAGAGGCAATTTAGTCTCTCGATATGAACACGTCATCTGGGCCTCTCATTCAAATTGCAAACGTCTCGAAGATCTATCAATTGGACGAAGTCGAAGTACGTGCGTTAGATGGAATCAACCTCAACATGGAACGCGGCGAGTTTTCTGCGCTGATCGGACCAAGCGGATCTGGAAAATCGACCTTGATGAACACGCTCGGCTGCTTGGACCGTCCGACCAACGGCAGCTACTTGCTCAGCGGCGAAGAGGTCGTCAACATGACCCGAGACCAACGCGCGAGGATTCGAAACAAGCATATTGGATTCGTTTTTCAAAACTTCAATTTATTGGCACGGACTTCGGCTCTCGAGAACGTCGAATTGCCGCTCATGTACGGGGCGGCTATCACGGCCAAACAAAGGCGTGAACGAGCCAGGGAACTGCTCGCTCTCGTCGGCTTGTCCGATCGAATGGATCATCATCCTGGTCAATTGTCCGGTGGGCAACAACAACGGGTCGCCATTGCCCGCGCACTCTCCACGCACCCGTCGATCTTGATGGGGGACGAACCGACAGGGAACTTAGACACGAGAACGAGCCGAGAGGTAATCGAATTGTTTCGCAAACTGAACGAGGAGCAAAGCCTGACCGTGATTTTGGTAACCCACGATGTCTCGGTTGCTAGAAACGCACGTCGCAATATCGTTTTGCGAGACGGAAAGATTATTGCGGACACTCTCGATCACGATGCCGCCTCGCTCGCTTTGAAAAACTTTCAAGAGGTGGTATGAAAGACATCACAATCATCTTGGCAGCTGCCGGCAAGAGCACTCGGTTTCGAGATCCCTTTTTCAAAAAAGTCTTTACGCTTGCATCGGGCAAGCCGGTATGGCAGCACAGCGCGCAGCTATTCGCCGAGCATCCTCGTGTTGCCCAAATCATTATGGCCATTTCGCCTGAGGACAAAGACTTGGTCCAAGAAAAGTACTCAGGCAATCTCTCCATGCTGGGCGTGGAAATCGTCTTAGGTGGCGAGGAACGATTCCACAGTATTCGCAATGCGCTCGAGAGGGTACGGTCGGAAATCAAACTGATCGGTGTCCACGACGCCGCCCGACCATGTTTGACTAAGCAATCGTTCGACGCCGTCATCGCAGCCGCCGATCGAACAGGTGCAGCGATCTTAGCATCTCGAATCCGCGCTACTGTAAAGCGATGCGACAGCAACGACCTAATCACGGAGACAGTCGCCCGCGATGGACTTTGGCAAGCACAAACACCTCAATTGTTCAAGGCCAGTATCCTAAAAGCCGCGTACGCCAAGATGAAAGGCAAACCGACCGATGACTCGCAAGTGGTCGAGCAAAGCGGTGTAGGAGTAGTATGCGTCGAGGGCCCCGAAACCAACATCAAGATCACCACCAAAGAAGATCTCAAGATCGCCGAATCGTTTCTCAAAATTCCTCAGCGAACCCGCGACAACCCGTTCTTTTGATCCAACCGCTACGCGGGTTAAACAAGTCGCAAGCCCAGCCTCGCCATGTCTAACCGATCCAGATGTTTAACCGATCGAGGCCCTCAAGCTTCGATCGCGAGCGACAGGGAAATGGCCAATAAGCTCCAGTCTCGTATGGAGTGCGTACTAGCAGACGTTTTATCGACCGAGCACCCACTACTTCTTCAGTGGTTTGTCCGGTGCTTTGTTCTCTTTGCGATAGTCCCAAGGTGCCATCGGTGATTCCCTGGCCCAAAGGCCTTTCTTGGCTTCTCGTGCCTCGGTCTCGGCTTTGGCTAATTCCTCATCCTTGTTGTATTTTTTGAAATGCCAGGCCATGCCGGTCTTGATCATTTCCATATTGATGTGCTTGTCACCAACATAGACTTGGGCCAAAAGGCGATCGAAGTTGTCTTTGCTCTTCCAAGTTAGTCGCACCGATTTGTCTTTGAGGAACTTCGAAAGCCCCTCCGTCGACTCCTTGCCAAAGTCCTGTTGCATCTCCGGCGCATCGATCCCTTCGAGTTGAACTTCGTATTCCACCATTTTAGCGTCGGTAACCAGAATGGAATCGCCATCGATGATGCGGGTGACTTTTCCCTCGACCGTCTCGTCGGCGTATGCAGTCGAGAATGCAAGGATAGCGATGAAGCAATACGCTAGGTGTGTAACGTTCATGATTGGTTCCTTACTGTTTTAAGGTGGAATTGGCTTATTTCTGGGGCCGTACATCCAGTGTAGAACGGCACTCCGTGCCGTATTTCTCAGCACGGAGTGCCGAGCTACACTTCAGCCCACTGACGATTCTTGGCACTAGTCAGTACCGCATCGCAGACCTTTTGAGTTTCCAATGCATCGCGGAAGGATGGATGAGCTTGCTCGCCTGTCTCCAGACTCTTGAGGAAATCGGCCACTTGGTGAATGAACGAATGCTCGTAGCCAATCTGCAAGCCTGGTACCCACCAATTCCCCATATACGGCTGATCGCCATCGGAAACGTGAATACTTCTCCAACCCCGAACCTTCGATTCATCGGCGTGATCGAAATACTTCAAGCGATGCAGATCGTGCAAATCCCAAGCGATACTCGCGTGCTCGCCATTGATCTCAAACGTATAAAGTGCCTTGTGCCCACGTGCATATCGGGTCGATTCAAATAGTCCTAACGAACCATTCCCGAAATGGCAAAAGAACGAACAAGCGTCGTCGATACCAACCGGCTGCTTGGTACCCGTTTCCGAGTGCATTCGTTCCTTAACAAATGTTTCTGTAACCGCCGAGACATCCTGTATCGATCCGTTGAGCCAAAGAGCCGTATCGATACAGTGAGCCAGCAGGTCACCTGTCACACCGCTACCGGCGGCTTCCACGTCCAATCGCCAAGTCCCCGCGCCCCCTTGAGGCACGTCAGCGTTGATGGTCCAGTCCTGCAAAAAATTGGCTCGATAGTGAAAGATTCGGCCGAGTTTGCCGGAATCGATGATCTGCTTGGCGAGCGTGACGGCAGGAACACGCCGATAGTTGTACCAAACCATATTGGCTACGCCAGCTTTTTCGACCGCTTGGCACATCTCTTCGCCTTCAGCAGCATTCATGGCTAATGGCTTCTCGCACAAGATCATTTTGCCGGCTTTGGCCGCAGCGATAGCGATCTCCTTGTGGATGTTATTCGGCGTGCAGATATCGACCGCATCAATGTCCTTGCGTTCAATCAACTTGCGCCAATCCGTTTCAATCGATTCATAACCCCAGTTGGCGGCAAAGGATTTGGCCTTCTCTGCATTGCGAGCACACAAAGCCTTCATGACCAGCTTGTATTCGCTTGGGAAAAAGTGATTCGCTTGAGCATAAGCATTCGAGTGTGCCTTGCCCATGAATCCGTAGCCGATCATGCCAATGCGTAATTCTTTCATCGTTGTCTTTCGGGTTCTGGTCTGAGGGATAGTGTTGTTCGTTTTAGTGTGGAACTGCACTCCGTGCAGTTTGTTCATTGCACAACGGCACGGAGTGCCGTTCTACACTTGGTGCTACCATCCGTGTGCGTCGCGGACACGGATCATTGTGTCTAAAATCGAGTTCCAAGTAGCAGGGTTTTCGAGCGTCGCATTTGGGAACATGCAACCGTCCCAACAAATGTGTTTGATTCCGCGAGAAGCTGCATCCTTGAGCCAATAGCCTGCACAACGCACAATGTCCAACTTCCCATTTGGGTCGTCTGCCGGGCAGTGCTTGCCCGTCTTGTCGTGAGCCCCCGCACCATGCACTTGGCCATCGTTTTGGGCGACGTGAAAATCGATGGTCCAAGGCCGTAGCTTGTCGGTCATCTTTTCATACGCCGCATAAAACTCAGATTCCGAATATCCAGGTTGAAGGAGTGCATACTCAGGGGCGTTGTAGCCCATCAAATACAAGTAGGTGTGCGCAAGGTCAGCTTGGAAGCCCAGCGCTTCGGGCATTCCAACTCCCTCGAGCACATCGAGCATGTCTTTCCAGCTATGCATCCCTGCCCAACAGATTTCGCCTTCGGCCGCCAACCGCTGGCCGTGATCCTTAGCAATTTGAGCGGCCTCTTTGAACGTGTCGACAATCGCTTGCGTGTTTGCCTTTTTGTCCTGACGCCACTTTTCAATTCCGAATTCGGCGCTATCGATTCGAATGACGCCATACTTGCGAACGCCATGTTTCTCAAAAACACCCGAGATGCGACAAGCCATTCGAACCGCGGATAGAAATTTTTCCTTGGCGGCCGCGTCACCCATAGCCGAATCGCCCACGGTACCCGGCCAAACCGGAGCAACCAAAGAGCCTACCGAAAAGGAATGACTCGCAATCAGTTCAGCGATCCGATTGAGCTCGGCATCACTCGCGTTGGGGTCGGTATGCGGAAAAAAGAGAAAATAATCGATGCCATCAAATTTTTGGCCGTTGACGGACGCGGCAGCCGTCAACTCGAGCATGTGTTCTAGGCTAATCGGCGGTTCTTGGCCGGGGCCATCCCCCTTGCCAACGAGACCAGGCCACATCGCATTGTGAATTTTTGGAGAGGACTTACTTGGCATACTAACTCCGGTGCAATTGTTTGTTTAAGGATTGGAAGAGAGGATTCGCCAGCGGCGATGTTTTAAGAGTGTGTTTTCCAAGCGCCATTGAGAGGCATATTGGCGTGTGCATCTGGACCGAAGTATCGAAGACCAACGAGCGGCTCGCTACCAGTGTTCTCGATTTCAACACCACGCGCAGAAGCCTCGTGACTAATAAACACCTCATCTTCGGTATTTTGACCGAATCGAATCATGGCAGGCGTTTGCAATGCGAGTTTGCCGATGCGCCCTTTGCCTTGAACAGTGATCCAGCCGCTCGCGGCATTGTCCTTGAGGACGCATCGAGCACCTGGCTCAACGGTCAGCTCCTTGGCACTGAAAAGTTGCTCATTATCGATAGTGCCATACACAATCCACTTGTCCGTGAAACCGGGGCCGCTCATTTGCTTGTCCGTAACTGGCTCGATGTAGTTGCTATCTTTGAAGTGCGTATCCACGTTCTTGTCCCAGTCCAATTGTCCAATAATGAAATCAAGGTCCTGATGTTTTTCCGGCGGCATATCCTTGACCAACAACGACCAAGGTACATATCGTCCCTCAACGATCGATTGATACATACCGAACACGTCGCTGCCCCATTGAGGCTCGTAGGTGCATAACGAGCCAGGTGCATGCAAGACTCCTGGCGGAATCAACCAACCTGTGCCCCGCTTCAATCGATATGCTCGAGACAAATCAAGTATCCCGTTATCACCTTTGTTCCAATTCTCTAAGCAGCGTCGCAAGTCTTGCTTCGTCGTCCCTGGCTCCAAACCCATAAAGGTATAGGAGAAGTTGTTGTCTACGTTGTTGTATTGGGGCGGAAAATAATAGCTCTCTGGCTTACCCTCTTGCCCAACCAACTTTGCATCCTTTTGCGATTGGTGCATGTGGTGGGGAATCGGCCCCATATTGTCAAAGAACTTAGAGTAGACCGGCCACCGTGAGTATTTTTTGAAGATCGCATCGCCCACCAATTTGGTTCCGAGCTCGGCAACCGCATCCTTTAGCAAAAACTTCTTGCCTTCGAATAAACAGAAACTCAGTCCCTCGTGCCAAACACGACCTTCGTTGGCAGCTTGTGTCGTGCTTGAAAACCAACGTTCATCGATCCCGCCGCGGTTCGCCCCAAATGCGTAGAGGTCTCCCGGGTACAGTTTGATTCGGCGGCCAGGATGCAAAAAACTTCTAGGAACCCAAGTGGGCGTCAATCGAAGCAAACCATCGCCAGCGTCCAGCGCTTGTCCTAAAACCTTGGCCACACTGTCGGCAGTAACCAAACCATCATCCAAACCTGTTCCAGCCATTCAGCAACTCATGTTTCGT
>JANLRK010000137.1:0-14015 GCA_031361585.1 Pirellula sp. | reverse complement strand
GATTGACTGAGATGCATTGACAGTTTAGGATCGTGTCCCACGTACTCGAGCTGCTGGATTTTCGTGTTCCATTTTCCGATTGGGGAGTTTTCTCTCATGCCATTTGCAAAGTCGCGTTGCCTTCTTGGACTAATTACTACTTTCAGTAGTTTTGTCGCTTTTCAACCCGAGTCGTTCGGCGAGTCGGCTCCAAACTCGTTGACCCGCCCCGAAACACTTAGTGGTTGGAAGCTTCTTTTTGACGGCCAGTCGCTAAATGGTTGGCGAAATTACAAAAAGGAGTCCGTCTCGGATGGTTGGAAGGTTGCCGACGGAGTTTTAACGCGAGTTGGTAAAGACGCCGGCGATATCATCACCAAGAGCAAGTTCAAATATTTTGAGCTTATGTTGGAATACAAGATCTCTGAGGGCGGCAATAGTGGATTGATGTTTCACGTCAACGAAGACAATCCAAATCCGTGGCAGAGTGGCCCTGAGATTCAGATCCAAGACAACGTTGCTGGTCATGACCCCCAGAAGTCTGGATGGCTGTATCAAATGTATAAACCGGTGGCACCTAGTTGGGTTAAAGAGACAGGAACAAGCGATTCTACACGGCCTGCTGGACAATGGAACGAGTTGTTTCTTCGGATTTCGCCAAACCAATGCGAGGTTTCCATGAACGGTTCCCTCTATTATCGATTCAAGCTTGGCGACAAAGACTGGAACGCGAAAGTTGCAGAAAGCAAGTTCGCTAAGATTCCAGGTTTCGGTGCCGCAGGCGAAGGCTATATTTGCCTGCAAGACCACGGAAATCTCGTTTCCTTTAAAAACATTAAGATTCGAGAGCTGCCTGAAGATAGACCTGTTGCTCAGCCCATCGACGGCGTATTGCCAACGAAAGCAACGCTCGCATTCCCAAAACTAAAGTGGCAAGGGTGGGAACCGATCGACGAAGATGGAAATGCGAATAAGGCCTTGCGTATCTTGGAGCTAACCTACGCAAAGGGGGACTCGAATCGATTATTTGCAATTGATCAAAGAGGTTGGATCTTTACTTTCGAAAATAAGGCCGACGTCGAAAAGTCAAACTTGATTTTGGATATTTCAAGCAAAGTAAATCGCTGGTACGACTCAGGTGCCAATGAACAAGGACTACTTGGATTGGCGTTGCACCCAAGTTTCAAGGACAATGGCGAACTGTTCGTTTACTACACGAAGCGCGAAAACAACCACTCGATCATTGCTCGCTATCGGATGGCGAAAGGGGACGCAAACAAAGTTGATCCTAGTTCTGAAGAAATCCTGTTAGATGTCGACCAGCCTTTCCAAAACCACAACGGCGGTTCGATTGAGTTTGGTCCTGATGGCTTTTTGTACGTTGGTTTTGGCGACGGTGGATCACGAAACGACCCGAATGCTGCTGGACAAAACCGAGGCCAGTTGCTCGGCTCGATCATTCGTATTGATGTCGACTCTAAGTCGAATGGACTGCCCTATGCTATTCCTTCGGACAATCCATTTGTTGGAGTCAAGGGAGTGCGCCCCGAGATTTATGCACACGGACTTCGAAATCCCTGGCGAATTTCTTTCGATAAGAAAACCGGACGTTTGTGGTGCGGCGACGTTGGACAAGAGTTGTTCGAAGAGGTCAACGTCATTACCAAAGGCGGGAACTACGGTTGGAGCAATCGCGAAGGAACACATGCGTTTGGCAATCGCCCCTCGGTGGATGGAGTCGGGGCAACAATTGATCCTGTATGGGAATATGACCACACGGCGGGCAAGTCCATTACGGGGGGACGGGTCTTCAATACGGACCGCATTCCTCAGCTTAAGGGAAAGTACATCTACGCCGACTATGTTACAGGTAGCATTTGGGCGCTCACGTATGACGCCTCTACTGGCAAGGCCACTCGCAATGAGCAGGTCGTTGAAAAGGGGGTTCCGGTTGTCGCATTTGGCGAAGACCAGAACGGCGAGATTTACTTTATGAAAGATAGCTCCAAAGGCGAATTCATTTATCGTTTTGACAAAAGTGAATAGCAGACGATAGCAGTGCAGAATCGTACTTGACTACATGGATTGCAAAGCATTTTGCAACAGCCTCTTGAGTCCGTGTGTTTTTGATTGTGTTTCTTACGTAGAAGCATGCGGAACGCAATTTGCTGGTACATGCAGTCGTTCGGAACGTTTCGCATTTACAAGATGGTGTATTGATGTTTAGGGAAAACGATTCATTGATGTATTGGGCGAGCTTGCTCGGAATAGTGGTAGCAATTGGTCCGTTTTCCAATGCATGGTCATCCGACCCGGCTCACATGGAGACAGTTCCTGCAGAACTTACCGCAGTACCTCAGAATTTGCTGAAACTGATTCATACTCCCGAAGTCCAAAAAGAATTGCAACTCGAAGGGGCTTCATTGAAGTCGTTTTTGGATGAGTTGGTTAAGATCGATGGCCCTTGGTGGAGGGCTCGGATCAAGCCAGAGGAAGAGCAACGCAAGATCATTGCCAATCAAGAACAGTTGCTTATCGAGGCACTGCGCAAATACGTTTCACCCGGGAAGATGGAACGGTTAAAGCAAATAGAACTTCAGTCGCAAGGGACGAGGATGTTCGGGCGACCAGATGTGGTCAAAGCTGTGGGGCTAACAAAAGCTCAGTCCACCCGGCTGAGTGAATTGTATTCAGCAACGGACAAGGTATCGAAAAAGCTTCAAGGTGCGAAAGCCCAAGACAAGAAGCTTATGGAGGAATCTCAAGCGGCTAAGGAGGCAGAAACGAAGGGGGTAGCTGAAGTATTGACAACCGCACAAAAAGCGGCCTTTAGCAAGTTGATGGGAAATACATTTGATACGATGAAACTCGCGCGAATTTATCCGCTCGCCCCCGAATTAATTGACAGTGGCTATTGGGCTGGTGGTTCAGCCACTAAGCTTTCAAGCAATCGAGGCAAAGTGGTATTGCTCCATTTTTATGCTTTTCAATGCCATAACTGCCATGCCAATTTTGGGCACTACAATCGATGGCATGAACAACTGACGAAGCGTGGTGTTAGCGTCGTCGGCATTCAGACCCCGGAAACCTCAGCGGAGCGAGATGTGAAGCAAGTTCAGAACGCTGCCAAGGAGAAGGGTTTTAAGTTTCCAGTTTTGATTGATACAAAGAGCAGCAATTGGGACGCTTGGTCAAACACGATGTGGCCTACGGTCTACGTCATCGACAAACAAGGATACGTGCGTTTTTGGTATCAAGGGGAGCTCAATTGGGAGGGCGCTACAATGGACAAAGCAATTGAGAAGGTTGTCGAAGATTTGCTTGCGGAGTGAGCAAAATGTCGAGGTGGTTGTGCTTCTGATCCGAAGGGGATTGCTTTTATCCCGATAGGGATTTCAGATAGTAGCCGGGGGTAGTCGCGAAGCGGCGCACCCCCGGAGGAACGAAAGGACACGCGAATGACCCTGAAGGGGTCGAAGAATCTTCGAGACCATCAGGATTGGAACGCACTGCACGAATCTTTTTCCGGTGTTGTCGCTCCGCTCAACCACCGGCTAATTTCTGATATCCCTCCGGGACAGAAGTTGCGCAACTCTTATTACTCCGCAACCCCATTTTTTTAACCGCCCAGGACCACCGAGCCACACTATATTCACGGTGGGGACCACCGTGCCACACTATTGGGTAGTTTGGATCAAAAACTCAGCGTGTTCCAACAACGCGTCATCATAGTGGAGTGCGATGACTCCGCTTCGTTTCAACTCATCTACCAACTTGATTTCTTCGGCGTAAGTAGTTTCCGCAATTCGGTTTATCTTGGATCTTCGTTGGCACCAACTCAGGATGACCATGGCGTAGATCAACATTGGTATCAGCGACAGCAGTACACTCGTTAGAAGCAGCGCGGGACTTGGGTGCGGAAATTTATCAACACTCGATTGAGCCCCGGTTAGCTGAGCTCCTGTTAGCGTATCGTAACTAGCGCCCAGGTACTCTCTATAGATGGATACGATTGGTCCGGCCATCAATAGCCAGAAGATGATTGTTCCAATCAATGCAAAGAATTGCAACATCATCCAGGGCAACTGGTGCCGATCCACTGCCCATTCAAAGACGCTTCTGGATCTTGACTGCAACTCTTCTACGCCAGACAAACGAATTTGCGGCGAAATGGATGTGCTTTTGGATTCTTGATCGGATCCTCTCATCCGCGATACTGCGCGATGGAACTGGGATTGCACTGGCTCGAGCCGATCTTGGATTTGTCGATTGAGGAGATCGCGAATCCCTTCGTGCATTTCCCAATTGATTTTGCGTGACAGCTGGACATTGCGAGCCCAGGCCGCAAAGGTACCGAAAATCGATGGAACGCTTCCTGACAAGGACAATAGCAACCGATCCCATGCTCCATGGGTCAACCCAAGTACCGTCAATACGGTTCTATAGGGAAACCATAATATTCCCGTGTCAGCGATCATTTGAGCTCGAAGTCTGCCACGCACGGCTGACCTTAGCACATCGCGTGAGCCAAGCACGGTCTCGATTGTTTGAGACGGCAAAGCGTCGGCTTCCGAATGGAGACGGCGAACAGCCGCGGACAGTTGAGGCAATTGCGAATCGAGAAGTTGTCCGATTCGATGGCGCAAGCGATTCGTTGCTGCAGCGAGACGGTTTGCTCGGGTAGCCGCGATATCATCCAACGATTCACTTTGCAATCGCGACTGCAGTTCTCGAGCGAGGGCGAGTCCTATTTTGGTCTCATCACCATCCGCTTCAAAATCGGGGACGATTACAGGCTCGAGAAACTTCGTCTTTGGCGCACTTGAATTCATCGCTTCGCAGAATGCATCCAAGTCGCCTTGTAGCGATTCGCTGTAGCGAGTGTTCTTTGCGGCCACCTTTGCAAGGTCATTGAGGGGCACACACGTAATGACAGGAATACAGATGGCGCCTTCCGTATAGTTGGCTAGTTGACTGATGATGGCACCTCGCAATTGATCACGCCGAACTACCAGCAACTTCACCGGCGAAAGCGCCATTGCTTCTTTTGCAATCCTGGCTGCTTGCAAGTCATCATCGGTAATGCCAGGTGTGTCAAGCAACATAAAAGGACGCCCCAAGTCCAACATCGCGTCGGAGCGACATGGGTGATAGAGCTCGCGATTCGCATCGATCGCCTCGGGAACGATGGGTCCAATCCAATGCACGTGCGTCGTGGCTTCGCTCGAAAGAACTCCACTAGGGAGGGACTGTGAGACTCGCCGGTCCAGAATCATCTGTCTGGCGACCCAGGTTTTCCCTTGTCCCTTGGCACCCACAACAGCAATGCTCGTTAGAGAGACGCCACGTGTAGACACGATCGAATCGCACTGCAACTGATATTGGTCGCACCATTCCATAATCTGGTGCGTTAGGTGTTGTTGCCCAAGCAACGCTTGAGTTGCAAGCCGGATTCTTTGCACGAGGGCGTCGTGAGGATTCATTGGATTGCTACTAGGTCCCGTTCGAACGCAATCACAGCGGAGAACGCCGTGCCACGATGGTTACTCGGAAAGTACGATGTTCTTGAATTGAACTTTCATAGGTGGGCCAGCATGCAACTGGAGAGCAACAATACCTTCGGACGCCCGCTTGTCGGCCTGATGGTCTTGCAGTTCGGACATCAAAACACCGTTGATGTAGTGTTGGCAAACGTTGCCTTTGACTACGATTCGGTAGGTGTTCCAATTGTCTACATTGAATTTACTGCGCAAGGCCGCTGCATCGCCCGTTGAACCAACGAGTGTTTTCTTGCCGTCCGCCTCGATAGAAATGATTTGACCTCGCTCAACCAAAATTCCGCGTCCCCGTTCTTCGTAGTTGATGCCCATGTAGCTATTCTTGGTGACGTCCTTCTGTGAATCGATATCGGCCTGGTAGCCACCCACAATAAATTTCTCGCCATCAATAAGCTTGGAGCGATACTGGATGCCGGAGTTGCCTCCGGTGATCTTGAATTCGCAGTTAAGTTCAAAGTCGCTAACCTTCTTCTCGTAGACGAGGAAAGTGTTGTTTTTTAGCGGTGCGTCCGCTGTGCTTTCGCCTGTGATCGCACCGTCTTCCACACGCCAATTCGAAGGGATCCCGGACCAGCCAGCCAGCGACGTACCATCAAATAATTTCTTGCCTCTTGATGACTCCTGGCTGGAAGCTGTTTGCGCAAGTAAGAATACGGAAATAGAAAGGATCAGGGTTAAGCGAACACAATTCATGGCGGATGCTCCTAAGGATTTAGTTTTCTTGCGAAATGAGAGTTAAACGAACTTTCGTTGCACGATCGTCCGAAACGGAAAGGACTTTGGCAATTGCATTGGGGAATTCGATAACATCCCCGGCAACCAACAATCGTTCGGCTTTGTTGAGTAGCAGCCCTGACATTGTATCCACATCGGCGTACTCAAATTGGATTCCCAAACGATTTTCGACATCTTGAACGGCCGTTGAACCAAGGATAACGAAACTATCTGGACCATCTGGCACAATTTCAGGATCCTCGATGTCGAATTCATCTGCGACTTCGCCGATGATTTCCTCTAAAACATTTTCAAGAGTAACTATTCCGATCATCATACCGTATTCGTCGACAACGAAAGCCATGTGCTGATGAGTCCCCTGGAAATGTCGCAGTAGTTTACTGATTGGCATGTTTTCCGGCACCTTTTTAGGTGGCCTCATCAACGACTTCCAATCAAAGCCATCGTTGATCGTTGCGCCTGAGATATCCTTGACGTGCAATACACCCAACACGGCATCCAAAGAGCCATCGCAAATGGGATAGCGTGTGTGTTTGGTTCGGTGCATCATGGCCAGTGTAACGCTGGTCTGTTCGTTGATGTCTACAAAATCCACATCGGTCCTTGAAACCATGATGCGTCGGCAAACCAAGTCCGCAAACTCGAAAACTGCATTGATCAAACTGTGCTCACTGCCCGTAAGATTGCCATGAACATGCGCTTCTCGCAGCAATGCACGAATCTCTTCTTCCGTGTAGGGAATCGAACTTTTGTTAGCTTCAGTAGCCCCAACGATTCGAAGCAACCAAGTTGTTGAAACGTTTAAACACTGCATCAGTGGATAGGTTGCAACAAAGAAAATCTGAAGCGGGATCGCGCATGCAAGAAGAATTGTCTCGGGTTTGCGTATAGCAAAAATCTTAGGTGCTTGCTCGCCAATTACCAGATGGAGGGCCGTAACGAAGGTAAACGATATCGCAAATGCAACGGCATGAACGATGGCGGGCGACTGAATCTGAATTGCCCGCAATAGCGGCTCAATGAGTTTTGCAAAGGCTGGCTCCCCAATGGTCCCAAGTGCCAACGAGGCCATCGTGATACCGAGTTGACAGGCGGAGAGTGATTGTTCGAGACGTTGGGCTAGCCACTTGGCGGTTCGCGAAAAAAGTTTTCGGTTGGCGACGAGTTGCTCGATTCGTCCCAAACGAACTTTGACCAGCGAGAACTCTGCTGCGACGAAGAAACCGTTAACCAAAACTAAAATCAAAGCTATCAGGATCGTTATTAGATCCGGAAACCAATCAGGCATTGGAGGGAAGTGTTAACCTCTACAAATGGAAGAATCTTTGGTTGATAACGGCACAACCCATTAGAAAGTAGTGTAACTCATTGCGATCCACGCGTGTGGGACTGTGACGCTGTGAACCGTCTTTTTCGTGTCTGGCCGAATTGCATAGGCGGTATTAGCAGAACATTGGTTGAATATTACCTGATCCAACTTGAACGTAAATCCGATACTTCGACTGGAATTGATAGGAAATAGCCTGACCTTTGCTGTCCGTAGGGACAGACACAACAAATTGTCGGCAAGAGTTCAACACATGTTTCTCACCTCTCCATTGAGTTATCAAGACAGAAAGCACCCAAGCATGCACGCTGGACCACTTTTGCACCGAATAGACTCGGCTATCAGAAAGAATCCATATGTTTTGCATCGTCGAGTCTTTCTCGAGAGTTCGCAAGGACGAGTTGTCCTTCGTGGGCGAGTTGATTCCTATTATCAAAAACAGATGGTTCAAGAAGTCCTTCGCGGCATGGATGGTATTTCGGAAATCAGCAATGAGCTAGAAGTTGCTGATTACGTCTCGTAAGTCCGAAACACGGGCGCAATTTTTGAGTTATCATGGCGTACATGATCGCCTCAAAACAATCCCTTACGTTTTCTACCGAACCGTGGCTGGTGGGACTTTCGGTCGCTGTCTGCGTGGTGACATTCGCTTTGTCCTACTTTGCTTGGCGGCGTAGCGGGTTCCTGAAGTCGGTGTTTTGGTTGGAACTGCTTCGATGTGGAATTGTGGCTTTTGGAGCCGTACTGCTGAATCAACCCGAATGGGTTCAAGAGTTTAGATCGGATGAAAGGCCTGCCTTGCTCGTCCTCTCGGATGGTTCGCAAAGCATGCAGACGAAGGACGTTCTCATCAAGAACGATTTGGGGCAATCCGAGGCGCAGACAAGAGCTTCGGCTATCGCTCCCCTTTTGGATGCAGACGCTTGGAGTGCATTCGCTCCACGGATGGATGTTAGGGTGAGTTCGTTTCCGGCGGACGGAAAAGCGGACGGCACGGATCTCAACTCGGCACTCAATCAAGCTATTGAATCGACTCCCAGGCTCCTCGGAGTGGTCTTGCTCTCCGATGGTGATTGGAACCTGGGCCAATCGCCTATGAATGCGGCCATGCGATATCGGGCTCAGGGAGTTCCAATCCTTTCTATTCCGGTTGGCGCACCGACGCGTTTGCCAGACATCGAACTCCTGAGTGTCGACACGCCGACATTTGGCATCACCAACAAGGCGGTTCGAATCCCATTTTCGATTGAGTCTTCTTTGCCTCGCGATCATGTTGCAAACGTTGTCATGACAGGTTCCGATGGCGAGCGAGTTACCAAGGAGGTGCGAATCGTGGCCATGTCGCGGACAACGGATGCAGTTATGTGGACTCCCAAAACGGAAGGGGATTACACGTTGACTGTCGAAGTGCCACCGCACCCCGACGAAGTCATTTCGACCAACAATACGATGTCGACGCCGATTGCAATTCGCCAAGAGAAGCTTAAGGTATTGGTCATTGATAGTTATCCGAGATGGGAGTATCGATATTTGCGCAACGCGTTGTCTCGCGATCCAGGAGTGGAAGTGGCTTGTTTGCTGTTCCACCCGGGGCTTGGCAAAGTGGGCGGAGGGAATAAAGACTACATCAAGGAGTTTCCGAATGGTATGGATGAGCTTTCCAAGTTTGACGTTGTTTTTTTGGGTGACGTAGGACTTGACCAAGGGCATTTGAGCGAGGAGCAGTGCAAGTTGCTGCGAGGGTTGGTAGAGTTCCAAGCAAGCGGACTCGTATTTATGCCCGGTTGGCAAGGTCGCGAACATTCGTTTGTAGATACAGCCCTTGAACCGCTAATGCCAGTTACCTTGGATCCATCGCAGCCGTATGGATTTGGCTCAAAGACGCCGATGCGATTTGAGTTGACCGAAGCCGGACGAAAGAGTCTTTTGACTAAATTGGCGGATACTCAGGACGAGAATTTAGATGCATGGAGTAGCTTGCCCGGTTTTCAATGGTATGCACCGGTAATACGGGCCAAAGCGGGAAGTGAGGTCTTGAGCGTGCACCAGGACATGAGCAACGAATTCGGTCGTATACCGCTGTTGGTGACGAAGACCTTTGGTGCTGGCAAAGTGTTGTTCATGGGGACCGACGGGGCATGGCGTTGGCGACGAGGCGTCGAGGATAAATATCACTATCGTTTTTGGGGACAAGTCGTTCGGTGGATGGCTTATCAGCGAAACATGGCTGAGGGTGAGACGATGCGATTTTATTTTTCACCTGATCAGCCGATGCTTGGCCAAACGTTGGCGCTGCGGGCAAACGTAATGGAAACGAACGGTGAGCCATTGGCAGGTGGTGACGTCACTGTGCGAATCGAAGCACCGTCAGGGAAATTTCAAGTGATTCGTTTGGCGAGCGGCGGTGCCGAAAGTTGGGGGTCATTTGAAGGAAGGTATGAAGTTGCCGAGCCGGGCTTGCATAAGGTGATACTCACGTGCAAGCAAACCGGTGCTACATTGGAGACCACTTTTTTCGTACAGGGTGCAACGCGCGAACGCATTGGTTTGGCGGCCCGCCCCAAGGTGCTTGAGGAGCTTTCCAAGGTCACGAATGGCAAGGTGTTCGCGGCGACCGACCGCGACAAATTGCTGACTGCTATCGGCAATATTCCAGATCCGCCCTCGACTTTGCGTCGATTGCAACCTTGGGCACATCCGTTAACGGTCGCGTTAATGATTGCGGCTTTGGCCACGTTCTGGATTGGCCGAAAATGGGTTGGGATGATTTAGCACGTAGCTCAGCCTGTCCTCAGGCTGACATTGCGACAACTAAATAACTGCTTTGTCCGGCTGAGGACGTCCGGACCTACGTGGATCGGACCAACGTGTCAGTCCCATTGCAGTTGGCGGTGAAACGGATCACAATTCGTCGTAATGCAAACTCCAATCATTTTGACAGCTGAGCCAAAGCGAGGATTAGTAGATGTCGACCAACTCGGAATCACCAGACGGGAACTCGGTTCAGCCATACATTTCACCGAATGACAACTCGGTTCCGGAGTTTACTCTTAGGGCGATTACGCTAGGGTCCATTTTCGGCATTCTGTTTGGTGCATCGACTGTGTATCTAGCCCTCAAAGCTGGACTAACGGTTTCCGCCTCGATTCCAATTGCGGTCCTGGCGATATCGATCGGCAAAAAGTTCTTGGGCACAAGCATACTAGAGAACAACATCATTCAAACCTGCGGCTCAGCAGGCGAAAGCGTTGCGGCGGGGGTTGTCTTCACGTTGCCAGCTTTCATTTTCTTAAACGGCGATGCAAGCAAAGGCTACTTCGAGGTTGGGACAATCATGATGATCGCCATACTTGGTGGGATTCTTGGAACGCTGATGATGATTCCACTTCGACGACCGCTCATCGTCAATGAGCACGATTCATTGCCCTATCCAGAAGGCACGGCTTGTGCACAGGTTTTGATTGCAGGTGAAAAGGGGGGTAGCTTGGCCGCGACTGCTTTTTTTGGTTTAGGGTTTGCAATTTTGTATGCCTTCCTTCAAAAAGTCGTGCATGTGATCGCAGAAACGCCACGCTATGTGACCGACCTCAAAAACCAGTATATGCCCTCCGCTTCGTTGGCCGGTGAGATAACACCCGAGTACCTTGGTGTTGGGTATATCATCGGACCAAAGATCAGTGGCGTTCTCGTTGCGGGTGGCATCTTTGCCGCCTTCGCGCTAACACCGTTGTTAGCGACGCTGGTGCCACAGGAGACCATTGTGGTACAGCTTGAAAAATTGGGGATGAAGCCTGCCAAGTTTGGCTGGAATGTCGAGACGAAGCAGTTTGCTGATTCTGCAGAAGCGATTTATCGAGCTTATATTCGCCAAATTGGTGCGGGCGCTGTTGCTGCAGCAGGATTCATCACTCTACTCAAAACTATGCCGACGATTATTGCTTCCTTTCTAGGGGCATTTCGATCCTTGATTGGTGGAAGTACCGGCGCCGTGGTTCGGACGGAGCGCGACCTTTCGATTTTATTTGTGATTGTTGGCAGCCTTGCACTGGTCGTTTTGATGGCGATATTACCTGGAATTCCTGGCGATACTGCGATGAACAAATTAATGATCGGTGTACTCGTTATCGTTTTCGGCTTCTTCTTTGTAACCGTAGCTAGCAGGATAGTCGGGATCATCGGTTCGTCCAATAGCCCCATTTCTGGCATGACTATCGCAACGATCATGGGAACTGCGTTAGTGTTTATTGGCATCGGTTGGCATGGAGTCGCTTACGAGCCGATGGCATTGGTTGTTGGCAGTATTGTTTGTATTGCGGCTGCCAACGCGGGTGCGACGAGCCAAGATCTCAAGACCGGTTATTTAGTCGGTGCCACCCCTATG
Source organism: Pirellula sp. (assembly GCA_031361585.1). Taxonomy (GTDB): domain Bacteria; phylum Planctomycetota; class Planctomycetia; order Pirellulales; family Pirellulaceae; genus JBKCUI01. The sequence goes on along the minus strand of JANLRK010000137.1, from coordinate 2,035 downwards.
TATCAGCAGTTAGCTTTGTTCATTGGCGTTGTTGTTTCATCACTAGTGATTGGCTTCACTGTCAAGTACTTAGATACGCCCGACGAATTAATGAAAGCGAATGGGATTATGCACGCGATTGGGGAGAAATACAATGCGCCCCAAGCAACGTTGATGGCGACGCTCATCAAAGGACTGCTTTCGTTCAACCTGGACTGGCAGTTTGTTCTTGCAGGATGTTTCGTTTCTGTAACCATGGAGCTGTGCGGGGTCAAGTCGCTGTCGTTTGCGGTGGGCTTGTATTTGCCGCTTGCAACGACACTTCCGATTTGGATTGGCGGGCTGGTACGCGGATTGGCCGATTACCTCAGGAGCAGAGGAAAGAAGGCAAAGAGCGATCACAATGAAGCAGAGGATGAGCTAGGCAAAGGAAATCTCTTTGCAACAGGATTGGTGGCTGGCGGTGCTTTGGCAGGAGTCGTGATCGCATTGCTGTCGGTGAACGAAGGAGTTAAGAAGACATTGGAGGCATTTAGCGCGGAAACTGGCTTAAGCAATGCCTTGTCAGGTCTGGTCAAGGTATTTGGTGTGGCCGATGCTAATGCAGGGCACGTTGGTTATCAACTCTTTGGAGTGCTTTGCTTTGCGATTATGGGAGCCGTGCTCTTTTCATTCGCGCGACGCAAGTAATTCGCGCAAGCCGTCCACCGACTTGTTTAACCCGTGCAGCGGGGTGACTGCCAGAGGTCGTGAACGCTTATTGGTATGCAGCTCGTTATGTTCACCCATCAAGATCCTAGCGTATGGGCTGATCTATGATCGGATTGAATATGCCGATCGGACATTTTGTTAAATAAGTCTTGCCTTTTGTCCGATAAAGAGGTAGTATTGACATGGCGTTAGTGACTGCCTTCCAAATTGCAGGACTTAAAATCTGGTTCTGGTCAAACGATCACGAGCCCCCACATTTTCATGTTAAGCAAAATGGCAATTGGGAAGTCAAGATCTCATTTCTGGAAGCCACGTCAGCAATGATCGAAATCGTCTTTGGGAAACCGAAATCAAAAGCTCTAAGAGAGCTCACTAAATTAACCGAGCAGCATCGGTTGGAGTTGTTTGAGCAATGGCAACAGATTCGAGAAAGCGAAGCAAGGGAATAAAGGTAGGACGTCCAATCAGGACAATTGAGAAGACATCGGTTACCGGAGGTCTTCTGGTTCTCGCGACAAATCCTGACTACGAGGTTCTTTGTTCTCAGACCGTACGTAGATTGCCAAGTCGGTTGCGGTCGTTTGTTTCCTGGCAATCAGCCAAGAGCAAAGCTCCGTCTGACTCTCGATGGACTTTGGTTGTTTCGAGACTCACAGATATATCTCGAACGGTTGTTCAACATGCTGAGCGCGCGGAAACGACGAGGCAAGTCGTATTCGTCAACGGGTTCCCGATCGAAGCTGTTGTCGATCGGCTGATGTCGTTGCAGATTCGTTCATCGCATCGTCTTCACATTGCTTCAAAACGCGATAATGTCTCTGAGGGAGAGCTTCTTTACCGATTGGTTAGTGGCATGGCCGAACATGACGGTAGCAAATCGATAGTAGACGCATGGGTTGAGGGCGAGGACCTAGTTCTCTTATCGCCGTCTTTTGATCGGATGATTGTTCCAAGCATAAAGTTAAGCCGATTTTTTGGGAATGATTTATCGAAGCTATCAAGCTTCGACATCGACGAAGACGGTCGGTTTCTTCACTGGCCGCACTCTGATACTCATCTTGGCTGGAAGCAATTGAACCAGCTTATTGACCCAACAGTAGCGCTAGAGGATGCGAAGAAGTCGGATCAGTTCAAAGTGAACTTCGGCAATGCGATCCGAACTCTGCGGGAGTCGTTGGGACTAAAGCAATCAGATATTGTGGGGCTTACGCCAAGACAATTGAGACGCATTGAACACGGAGAGCAAGTCGTTTCCAAGAAAGCGCTAGAGGCATTGTCGCTTGCTCATGGAAATACGATTGATACTTACTTGAGCAAACTTGCTAAACTTGCAACTGCAAACGCA
>JANLRK010000102.1:0-4675 GCA_031361585.1 Pirellula sp. | reverse complement strand
ATCTTAAGTATCGATTGAAATAGTATGGCAGCCGCAAAGCATCCGATTTCCATTTACACGATGATGATGATCCTTTCGGCCATCTTTATGTTCCTGGCCTGTATTTTCATGGGGATCGAGTTGGCTCGCTACAGCGGTTAGTGTTCGCACTGTCTCAATTGTCTCCGACCGGCCATCGCCGTACTCAGTCGTCACAACTGACATGCCAGTGTGAATCGGAATCCTAAATTGTGCCAAGCTCCCGGAACAGTTGGGACAACTGTTCTTCAAAGTGTGCTAATCTTGGTTTGATTCTCGCAATTTCCAGGAACTGACAAACCACTTGGTCGTCTATTCCTGTTATCCAAGCTTCTTTGCGACACTTATCGAGTAAAACCATGTACATTTTCAATCGTGCGATTGGTCTTTTTTTTTGCGTTTCGATCGTTAGTCTATCGGGCTCCCCCATGGCACTCGCTGAGGAAATTGGATTTAGCGAACGGTTTGCGCTCGCAGAGAATCGAGAAGCCGCACTTGCGGAGCTCATACCGGGAACAGACACCTATTTCTATTACCATTGCTTGCACTGCCAAACAGTTGGGAGAGTCGCTGAAGCTCGCGGGCATCTCGATGCCTGGATCGCAAAAATCGGCATGAACGAACAAACTCAGCGAATGCAAACCCGCCAGTTTCTTCTCGAATACAAAACCAACCCGCTCGCAGCCCTCGACCATATTCGCTCGAATTTTGGCATCAACGTCGACTATGCCGCACCCCGTAAAGACGAGGCCGCGGAGCTGCAAACGAAACTGGATCCCAGCCTCCTCGACTGGCAGACTACCCTACGATTCTATGCAAATAACTTGAGCCCCATCGAAGGGATTGCATTGGCGCATCTCGTACCGTATCTCGATCAACCTGCCACCACCCGCGCTTGGTTGGAACGCATCGATCGAGTTGACGCACCAGGATTGCTTGAGATCATCGAGCGAGAACTAAACATGCCCGACTCAAGAGGATTCGGCTGGGCTTCGATTCACAATTTTTTGACGACCCAGCAACTGTTGGACCTCCAAAAACGCATTCCGAAATTGATCGAGTCTAACGCTTTCGTTCAAGCTCGATTGCGCCGAATCCGCCCAGACGATGATTCTTCGCTCGAAGATCGAGCCGTTCTTCGCAACCACTTGACCGCCCTCGAGAGCTTCGTTAGCGGTTTGCCGGAATCCCAAAACAGCCTCATCGCTTCGGTTCTTTACAGCAGGCTTCAATTCGATGAGCGCGATGGAAATATGGATCGCGATCGATTTCTCCGCTATATCAAACTGCCAAGCAATCGCCCCTTTTTCAATCGAGAATACGTCGCTCGCCAAAATGCACGTCCGCAAGTCAATCTCAGCGCCAACTACAAGGGCGAAACCTTGCTCGATGCAATTGGTGACGACTCCTCGTTAGTCCATCGCTACCTTGAACACTTCTTCAAGACCGACACAAATGTCGATGCCTTCTCGACAGTCATTGATCGCGACTACCTAAGACGTGTTTTTGCATCCACTAAAATACTCTATGGCATCGGCGATGCAAAAACGTACTACGCTCAGCTCACGCCAGATGAGCAACGTGAACTGCAAGCCCGCATCGAACTCAAATTCTCGTTGAGCAATCCGACCTACTATCGGCCAAGCGACTCGGTTCGATTGACCCTAGACGTTAAGAATGTGCCGGAGCTTTTGGTCAAAGTCTACCGCCTCAACGCTCGCAACATTCTGATGCAGCAAAAGCAACCCATCGGCACGAACCTCGATTTAGACGGACTAGTTGCCAACATTGAAAAACGCATTACCTATGCTCAACCGGCAGACCACCGACATCGCGAAGTCCTCGAAATGCCTGAGCTCGACGGCGCCGGCGTATGGGTCGTTGATGTCCTCGCCAGCGGTCAACGCAGCCGCACGCTCATCCATAAAGGGCACTTGCATGCGATGCAACGGATGACCGACGCTGGTGACACTTTTCGTGTTTACGATGTGGACGGCAAACATGTGCCATCGGCCAAAGCCCTTTTTGGAAGTCGCGAATTCGAACCCAACAACGCGGGCGACATCGTTATCCCCTTCGGCAGTGAAGTCAAGTCTGAAACACTGGTCTTTATCGACGGAGCGATCGCTTCGGTGCAAACATTTGTTCACAACACCGAATCGTACCAACTGCAAGCTGGTTTCCTGTTGGACCCCCAATCGCTTTTGGCGGGAGCAAAAGCGAATGTTGTCATTCGTTCCAACTTGTTGTGCAACGGCCAATTGGTTTCACTTGCACAACTCGAAAAGCCCATGCTGACGATTACGTCTACGGACTTGGATGGAATCGACGCGACGCAGACGATTCCGAATATCAAGCTTGCAGACAACGGAGAATTCGTTCATTCGTTTTTGGTCCCGCAGAGATTGGCCAGCATCGCAATCTCGATCAGCGGTCAGGTGCTCAAGCTGAGCAACGGTTCCAAAGTTGCGGTGTCCGCGTCGCATTCGATTGCCATCAATGGTATGGCTAAAACGGCTCAGGTTCGCGATTTCTTTTTGACTCAGACCGACAAAGGGAATTTTCTCGAAGTCCGTGGTCGGAACGGTGAACCAGCATCGCGCGTTCCAGTCCAATTGGAGTTCAAGCTATTCGGGATTGGTCCGACCACAAGCGTTCGATTGGCGACCGACGATAATGGTGTAGTCGACCTAGGCCCGCTTGCTTACGTCGAACGGTTCAAGGCATCAGCTGATTCGATAACTTCTCGCGATTTTTTCCTTACCAAGTTGTCACCGACTTGGCCAGCAACATACCATGCTCTTAGCGGACAACCCATCGAAGCGGTGTGGCATACAACAGACGGAGCAGAGCAAGGACCACAAAATCTGGGACCCAACGATAAGGCGTTTCCGCGAATCAGTCTCATTGAGTTCCGGGGAGGAGTGGTCTCTGCCGGCCACATCGAAAAAGTATCTATCGAAGGCGGCCTCGTTAAGGTCAAAGGACTTAAGCCAGGTTCCTATCGACTTACCGACCATTGGTCCGGTCGCTCCATGCAAATTTCTGTCGTCAATGGGGAACAACAAGGGGACGTGCTCATCGGCCAGTCGAAACTCCTTGAAACAAACCGAGTCCGTACGGTTTATGTGAGCGAAGTAAAACTGACCGATGACAAGGTGCAAGTGCAGATCGGCAATCACGACAATTTTACGAGGATCCACGTTGTTGCAAATGCTTACGAACCACGCTGGAACCAAGGACTCAACTTGCCGGCACCGGAGTTTCCGATGTTGTCGCTGCCGCGATCTCGAATACCAAGCTTCTACATCAACTCGCTTAAACTGGACGAAGAATACCAATATGTCCTTCAACGGCAGTTTCTAAAAAAATACCTGGGTAGTCTATTGCCGCAACCGAGCGCTATTTTGAATCCGTGGGAGCTTTCGGTTACTCAGAACACATCGCAAACTGCAAGAGAAGGCGACGCAATGGCCGCGATGGCGCCGCAGATGGCAGCACCTGGAGCCGCCAATAAGTTGGCAGATGAACTATCACGTGTTGTAGCCGACGGATCCCCCGAATACGAATTCCTCAAACGTGGCTGCATCATGCTCACGAATGGCCGCTGCGACGAAAAGGGAATGCTATCCATCGACCGCAAAGCCCTCGCTGGCTTGACATGTGTCACCGTTGTTGTTGTTCACCCTAGCGGCACTACCTATCGTACGATCCATTTGCCGCTCAATGAGCCGCGTGGCCTAACCGATCGACGTTTGGCCAACGCGTTTGCAGACAACGACCGATTGACAGAGATTCAAAGCGTCCGAGTTTTGCCCAAGGCGGACAGGAATGACCTTGGAGACGCCGCATCGACACGTGTCAAGATTTACAGTTCGATTCCGGATTTGTTTCAACTTTATCGAACGCTGCTCAACAACCATTCTGCTTTTGACAAGTTTGAGTGCCTCATTCGCTGGCCAACCCTGAAGGATGACGAAAAGGAACGGCATTATTCTGACTTGGCTTGCCACGAACTGCATTTGTTCTTGATGATTCACGACAAGCCATTTTTTGATCGAGTGGTTCGTCCGTATTTGGCCAACAAAATGCAGAAGCAGTTCATGGACGATTACGTGCTAGGATTGGACCTCTCCAAATACGTGCAGCCTTGGAAACTTGCTCAGCTAAACGCAGTCGAACGCGTGTTGTTAGCCAAACGAAACGCTAATCAAGCTGGCAGTACAAAGCGATGGATGGGCGACCTGGTAAGTTCGGTCCCGGTCGACTCGGCCGCACAGTCGGTTCGCTTTGCGAGGGGGCTAATGAGTTCGGCCTTGTTTGATGTCGACAGCGACATGAATGGTGTCGTGGCTCTCAGAACACTGAGCTTGGAGCGACGCGAATTGAGTGAGGCAACTGGTATGGGCTTCGGCGCAATCGATCAGCCAATTGCAATGGACAAATTCTTCTCCGAAACGGTCGAGTCCGAAGGAGTCGTAAAAGAGAAATTGGAAATGGATCGCAAAGCGGGCAAGGCTGATCTCGGGCGTGCATTCTCCAGGCAGCGCGGCGGTAGTGGCGGCCCCGGTGGCATGGGTAACGGCCGACTCGCTCGTCTCTACGAATCCCTCGAATCCACTCGAAAATGGGCGGAAAGCAATTACTTCCGTCTTCC
>JANLRK010000082.1:0-13364 GCA_031361585.1 Pirellula sp. | reverse complement strand
CCCAATTCACTAGCTTGCGCGTCGTGCTACTGGTACTTTACATGCCGCTGCTCGCCTTACTGTTCAATGCTTAAATGCAAGAAAATAAAACTATGTTTAAGAATTCTTTTTACTTGTTTCCAATCCTCTCAGTCGGGGTATTCTTCACTTGCGAATCAACCGCACTATCCCAATCCGAGCAACCTCCAGGGCTTTCCATCGAAGGCTATCCGGATAAGCAAAGCGTTGCGCCGGGGGATGAACTGCAACTGCATACCTCTACCACCGCGACTGAATACAGTATTGAAATCGCTAGACTGGGTTCGGAACGTAAGGTGGTCTTTCAAAAGGCAAAGATCCCAGGAGGTGGCTCGCATCCGATCCCTGAAAACGCCAGCTCGCACGGTTGTAACTGGCCCATTGGTTTTCGCATGCCCATTCCATCAGACTGGCCTACGGGCTACTACCAAGCTACGCTTCGCGTAACGGATAGTGGCGGGAAGTACGTCGCACGGAATCGCAGGACAGCCGAATCCGACACATTCTTTGTGGTTCGATCGGGAGAGCCAGGCAAGAACACCAAGATCTTGTTGCAACTTGCGACGAACACCTACAACGCTTACACGAATTGGGGTGGCGGCAGCCTCTATGCGTACAACGGACGCTCGATTTTGCAAGGCAACCGGGTCTCGTTTCAACGTCCGCAATCGAGTCAATTCTCTAATTGGGAATATCCGTTGGTTCAGTGGGCCGAGCGAAACGGTTTCAAACTCGACTACGCCACCAATCTTGATATCGAGCAACGCCCCGAACTTCTAAGCAAATACAAAATGATGCTAAGCGTTGGGCATGACGAATACTGGTCCTCCGGGATGCGAGACCAACTGGAAGCGTTTATTGGAGGTGGCGGCAATGTTGCGTTCTTTAGCGGCAACACCTGCTGTTGGCAAGTCCGCCCAGAAGAGAATGGACAAGCCTTGACGTGTTGGAAACAAGCATTCAATTCTGATCCGGTTTATAGGACCCGTGATCACAGTAAACTGACAACGCTTTGGAGCCACCATCTTGTCAAACGCCCTGAAAATCAATTGACAGGTGTTGGCTTTCTGTTCGGAGGATATCACCTAAGTCATGGCGAATTCATGGATGGCAAGGGATCGTTCACCGTTCATCGACCCGACCACTGGATCTTTGAGGGGACTGAAATGAAGAAAGACGGCGAGTTTGGTGCCAAGCATACGATAGTTGGATATGAATGCGACGGCTGCGAGTTGGAATGGAAAGATGGTCTACCATTCCCAACACATCGTGACGGCACACCCGATTCATTTGAAGTACTTGCAACGTGCCCAACACGTTGGGCAGCTGACGACTGCGAGTGGTACGAACGTTGGGAACGAGGCCGCACCGGGGCAGCTTGCTTGGGGCTATACAACCGCGGTGGCACGGTTTTTACATGTGGTTCCACCGACTGGGCTCACGGCCTACGAGGAAGTGACCCGGTAACCGAACGCATCACGAAGAACTTGCTTGAGCGGCTTGGACAATAAGGCTTTTGGCCCCGAGTCTTAGCTCAGTGGCAGAAAAATCGAACACGACAAGTTTGCAGTATTTTTTAGGCGATGATTTTATCGATGACATTGCCAGCAACGTCTGTCAATCGGAAATTTCTACCTGCATAGCGATAGGTTAACTTCTCGTGATCCAACCCAAGCAAGTGCAATATCGTGGCGTGCCAATCGTGAACGTGGCACTTGTCCTCAACGGCTTGGTAACCATGCTCGTCCGTTGAGCCATAACTGAAGCCACCTTTGACACCACCACCAGCCATCCAAGTCGTATAGCCCTTGTGATTGTGATCGCGTCCATCTCCGTTGGGTGCATCGGGTGATCGGCCGAACTCGCCACCCCAAATGACAAGGGTATCCTTCAGCAACCCGCGTTGTTTGAGGTCGGTTAGCAAGCCAGCAATCGGTTTGTCGATCTCCCTGCAGTTTTCGGGAAGTTCCGTCTTGATCCGTTGATGGTGATCCCAATTGGCATGCGTCACCTCGACAAAGCGCACGCCAGATTCGACAAAGCGACGAGCCATCAAGCATTGTCGACCGAAATCGTTTGTGTCCTCTTCGTTGATGCCGTACATGGCCATGGTCTTGGCTGATTCTTTAGAAATATCCATCATTTCCGGCAATACATCTTGCATGCGAAAAGCCAGTTCATACGATTCGATAACTCCTTCGACGTCGGGTTGCTGGACCTCGCGTTCCAGTTTTTGTCGGTTAAGACTTTGGATTAGGTTGATTTGGTTCCGCTGCGATTGTTTCGACTGACGAGGATTCGAAATATCAGGGAGCTGTGGTCCATTGTTTGCGCCACCTCGCAACGCTTGTCCTGCGCCGCGGCCTTGTGGCTTGCCAACTTTGGTCCCTTGATAGATTGCCGGCAGGAACGAGCTTCCGAAATTTTGCGCCGAAGCGGCTGGAGGGTTGAGGGCAATGAAGCCGGGCATACTATCATTCTCAGTTCCTAAGCCATAGAGCGTCCAGGCTCCCAACGATGGCCGAATGAACTGTGCATTGCCAGTGTGCATTTGTGTCATGGCTCTTGGATGCGTAGGCTGATCGCAATGCATCGAGCGGATCAACGACAGTTCATCAGCATGTTTGCCTAGTTCCGGAAAGAGCTCCGAAATCCACAAGCCACTTTTGCCTTGCTGGCGAAATTTCCATGGAGAAGGCATCAGTTTGCTGCCGCCGTACTTCCCTCCCTTGCCGGCATCAGCCGCGAGTTGTGGCTTGTAGTCAAAAGTATCGACGTGAGATGGTCCGCCTTGCATGCATAGGAAGATCACACGTTTGGCCGATGCCTTGAAATGTGGCGCTTTGGGAGTGAGCGGGTTCAATCCCGACTCTTGGTCGGCGGCCGCAGTACTAAGTCCCGCAAAAGCCAAATAGCCAAAGCCGGCTGAAGCAGTTTGCAAAAGCTCGCGACGTGAAACGGATGGGTATTCGAAATTCATGATGGATCCTTAGTTGATTAAACGAAACTCTGCCGAGCACAGCAATGCTTGGCAAAATTGACTCAACGCTTGAAAAACGCGTTGTTCCGCAGGGATAGTCTTTTTGCCATCGTCTGCCTTACGAAAAAAATCAGCAGCAGCTCGGAGTTCTCGCTGGGTAGCAGGTCGGCCAAATACCAAGGTAAACGATTTGGCGATCCGCTCGTTTTGGTTGCTGGATGTGCGTATTAATTGTCTTGCAATTGCATCGCTTTGTTCTAGAACAAAAGGGTTGTTAAGCATGAATAACGCTTGATCGGCCGTGTTAGAGGCTTCACGGCTACCCACCACGAGACTAGGTTCTGCGAAGTCAAAAACGTCCAAGGCCCGCGGCAAGGAATTGCGAGCAATTGGTAGATAGATCGACCTGGAGTAGTTGGGTGCCTCGAATGGATTGACACTCAGATTACGGCCACCAGGGCGTAAAACGCTCTTCAAGTCTGGCCGACCTGCGGTTGTACCGGTGGTGCTCCCAGAAGCCATTGGTATCGCAGCGGTTGGAATAGCTGTCGGTCCGTTTGGACCAAGGAGCGTGGTTCCAAAGGACGCGATGAGCGATGCTTTAGGGCGAGTCAAATCGATTTGGCCACTGATCGCCAAGGTTGCATCGCGAATTGCTTCGGCATCCAGTCGTCGAACATTGGCTCGTGCAACGAATTTATTCTCTGGGTCGGCTTCAAATCGAGCCTTGTCGAAAGCGGACGATAGCCGATAAACACGCGATGTGACAATCGAACGAACCATACGTTTAACAGACCATTTGTTGTCCATGAAGTCGACGGCCAAATGATCAAGCAAAGCTGGGTTCGTTGGTGCAGGTCCGGACGCTCCGAAATTTTCAGGCTCGCTCACGATTGCGTAGCCAATGAGATGTTGCCAAACGCGATTGACCATCACGCGAGCGGTAAGCGGATTGTCGCGGGCCGTAAGCCATTCTGCAAACTCGCGCCGACCGCTGCTGTTTGCCGGTAGCTTGACCTGGTCCTTGCAGAGCACCTGAACTAAACCACGTTGGACTTCTTGGGCGGGCTGATCGATTTCGCCACGTACCAATAATTTAGCGTTGCGTGGCTTGTCGGTAGACTGAACCCCCATGCACAACGTCATCGGCTTGCCGTCGCTGTCGACCGTGCTGATACGGCCACTGATTTGTGCGACCAGTTGGTCCAGAATTGCGACGCTTAATAAACCGGATCGCGAAGCGGTGCCCTCTTTGCTTTTTTCCGGTTGTCTTTGAGCACGTCTAGCCTCGGCGTACTCTTTCTCTCGCTCTTCCAATTGCTTCTTTAATGCGGCAAGTTCGGTTTTGGAAATCGGCTTGTCGTTGGGATTGGGATCATTTAGGGGTAGCATGATCAGATCGCTCTCCTGGCGACTGCGTCGGCTTCGCATTCCGCCGAACATCGTTTCAGTGCTTTGAAATATGCCAGCTATAGCGTAGTAGTCTGTTTGAGGAATCGGATCGAATTTGTGATCGTGACAGCGAGCACAAGCTACGGAAACGCCGAGAATAACGCGGGTTGTCGTATCGATCTGCTCATCGATGAGGTCGGCTTGAAACTGCCGTGGGTTTTTTTCGATGAGGGTTTTCGGTCCAATGGCTAAGAAACCGGTTGCGATCAATTGCTCTGCGAATTGTTTGTCGTCCTTGGTCGGGATCAAGTCGCCGGCGATTTGTTCCCGGATGAATTGGTCATATGGTTTGTCCTTGTTGAAGGCATCGATGACGTAGTTGCGATACCGCCAAGCGTTTGGAAAAGTCATGTCGACTTCCTTGCCGCTCGATTCTGCATAGCGCGCGACATCGAGCCAGTAGCGGCCCCAACGCTCACCGAATTGAGCACGTTTCAGTAAATCATCTGCCGTTTGCGAAATGGTCGAGTCCGGATTGCTTTTCCAGTTTGCGACAAACGCATCGAGTTCTTTTGCACTGGGAGGCAGGCCAATCAAATCAAAATAGAGGCGACGGACCAGCGTTGCCGGTTCGGCATCGCTGGCGGGCTCCAATCCATTTTCGTCCCACAAATGCGCAACATGACGATCGATATCGGTAACTGCCCAGTTGTCAAACTTCGTTGGTTTGGGATCTGTTTTCACTGGCGGCTTAAACGACCAGAACTCCCTACCTTGGGCAATGTCCTCAGGACTGACTTTGGTGTGTATAACGACCCCTGAATTCACACGAGGATCGGGAGCCCCCATTTCGATCCATTTCCGGAAGTCCTCGATCACTGCCTTGGGCAATGGATTCTTCGGCGGCATCTTGAAGTCTCTGTAGTTGATGGCGCTCCAAAGGAGACTATCTTCAAGATTGCCTGGAACAATGGCTGCCCCCGACTCGCCACCAGAGAGCAACGCATCTTTATTTTCAACCGATAGTCCACCACGGATACCTTGGCCTTCCGCGGAGTGGCATCGGTAACATTGCTCGATCAAAACAGGCCGGATTTTGGATTCGAAAAACTGGATACTTTCAGCGGACAACGGTTGTTCGTTCTGGCTGAAAGCGAATGCTCCCAAGAACGATGCGAAACTGAAACATGCGAAACTGGAGGATGCAATCGTTTTGAAATCGGGTCGGGACGTCATTGCATTGCTCGGTTGAGTTGTAGTCGAAATGGTTTGAAGAAATACTGGTAGGTCACTCTTGCCGAGAGTGACTTTCTGCGTTGGCTTTGCACTTCACCGTCGCACCCAGTAGGTCACTCTTGCCGAGAGTGACATTCTGCGTTGGCTTTCACTTCACCGATGCACCCGGCAGGTGCGACCTACGGATCGACTATTCGGTCGGTCGTTTTGGTTTAACCGCACCACTCGTTTTGCCATCTTTAGCATCTTTACCGGGACGCTTACCAACTCCATCCTCCATGCGTGCAGCGGCAGAAGCGAATTCGGATTTCGTTATCGAACCGTCGCCATCTTTGTCAATCATTTTCATTTTGTCGCGTAAGCGTTCTGGGATCTCATCGCCGGTAAGCTTACCATCCCCGTTCTTGTCGCGGGATTCAAACATTTTGCCCATCATTTGGCCGTTGGGCGCCCCTGGTTCTGCACCCGCAAAGCCACCGGGCATCGTGCTAGCGTCAGGTCTCATTTCTTCAGCGCTGATAATGCCGTCGCCATTTTTGTCGAGGTGAATCAATGCTTTCGAGGCGTTGGCAATTTCGCTTGCCGAGAGGGTGCCATCCTGATCGGAATCCAGAACCTTCATAATTGGCAGCATTTTGAGCATTCCCATCGGACCGCCAGGAAACCCGCCCGTCTCAGGTCCAGAACCGGCACGTTGCAGGAACGCTTTACGCAAGGCAGCCTTATCCTTGCCTTCGTCCTGTGCCGACGCCATCGGAGGAAAGGCAATAGCAACCAAAGTTGCCAGCATTTGCAATTTGAATTTCATTGGTAAGTTCCTTATCTTAGGTAGGTGCTTGAGTTTTCAATCGAGTCAATTTATTTGGTACTTTCGTGCCACAATGTTGTACCGACGCCACCTTTTGGCTATCCACATTCATTTAGGATAATTTTTAGCGGAACCTCCCCAACGAGGCTCGAGGGCCATATGTTTACGGAGACATCGGCACCGGACGGCTTGGGCTCATCAGCGGCATGTTTTGAATTTAACGAAAAATCGGTTTGGTGGATGGACAATTCGCAAGACGCTTCTATTTCGGAGGAAAAAGCCATTCTGGCCGCCGGTGGCCAAAAGGCCCTAGCCGAGCTGTTAGCGATGCATCAGGAAAAACTGGAACGCATTGTTTCCTTTCGACTCGCTCCTGTTCTCCGTAGTCGAGTCGATCCGGCAGATGTTCTACAAGAAGCTTACTTCGAAATCTCGCGACGGATCGAAGAATTCATCAATGGATCTCCCGTCTCTTTCTTTGTTTGGATCCGCCAAAAAACAATTCAGACGCTTATCGACATCCATCGCAATCACACGCGAGAAAAAAGGGACGCCCATCGAGAAATGCCGTTGGCCTCTGCACCGTATGGTCACACCACGAGTATTTCTATTGCCAGATTCTTGCTCGACGATGTCACTTCACCCAGCCAAGCCGCAATCCGCGAGGAAGAAATCCAACAGCTACAATCGGCGCTTGAATCGATGAACGAAACGGACCGCGAGGTCATCGCCATGCGTCATTTCGAACACTTAAACAATCAACAGGTAGCCGAGGTCCTCGATATCTCCACAACTGCTGCCAGCAACCGCTATGTGCGGGCAGCGGCCAAGCTTTCCGAAATCCTCAATCACTTTCCGTTGCGACGGCCTTTGTCATGAGCAATTTCGATTGCAAAGAGGATCGGCATCCCGTTGACGTTATCGCCGAGGCATATTCTGAGCGACTGCGAGCCGGCGAACGACCAACGATCGAGGAATATGTGCTTCGTTATCCAGAATACGCGGAGCTCATTCGGTCTGTCTTGCCATCGATCGCGCTTGTTGAACGCGTTTCGATCAACGACTCCATGGCTCGGAATGCCATCGCGGTAGGACAGCCTAAGGCTCTCGGTGATTACGAGATTGTGCGTGAGATTGGCCGAGGAGGGATGGGGGTTGTCTACGAAGCTATCCAACGCTCATTGAATCGCCACGTTGCATTGAAGGTCATCAGCAGTCTGATTTCCGGCAACAGCAAACACAACTCACGATTTCGCCGCGAAGCGGAAGCCGCTGCTAGTTTGCATCACACCAATATCGTTCCGATCTATGGCATCGGCGAGGACCATGGATTGCAATACTATGCAATGCAACTAATCGATGGCGTGACACTGCACGACGTCATAGAGTGCTTAAGAAATGACTCGAACGGATCCACTCACAGCGAAGAAGCTGCGCGCAGGATGCTCAACCGATCAACGACTGAGACCGTGGCGCCGACCGCTAGGTTTGGCTCATCAACAATCGCGGCTACCGATGCCGCTACGCCAATGCTGTCGAAAATGCGCAACGAAGCGACGGCTGAGATGGACGTTGCGATACCAGACGCCACGACCCTGGTATCGCAATCGGAAATCGCACAGTCTGCGACCAAGGCAAATGGCTCCAACGCAATAGGCACACCGAAACTAACGCGTGAGTACTTTCGAAATGTCGCGAGGACCATTGCCAACGTAGCCAACGCACTTCATTATGCACATCATCAAAGGGTGTTGCATCGCGATATCAAGCCGGCCAATTTGCTGCTCGATCGCGAAGGGACGGTTTGGATCACCGATTTCGGTTTGGCTCGCCGAACGGATCTTGACGCTGAGACGCAAACTGGCGAAATCCTTGGAACACTCCGCTATATGGCTCCGGAACAAATTGTTGGAACGGGGGATTTTCGCGTCGACATCTACAGCTTAGGCCTCACACTATTTGAGCTCCTTACCCTCAAGCCTGCGATCGAGTCACCGAAGTCCCGATTGCTCGATCCGGAACGCAATTCGGTCCTTCGCAACCCTCGTTCTATCCAGCCCAATATCCCGGCTGACTTGCAGACCATTACGCTGAAAGCTTGTGCGTACGCACCCAAAGATCGATACCAACATGCTCGCGAATTCGAGGAAGACCTTCGTCGGTTCCTCGAGGATCGGCCTATCCTAGCCAAGCGATCGACGCGAACCGAGTTGCTATTGCGATGGGCACGCCGCAATCCGGCTATTGCTTCTTTAGCCTCTGCGACCCTTGGATTGTTGATCTTGGTAGCAAGCTTGCTCGGATTTTGGAATCGCCAGCAGCAACGCTCGATCCTAGAGATAGGCAAGCAGTACGAACGTGCAGAAACCAATCTCGCGGCGAAAACAGATGCACTATCGCGAGTGGAACAAGAGCACGCGAGAGCAGAAAAGAATCTAAATCTCGCTATGAAGGCCTTCGATCAGATCACGAGCAACATTTCATCTCGAGGTAGCACGGTCGTCATCAGTAGTGAGCTGGAGGACGATGAGTTCGGAGAATTTTCCGGGGCAACATTGAGTCAAGCGGACGTCGCGCTACTTGAATCACTGCTCGAGTTCTTCGATCAGTTTTCAGAGGAAAACGCCAAAGATTTGCGCATCGAATCTGCTGTTGGGAGGCAGCGTGTTGCGGATATCCAACACAAACTCGGACAGCTGGACCTGGCCGAGAAATCGTACCAAAAAGCGATCGGCGCTTTTCAATCAATCCTCAAGCAGAAGCCCGACCAAACCGAAGTTGTACTGCCCATCATAGCTATTCACAGTGAGCGGCTTACCTTGTATGCAAAACGAGGACAGGTTCCAAAGGCGATGGGGGAATACACTGATGCACGTAGACTACTAGACCAATCGCCGGAAGTCCGTAAATCCGCAGAGGGACGCTTTGCTTTGGCGAAGTTACTGAACTGCATCGGAACACTTGGGACGCGATTTGGTATGGATGGGCGTCCGAGAGTAAACCGACCGGTGATCGGTAAATTCGCACCACAAGGCGAGCTGCTGCCGATGGAGCAAGCAGCGAGAATCAAACGCGAAGCTGAGTTCAACGCCGAGGCGCTCGCAATCCTTCGGGCGCTCTCCATCGAATCGCCTGATAACGTTTCCTACAAAATCGTCCTCGGCCGTGCGTTGAGAGACGAGTCGCGTATCGCGAAAGGGACCAAGGATGTTGCACGAGCGGAAGACGCATTGCGACGCTCCATCGAACTGTTTGAGACCCTTTGCAAAACGCATTCTGACTCCGCTGCATTCAAATATGAGTTAGCGGACACGTTGAGCAGGAATGTGGCGATGCGACCGCTTGACCAGCAAAGATGCGATCGAGCACTTTTGATTTGCGACGAGATTTCGAATGAAAATCCGCAGGTACCAGAATACCGTGCACTTAAAGCCTCGACCTTGGTAAAACTCAGCATGATGGCGGGCCGCGACCGGGGAGAAGTGTTACTTTTGGACGCAGTTGCCATTCAAAGAGACCTTACAAACAAGTACCCAGACTTAGCAAACTACAGCGTTGGATTGATCCAGTCTCTGAAGCGATTGTCGGAGTTGCAAGTGTTGTTAGGCAAAACGGAAAAAGCCAAAGATACCAAGGATCTTGCGGAAAAAGAGATTGCCCGAGCCAGAAAAAGCAATAAGCTCCCAAAATCCTTCGCTCCATTTTTAGACAGCCTAAGAGACCGTCCTTTCTCGCTAGAGCAGCGAATCAAGGAAACTAAGGAATAGTTCCAAAGCGGTTCGAATGAAAAGTTTCAGGCAGCCCAATTCGGCACTCCGTGCCGTGCGACAAAAAGAAATCTGGCAAGAATGTGTTTACGCTACTTGTGTTCCGTTTATGAGAGCGACGCCCTTGAGTTCGTTTTGGCTCGATCCTGTTCAGTTAGAACTTTAGCTTTCACAGACAAGCGATCATCGCATATAATAAGCGTTTTAGAGACTGGACATGGTCGGAACTTGTTCTTTGCTATGCTCGCCAGAATGTGGTTAGTAGGGCGGGATTCCACCGTTGGACGGAGCACCAATCAAGCATGGAAAAAACTCTTCGAATTTATGATTCACATGGCGATGCCGAACAAGGAGCACGAGTGGACGATGATAAGTTGACTTGCGAAGAAAGATTTGACTTCTTCATGAAACTGATGGCGCCCTACTATGCAGCTCCCCCCGGATTTCAGAGAGTTTATCGCGTTGATGATTTCTGCGAACGTACGGTTTGTGATGATTGGGGGTTACGCGTACAACCTTTACCGCAACCCGAGAGCGACCGGTGACATTGATTTTTTCGTCGCTTTGACAGCTGAAAATGAAAAACGAATGCGAAACGTTCTCAAAGAATTCGGCTTTGGAACCACCTTGCCTGCCGAATCGCAACCGTTACTCCAAGACAGTAAAGTGCTCATGCTCGGACGAAGTCCGTTTCGTATAGACATTCTGACGGCGATTGATGGCGTAACTTTTGATGAAGTCGAAGCGACTTGCCGTAGTATACGACTTGATCACCTTTTAGTTCCAGTGATTTCGCCAGTGCTATTACTCCGGAACAAAGTCGCAAGCGGCCGACCGAAGGATCAATTGGACGCTACCGAGCTTCGAGCATGGCTTGAGAAAGAAAGCGGCAAGCCAGGGCCTGAGTAAATTGGGGTAAGCATTTGATAAGTCAGGAAGTTTGCGCTACTTCCTGATCGGTTGGTTGCGACAAGATCACCCAAACGGTCGAGGCAACAACCAGCAACATGCCAATCATGCTGCCTAGGGTTGGCACCCGCTGGTCCAAAAACCATTTTACAAGCGCTGCAACCACAACTTGGGAAAGTCCAACAACACTGACTCGAGCTGGCGAGCCTGTTGCAAAGGCTTTGGTCAAGCAGAGTTGTCCTACCGTCGCTGCCAGTCCTACCCCAATCAATCTTGCAATGCTCGCGGAATCGATTGGTCGTATTGGTGCCGACACAGGTACCAATAACCAGACGACAAGGCTGCACGTCGTGGCAACGCCTGAGAAATGTGCAACGACGGCTCGAGTGTCGATGTGCTTAACTCGGTGCAAATTGATTAGCGCTACGCCGCTCAACATGCCCGCCAAAATAGCCATCGGAATCGCTGTCCTTGGAGTAGAAAAGCTACTTGGTAAAGTACTCGCGGCAATGCTGCTCGCGTACACCAACCACATCCCCAAGCAACTGATTGCGAGAGCGATCCAAGTTTTTCCGGACGGAATTACCCCAAGCAATGGCCAAGATAGTATGGCAACCCAGAGTGGATACATGTTGGTCAATGCCAACACGATCTCCACGTCGTAGTGCGTCATCGCGTAGAACCCACAAATCATACTTGCCCAGCCAGAAATAGACCTGACCCAAAGCGTTGCGGGCTTGAGAAAGACCAGCCTGGCTCCAGCAGCAAGGGCTAACGTGATTGCCAGCAAGGTAGCTACACCCGACCGTACCATTGTGATCCATGGGTAACTAAACTGTTCCTTGAGCGATTCGGCTAGCAAAGCCATAATTGCAAAGAAAATTGACCCGACCAACATCCATAAGTAAGCCAAAAAAGTCTCCTCGAGGTTATTCTATTTATCCATAAGCTACAGAATGAAACGCATATGGTAAATGTCCACTTTCTCTTTCTCCCCAATCTGCGAAAGAACTGCCCTGATGAAGTCCGCGATTACGCTGTCCCTTGTTGACGAAGCACGAGGAGGCCCATTTGTTTTTTGGGGCGATGCAAAACAGGCTGTTTCTCAAGCTCAACAAATGGGCTTCGATGCGATCGAGATCTTCCCTCCCGATGCAGATACTCTCCAACACTTATTCCTAGCAAAGCAATTAACGGATTCGGGCTTAAGCGTTGCGGCAGTTGGTACGGGTGCCGGTTGGGTCAAGCATCGTTTGCAATTGGCGGACGAAGAGCCAATCGTGCGGCAACGAGCGATCGGCTTCATCAAAACAATCATCGACTGCGCCGCGGAACTAGGAGCGCCTGCCATCGTTGGATCCATGCAAGGCCGGTCGAGCCAAGCGGTGAAACGCGAAACGGCCAAATCCTATCTCCGAGAAGGGCTTGAGACCCTAGGACGACATGCAAGCCAATATGGAACACCACTACTCTTCGAACCGCTCAATCGGTATGAGACCGATCAGGCAAATACACTGGATCAGGGGCTTGCCATCATTGAGGGTATCCCCAATGTCCGGCTACTAGCCGATCTATTTCACATGAACATCGAGGAGGCTAATATTGCCGATGCAATTCGGCGGGCAGGTAAAGCCATTGGCCATGTTCATTTCGCCGACACCAATCGGATGGCGATCGGGTTCGGACACCTCGACGTCGCTCCCGTCATCGCAGCTCTCCGCGAAATCGGCTACATGGGATACTTGAGCGCCGAAGTCTTTTCGAAACCCGATGCTCACCAAGCTGCCAAGCAAACGATGGATTCCTTTCGAGTCGCTATGGCTATCTCCAATGACCGGCACTAGTTTCCGCCCGGTCTCGGGGCATTGAGGAACTCGTCTTTTGAAATGGCGCCGTCAGCATCAGTGTCAATTTCCGCGAGGCGAGCTTGCATCCGATCGCTGATCTCTGCACCTTCTAACTTGTCGTTGCCATCAGCGTCTCTATTCTTGAAAATCTCTTCTCGATTGGGGGGGCCACCTCCGCCACCGGCCATTTGTCCAAACGGTTGCCGAGGAGTATTTGGGTCTATTTCGATTGGACCGCCTTCTCTAAGTGCTTTGTATGCCGCAGCGGTTTGAGCATTCGTTATCGCATGTTCTTGGAGGAACATCACATAGGTCATGCTTCTAGGCCCAACATCAAAAAGGAGAGAGGCGACTCCGAAAGAACACACCCCGGTGATGAATGGAATAGAAGTCGGACGGTTTTTTTC
>JANLRK010000031.1:0-8110 GCA_031361585.1 Pirellula sp. | reverse complement strand
AGCGCTCGGGCAAAGCGCCCCTACGCTGAGCGGTGGCGAGGCACAGCGAGTAAAGCTAGCTGCGGAGCTTTGTCGACCAGCGACTGGCGATTCTTTGTATTTGCTGGATGAACCAACGACTGGCTTGCATTTTGAGGACATACGAAAACTCATGCATGTGCTAAATGCGTTGGTGGACAATGGCAACAGTGTCGTGGTAATCGAACACAACCTCGACGTGATCAAGTGCGCTGACTGGGTGATCGACATGGGCCCCGAGGCGGGTAAGGAGGGTGGCCAAGTGGTCTTCGCAGGCCCTGCGGAGTCCCTTGTACGTTATGCATGCGATGTTAGCTATACCATTCCAATTGCAAGCGTTGCATCGAAGACGACCAAGAAAAAGGCCTCCAAAAAATTATCAGCTGAGGCATTGCTCGTAGCAGAGGCAGCTACCACAATCACCAGGTTGCGATCGTATACAGGCGAGGCGCTCAAGGCTGTACTTTGAAACGTTGCCCTTCACTATGAATCGTTGCTCGCCTAAGATGCTGACTTTGCATGATATGCCTCTTTTTCGAATGTGATCCTTTGTATGCGTTGCGAGAATATTTCGGGTGAATGGGTACAGTCGTCGTGCGATTGTCTTGTAATTGGAATTGATGATGCTTGGCGTAAATCAGAAGACCTGGCGAAAGTAAATAGAGCAACAAATGGCTTACTGAATCGGCTCATCGAAGACGAGGAGATATCGACCAAGCCGTTCAAGATCACTCAGATCTTTGCACCCGCTGGCCTGCCAGCGAAATTGCTTATCACCGTTGGGCTTGGTGCCCGAGATGCAGCCGACCCAAGTGTCTATTCACGCGCCGCTGCCGCAGCCCTTAAAACCGTCGCTTCCACGAAACGGGGCATCGTCCGAGTCGTCGGTTTCAGAGGGTCCGAACTTTCGCTTCGTGGCTCGGTCTCGGGCGCAATGGTTGGCTGCGTTGGTCAAGATCTTTTTCGAAAAGAGAAAGCGTTGCACCAGCCTGACTGTATCGAGTGGGTTGGCGTCGACGAAGCCACGGTAAAGGCGGGAACCATCCTTGGAGAGGCCATCAATTTCGCTCGTCGCTTGGTCAACCTGCCACCAAACTACCTTCATCCAGAGGCGCTGGCGGAAGAAGCCATGCAAGTAGGTAAATTGCATTCGATGGATGTTGAAGTATGGGATCGAAGAAAACTGGAAATCGAGCGATGCGGCGCATTGCTAGGGGTAGCTCGAGGCTCGATTCGTGAACCTCGATTAGTTATCATGCGCTACAACGGTGGCAAAGCAGATGCCGCTCCGACAGTACTTGTTGGAAAGGGTGTAACGTTTGACAGCGGCGGTTACTCTATTAAGCCAACCGACGGAATGCTTACTATGAAATGCGATATGGCCGGTGCGGCAACGGTACTTGGAATCATGAAAGCTGCCGTTCAATTCAAAGTGCAACACAATTTGGTCGCCATCATAGGCCTCGTCGAGAATTTGATTTCGGGAGACGCATTCAAGCTCGGAGACGTATTAACAGCTCGAAGTGGCAAGACGATCGAAATTCATAATACCGACGCGGAAGGACGTCTGGTTCTAGCCGATTGCCTCAATGTCGCACTCGATCAGAAGCCTTCGCGAATCGTGGACTTTGCAACGTTGACCGGCGCTTGCGTTGTTGGGTTGGGGCTAGAGATATCGGGATTGATGACCAATAACGATGTTTGGCAAAATGAGATCAAGTCAATTGCCGACGCATGTGGCGAATATACTTGGCCATTGCCGATGCACGCGTTCTTTACGGAACAGATTGCCGGCAAGATCGCGGACATCAAGAACGTTGGTGAGGGACGCTGGGGTGGAGCTATCACAGCAGCCAAGTTCCTTGAGGAATTTGTCGATGGTCGACCTTGGACCCATATCGACATCGCTGGCCCCGCGTTCTTGGACAGCGCCAAGCCCTGGTGCGATGCTGGGGGAACAGGAACTTTGGTAAGGACGTTTGTCGAGCTACTGTGCAAGGCAGCCACATCCTAAAATCAACCGTGGCCGTGGCCGACGCTGCTAGCGTCGGCGCTACGGCTTTGCAGATCCTACGTTCAACATGATACTTTCGGAGTGACTGTTGAACTCAGGCGCGTACATGCACTGTATGCTTGCCATGCCGGTCGGATAGCGACCGGCATGCTGCACGCGAACCGTATACTCAAACACATACGTCCCCTTTGGCAAGTAGTCGATGAAGAAATGAGACGCTGTATCGCGAGTGCTCTCGTAATACGCTAACCCATCTTGGTATCTGTATTGACTGAGCACGCTTACAGGCTCAGTACCACTTCCACGATGATCTTTCATATGAACATACTCCATGTCGCGATCTGTGCGCAACGTAATCCTGCACACGATTTCGTCACCTATCGATGCAGTATCAGCGATAGGCTCAAGAACCGGGCCGCTCTTCGATAGCGTTCGCTTTAAAAGCTGTTTCTCGAGCTTGAGCGGCGTACCGTCGTGCGGTGTTATTTTGCTGATGTCTTCCAAGTACTGCCAATGAACGCTCCCCCAACTGACGCCTTTGTCGGTTTTAGTCAAGGTTAACTTTCCGAACTCAGGTTGGATCTCGCCCCGAACGAATTTCTGTTCGTAGAAGCCCGTTCCCGCTTCGACATTTTCTGGCTTGATCGTTTGGTCGCCTAACTTAACTTGGACCAACGCATCCGAGCCAAGTAGGTTGTCGCCCCGCAACAATAACGCATAGACGGCATCGGCAGTCGCTTTGGTCGTCTTCCAATCTTGCGTTTGCTTTTGTTTGAGTAGCCAAACCTTGCAATCCTCGACGGCCGCTTTATCGTCGGCTACCTCATCGAACGCCTCGATCATGAGTGCCTGTGTCTCGATCGGCGCGTGGTACCACCACCATGAGCGTTCGGTATCTCGCCAAAACATCCCCATCTCTTCATTGGATACGGATCTTTCGCGAAGGCTCTTTACAATGTCCTGAGGAGTTTCTAGATTTCCGAATCGTTTCAGGCCGATGGCGATGTGGGCCTCGGATTGACGGCAACCGACCTTGAGCCAGTAGTTTTTGGCTTGACGTTTCCAATAATCGATCGCCACCTGATGTTCCGCTCCGACGGGCATGTCTTTGATGAAAAAACTGCGACCGTAAAGATACAACGCCATGGTCGATGTAAGATGATTTTCTTCTGGATCTTTGGAATGGAGTCGGATGTCGTCGTAGCGTTCATGCATCCAAGCATCGAGTCTGGCGAGAGCCTTCAATGCTGGAGCAATATCGACGGGCACCCCCAATTGGCGCATTCGACCAAAGCCGGTAACAATGTACAGCGATAGGTATTCGTTGTCCGGGCCACCTGGAAACCAAGGCCACATGCCATTGTCCCGCTGCATCTCGGTCAGTTTACGCATGGTTCGTTCGACTTCTGTCTTCAACCGATTTTCGTCAAACAGTATCCCAACGTTGCGACGCGATTGCGACTCCCGATCCGCGTCACGCAACCAAGGTGTCTCCTCGATCATGACCGACTTGAGATCTTGGTTTTTGGATAGAGGTGAAACGAGCGCCGCTGGTTGTATGTTTCGCCAAGTGTCGAACACGCGGCGGATTTTGGGATCGCTGTTGGCGATATGCTGAGCAAGGTGATTGGCATAGAGTCGATTGAACGTTTGCTCACTGCATTCATAGGGAAACTCCATCAGGTACGGAAGAGCAAGAACCGCGTACCAAGCGGGTTGCGAAACCATTTGTACCGTTAGCGATTGGTGCTTGAGCGAGTCCGACTTGGCAGACTCAATGAGCTTTTTGAATTCAAACTTCTTGGTCGAAGCTCCGCGAATGGGCAGCGGCATCGACTCGGTTACGAGTATCCGTTTGGACAAGACGGGCAACATTCCCTCCTCGCCATCGGAGAGCTTGTCGGTTGCACCTATGGCTTTGTAAATGATTGGATAAGCCCCGTCGGGCACGTTCAGTTTCCAGTGATAGCTCTTGGACTCACCGGCCGCAATTTCGAA
Source organism: Pirellula sp. (assembly GCA_031361585.1). GTDB lineage: Bacteria > Planctomycetota > Planctomycetia > Pirellulales > Pirellulaceae > JBKCUI01. The sequence continues at coordinate 4,080 of JANLRK010000031.1, read as the reverse complement.
GGCTTGCTCTTTGACAACGTTGCCATACGCGACATCGACCGATTGGTTGTCGCGAGCATCGAACAGGTTCAAGGCAACGCGACCGATTTGTACCTGCGCAGATTGGTTACTGACCTTCACGCTGAATTCGAGAATGTCCCCCTCTCGCAAAAATCGCGGTGGGTTGGGCAGGATCATGAGATCTTTGGCCGTGATGACTTTGTCTTCGATATAGCCGCTACGCAGTTCGGTGTCGTGAGCGAAGCCAAGGAATCGCCATGTGGTCAAAGCCTCAGGCATGGTGAATTCGAATTTGGTATTGCCTTCGGCATCGGCAATTAAATTGGGAAAGAAGAAGGCTGTTTCGTTTAGATTTTTGCGGGCAGAGACTTGGCTCAGGTCTGGTCCGTTGGTTGGGTTAGCGGCTGGCGGTTGTCCAGGTGCACCGCCGGTACCAGCGGCATCAAAATCCATCGCAGCGCTAAGCGTTGTGCTTTTCTGCATCGCGGCCCCTTCCATCAACATCTCGGGCGCAGCAGAAGTCGGCATTGGACGACCACGAAAATCTCCGCCACCTCCCATACCCATACCGCGTGCCATCATCCTCATTCCGTACCCGAACTGGGTTTTGAATTCTTGTGGGAAATCGCGGTACTGCAATTCAATCGCCAATCGATTGCTTGTCCATTGGCCGCGGAATAAATTGAGTCCCTGCGCATTGTTTTCAAACGAGCTATTCATTCGCGAATAGTCCTGGCGAAACATGTTAAAACGCTGCGTCCAATGGTGCGGCAGATAAGCGTCCAGCGACGCATCGTACATGGCTGCAACCACTTCTGCCGCTGCCTTCGACGCGTTCGGTCCACTCACGGTCAGCGTGTACGTTTCCTTGCGTCCAGGTTCGATCTTCGATACGAAGCGCTCCCATTTGAGTTTCAACTCTTTGTTCGACCAAGGCACATCGATATGCCGCGATTCGAGATACGCACGGTTCTCCCGGACAAAGGTAGTCCGCACGGTGAAGCCGCCTCGCATGCCTTCGTTGATGTCTTGCGCGATGGGAACCTGTGTTGCTCCTGGCTTGGTCCAAAAACTCTGCAACAACTTGCCGCGATGTTCGATTTCAACGAATGCGCGACCGGTATCGTAGCCGGTACCCCAGATGGCGGCAAGTTTTTCACCTGGCTGCAATTCCCACTTGGGTGAAGCTAACAGGTTCGCCAGCTTGAGTCCCAACTTGTTTGCGGAAGGATCGACGACCCGAATATTCAATTCGGATTTGACTGGCTTGCCGTACTTGTCCTGAGACTCGAGGATGGCTCGATAGAGACCTCGCTCTAGTCTCAGCGAAACTTCTTGTTTACCGTCAGCAGCCGTGGCGAATTCGTTTGTCGATACTACTTCCGCGAGCGCCCAAGTACTTTGGTTGGATGGATCGGGAAGAACGCTTGGGGTGACGGGTTTGGCAGGTCGTCCAGGAACAACTCCTCGTCCTCGCGGCGATGCAGGAATGCGTTGGCCGAGAATATCCGTCCTTAGGACCGACGCCGGTTCTTTTAAACGATAGATCTTTAACGTCCCTTTGGCCGACTGCCCTGTTCCATCGAGTGTGGTAGTCGCTATCGAGAACTTGGTATCGCTATCGGACGCTAACCACTCTTTAGCTGTTACGTTGGCATGCAAAGCCGTGTAGCCTACGGTCACGGAACTGATACCTGTTCGTGTTTCGCCGGTCGTATCGGTTACGTCTGCAGTAATTTGGTAGTTGAAATTCGGTTCGTCTCGTTCAGGTACGCTGGCATCTGGCTTGGCGGTGAAGCTAACACGGAATGAGCCGTCGGCTTCAGTCGTTGCCCAACCGTGCGAGATTTCTTGGGCGCTGCCGAGCATGGGAGGCATGCGCCAAGCGTAACAGTACATGAACCAGGCTGGCCATCGAACTTGCCGAGTGATGCGATATCGCACTTTGGCACCGTTGATAGCGGACCCAGTGTAGCTCATGGCCTTGCCTGTAATTGTTACTTCATCGTTGAGCTTGGTTGCTTCTTTGGGAGCTTCAAGAGTGACAAGGAATTTGGGTCGCTTGTATTCCTCAACGCTGACGACTGCAGTTCCGGTGCGACCATCGTCGACGACGATTTGCATACTACCAGTCCCTCGATCGCGCGGTGCAGTGAAACTGCCCGTGAAGGAGCCAAAGGCATTCGAACGCAATTTCAGTCTTTCGATCTCTTTGCCATTCACGTCCCGCAGTTGGACCGACACATCTCGATTGGGGACCGTTGCGTATTTGTCTTTCTTGGTGTCCGCGATCAAACAAACGCCTTTCAACTGGATCGTTTGACCTGGACGATAGATGGAACGGTCGGTGAACAGAACGAACTGAACGAAGTTGGTTGGCTGTTCCGACTGAGAGTAAGTCCTTTGTTCGTTTTGCACCGCGATTTCTTGCCCATTGGCTGAGGCCAATAGGAAGACACCGCGGTCATTGCTGGAAACGGAGAAGAGACCGTTGGCGTTCGTAGAAACTGCGGCCGCGACTGCCTCTCTGACGATATTATTTCGGTCTTGTCTCACAAACGATCGCACTTTGGCATTAGCGATCGGCTCGCCTGTTTTGGCGTTGAGCACAAAGCCTTCGAGTTTGCCGCTGCCCCATGACTGTCGGAGAACGAGGGCGAGGTTGCTGGCCCAGACTTCGCAGGTCGAGATAACGTTGTCGTTGTCAGAAAAGTCTGCGTTGGCGCTAGCGAGAATGAAGTAGTAACCGGGCTTGAGTTCCTTGGGGGCGGGCACATCGTGTGTTGCATCACGATAGTCGTCTGTCGAAGGCAAATCGGCGGACCAGGCGAACACGGGCACTTGCCTAACGAATTGATCGCGATCGGTTTGGTTGATAGTTCCCGGGCTCCATCGATCTTGAGTGAATCGAGTAGTCCAGTCGACTTGGATTGCCCGGAAATAAACTTTGGTGATGTTGCGATAGGAAACTCGCAACATTGGCAGCGGATCGTTCCAGACGCGTTCCGTAGTGACATTGAGACTTTTGGCTTCGATGTCTGCGATGGTGTTGAAGCAGAGTTTGCCACCGACGCTTTGCGGAAAGGCATTTTTTCCTTGGATAGCAATGTCGCGAGCTTCAACAAGTTCGTTTTCGCTTTGTAGCACGACGGCCCATCGATGGCGAGCGGTGGCCGACAGTTCATGTTTGGCATTGGTCTCAGCAAACGACTTAAGGGCCGCCTTGGTTCGGCTCCCTTTTTCTTCTCCCACTGCATTTGCATGTGCGAATTCCAGGCGACCTAGGTCCGCATCGAGATAGGCACTTCGGTCTTTGTCCTCTTGATGGATGGTCAGCAAGCGCTGATAGAGTTGAATCGCCTTGAGTTTGGGCGAATCGGCATCAGTGCTGTTCGGTTTCCATGCAATGAAGTCTGCGGCTGGACCGAGGGCTGGACTAGCAGCTTCGATTTCGAAAGCGTCCTCGGCTTTCGCACCGGCTTGTTCGCCTGCGGAATAAAAGTGGATGGCTGAAAATGCGATGAAGTCGAAGAGGGTTGGCCGATAACTGTCCGGAACCGTCCCTTTGGCAAACAAGATGTCATAAGTCGCGATGGGAATAGCTCGAAGTTGTGCTTCGTTGGCAAGGGCTTTGGCATAGTGCGAATCGATTTCAGCAAACAGCCGAGGTAGGTCCCAGGTTGTGAAGTTATCGCTTGGTGGAGCCGTGGTTGCAGTGCGTTGGCCAAAGCGCCACCGATTCTGTTCGAAATAGCTCCAGTAGAACTGCGCTTGGATCCCGTGCATGACTGGCAGCATCTCAGGCTGAGCTTTGGCAATTTCGGCTTGCATCCGAACGATTTGTTCCTCGGGTTTTGCACCTTCGATTTGCCCCTCGAGGAGAACACGTTTTGCGATAGCTTTGATGGCTTCTGGGTAGGCTTTTTCGGCCATGGCAGCCTCCACAATCGGGCCGAGGGCTTCGATGGCAGACTTTGGAAGTCCCTTTTGGACAGCGTCGTCGACTTTTTTCCACATGGGTTCACGCTGAGACTTTGGTTGTTGGGAATGTGTCGAACCGGACAAGGCGAGGATTACCAA
>JANLRK010000002.1:0-11118 GCA_031361585.1 Pirellula sp. | reverse complement strand
GATTGAGTACCAGCGGACGAACGTCATCGGTACGATACGAAAGGAAGCCTGTGGAAAGATCCTGTTCTGGAGTTCCTTTGGCCAGTTCTCGCAGATAAAGACCAACCTGCATTCGTAACCGATTTCGCATCACCTCGCTCTGATCGTATGCCATGTCATCGTATTCGATTTGCAAGTCCCGCAGGTTGCGTTGGTATTCGATGGTCCCAGTTGTCCGAGGTACCTCGCCAATGACTGGCAAGATTTCCGGAATGCTGCTGCTCGCCAGGGTCGCGTAGAGCGAGTAGTAGTCACTAGCGGATATAGCATCGAATTTATGATCGTGGCAACGTGCACACGCAACGGTTACCCCCATCAAGCCACGCGTTATGACATCGATCTGATCGTCGATCACATCATGGTGATTTCGGTACTGCATTCCGACAGTAAGAAATCCCAGAGCGGCAAGGGACGGGTCATTTTCGGTGAGACCCAATTGATCCGCAGCGATTTGTTCAGTCACGAACCTGTCGTATGGCTTGTCCTCATTGAAGGCGCGAATGACATAATCGCGATACGCGTAGGAAAACGGAAAGGAAGTGAAGCCGATGGCGCTTCCTCCATGCGTGTCCGCATATCTAGCGATATCTAACCAATGCCTGCCCCAGCGTTGCCCATACGCTGGCGACTCAAGAAGCCGATCAAGAATCCTCGCGTAAGCCGTAGTTGAATTGTCGTTGACAAACGCTTGAACTTCTTCCCAAGTAGGAGGAACGCCGATTAAATCGATCGTGGCCCGACGAATCCATTGTTGGCGGCCAATGGATTTTGTCATCCTTAGCCCGCGGGCCGCAAGTCCCTTGACGATGAAGGAATCGATATCGGAGAAACACGGATCGGCGTCAGGCTCATGTACCATGCTTGGATGCGGTGGTACTTCCGGCTTGAGGATCGGCTCAAAAGCCCAATGCCCTTGGTAGTGAGCTCCTTCCTCAAGCCACTGCCGTAACAGTTCTATCTCCTTTGAATTCAATCGCTTGCCAGTTGCGGGAGGCGGCATTTTCCCATCTTCGTCGTCCGAAATGATCCGTTGATACAATTCGCTTTCGAGGCCGCCTTCCATCGCCTTTTCCATTGCGATTTTTTCAAGATCGAGGCGCAGGTCGCCTTGGCGTTTGCTCGCGTCGGGGCCGTGGCATTGGAAGCAGTACTCGGCAAGAATCGGACGAATTTGTCGATTGAATTGAACTTCGTCTCCCATGCACTTGCCAGCAAGACCGGTTAGCAAAATGACCAACGAAGTCTGCAAGCAGTGTTTCGAGATATCAACAAAGGCAAGCCGAATCATTTTTTCTCGCCCGGTGTACATCGGTAGTCCATCTGTTTGTGAATTCGAATCGGATACCACCCAGGAATACATTGTACCACGCTGATTCGCTTTAGTAGGCCAAAAACCAAGCAGCATTTCGGCATGCACGCAGTAGCGCGAAGCGATGGTGCTTGGTAGCGTTTTCGTACTCGTGCTCAGCCCGATAGAAAAGCACCGTTTCACTGAGCGCGAGCACGGCTGTCGATTTGCGGGCACCGGCGATTGGCGATTAGCTTTTTAATTTTTGCCGGATGCGTTCGGCCATTCGTTCCAGGTCCACATCTTTTGATAAATCCTCTTCAGTTTTTTTGCAAGCGTGCATAACCGTGGTATGGTCCCGGCCTCCGAAGTACTCACCGATGTTCTGAAACGAGACGTCTGTCCAATGACGCATCAGCAACATCGCGAGGCCGCGCGCGCGGACAACGCTCGATTTACGACCTGGCCCTCGCAGCGACTCCATTGTGATTTGCATTTCTCGCGCAACCGCTTTCGCGATATCGGAAGTGCTAGGCGCCGTTGCTATCTGTGAGTCCACAAGCTTGTCGATCATGCGCTTGGATTCTTTCTTAGTACGGCCTGGCGCCACGCGATCTTGATGTGACCATCGAATGAGAATCCCGCGCAATTGCAGCGGAGACATCCCATCCTGCAATTGAGCTCCGATTGAGTCAAGATCCTGATTGCTGATTTCAATTTTGCAATTTGCCGCGAGGAGCCTCATGATTTCTAATTGAGTCACGCTACTAGGAAACGATATCGGCAGACTGTGTCCGCCATTGAGTCGACTCGACAAAGACAATCGCAATTTGGGAATCAGAGTTGCAAGCTCGTTGGCTGTAGCAATGATTGCTCCGCCGTCGCTAGTAATTCGCTCAATGGTCGAAACCATTTCCGCTTGTGCCGATGGCTTGGTCGACAGCTCGTGAATATTATCCACAACCAAGCAACTGCATTGGCGATGGAGCTGGCGAAAACGATCCATGTCGTCGGCGTCAATGGCACGGGTAAAAGCCTTGGCAAAGTCGGATCCGCTGGTCAACGTTACGGTTCGGTTGTTGGACTCGTTCGTCCATCGAGCTGCGATCGTAAGTGCCAAAGCTGTCTTTCCGACTGCACTCGGACCGTAAAGATACAGGGGGGATCGATTAACAAGTTGCTCAATTCCATTGGGAGACAAGCATTCGACGACCAGTTGATTTTCGGGGCCAGCCACAAAAACGTCCAAGAGTGGCGATGCTCCGATGAGACTTGCAAACGAGCCTTTGCGCATTCGAGGCTGCTGTAACGTAATTACGGTGAGCGAATTACTGAGCAAATTCATCGGTGCCGCGATTGGAAAGCTTTCAGGCAGAATGCATCATTCTGCGGTATCTAAATAAGGGTCCTGCCCCATCTCACGTTGAATCTTAGTTCGTTCCTTCTCATGGTGCAGCAGCGCCATCCGATCTATGAAGTGTTTCCTCTCAACTTTTCGTTGCGCAAGTCGGAATCTTGACGCTTGGCCAGTTAGCGAACCACCGGATTTACCTAAAGATTTAAGCCTTTCGGAAGGTTTTTGTCCGAAACCGTTCTTCAGGATATCGTCGTCCATGGACAGATATTGTCTATACGTGCCAGGGTCACCCTGCCGTCCGCAACGCCCGATCAATTGCCGATCGATTCGAGCGGCATCGTGTAGCTCGGTGCAAATAACCATCATGCCACCGATTTCGCGAACATCATTTTCCAGTTTGATGTCGGTACCTCGACCTGCCATGTTCGTCGCAACGGTGATTTGGCCTCGCCGACCTGCGTTGGAAACGATTTCGGCTTCACGTTCAATTTCGTGGGCGTTGAGGACTTGGACTTGGACGTTTTCTTTGCGAAGCATGTCGGCCAGGATCGACGACTTGTCGATGGATCGAGTCCCGATGAGTACTGGTCGTCCCACCGCATGGACCTTGAGAACTTCTTGGACGATGGCTCGAAATTTTTCGGTCATGTCATGGCAGACGACATCGGGGAGCCGTTGTCGCTTGGGTGGGCGATTGGTCGGGACCTGTACCACAGGTGTCTTGTAGATTCGGCGCAGCTCCCGGGCGCTGGACGCAGCGGTACCGGTCATGCCAGCTAAAAATCGATATCGTAAAAACAAATCCTGAACGGTGATGCGCGCGGCTTGTCCACCCGGAACAGTAACTTCGATTTTTTCTTTGGCTTCGAGGGCTTGGTGGATACCATCCCGCCATTTTCGACCTTCAGCAAGCCGTCCGGTGAATTCATCAACAATGACGATTTCGCCATCGATAACTACGTATTGTCGCTCGAGGTGAAAGTCGCGATGAACCTTGATGCCGCGTTCCATGTACTCGTAAAGATCAACTAGAGCAGCTAAACGGATCTCGTCGCTGCGCGGAATGGATCGCACGTACTGGCGGCCCTTGGATGTCAGTTCAATTTTATGTTTGTCTTCATCGATCGTGAAGTGATCTTTCAATACGAAGGATGGAGCATGCTCTGCGGCCCACTTGAATGTGGATATGACAACTTCACGCGTTTCGTCACCAAGCGATCCAATGATCAATGGAGTCCTCGCTTCATCGATCAAGATACTATCGGCTTCATCGACCAAGCAAAAATGCATTCCGCGCTGAACAGGTTGCTCGCCCGCAGATGTCCAGCGTTCTTGCGATCCGCTTCCGAGGAAGTCATCAATGGCTCGTCCTTGAGCCCGCATGAGCAAGCGATCTCTTAGAAAGTCGAAGCCAAATTCCTTTGCTGTTCCATAGGTTACATCAGCAGCATAGGCTTTACGTCGTGTGTCTTGATCGTCTGGAGTTAAGACAACTCCAACCCGAATGCCGAGCAAATCATAAATGGGCATCATCCAATTGGCGTCGCGTTCGGCCAAGTAGTCGTTCACGGTAGCTAGATGCGCTCCCTTGCCGAGCAACGAATGAAGGATCAACGGCAATGTCGCTGTTAACGTTTTCCCCTCGCCAGTTTGCATTTCAGCAATGCACCCGTGAAACAAACAAATACCCCCGAGTATCTGGGCATCGTAATGGCGCATGTTCATTGCTCGACGTCCGGCCTCGCGTATCAATGAATACGTCTCGGGTAGCAACGTCGAAAGGGCTTCACCGCTCTTGGAACGATAAACGAGCGAAAGGGCTTCCTTTCGCACCTGTTGATCGGTCAATTCTCTCCGATGGGTTTCCCAAGCGTTGACGGCCCGCGTTTGTTCTAGCCATTGATTAATTTTGATCTGGGCGACGCCCGGGATCGACCAACCTGATGATACGTGCGGACGGCTTGGCAAATGCAGTTTACGTTCGCTGCCAACTGGTGCGACGTTGGATTTGGAAGGTTTGTCGGGTGCAGGGTCAATCAAACTGGACATGGATTCTTCGTTGTACGGAGCACCGTCTAGCGGCATGTTCAAGTGGGTGAATGCGATCAACGACACGCACTTCTATTGTATGCATCCCAAACGAAACCGTCCGAAATTTCATTATCGCATTCATTCCAAACTCGACATGTTAAGCCGATTTGCACACAAAAATCCGGTTGAGGCAATTTAGGGGGACTGCGAAGAATATGCCGCAAGTTCCCTTTTGTCATCAGTTTCCGGTGGATCCTACCGATCCAATTATGCGAACGGTACGCAAGCCATCGCTTAGCGAGAAAGAAATTATGAGAAAAAACCGAATTAAATTGACCCTGATTATTGCCTCTCTGTGTGGAACTAGTAGTTCAATAAACACATTTGGGCAAGACTATTCCACTTCAGGCCCCATCTCGAGCGTTGGTCGCATCGGTGACGGCGGCGTACAAACATCGGCAGCTGAGGACACATCCGAACATGACGCACGACCTGCTGCGTTTCGTTCGAATGTAGTCGCAGACAATGGTTTGGGTGAATCCTATTCCAACAGTTCCACGAAATTCACTTCCTACAACGCACCCTCCATGGGTAGTTCGGAATACGCCGGCTCCTGCGGAGCAGCTCCCTGCAGAACTTCCGCTAGCAGCCCTGGCTGTTCGAACAATTCCTCAGGCTGGTTCGAAAGCGAAACGCTCTTGTGGTGGCCCAAGAGTTTCGGCGGCGGACCACTAGTCGTTGGAGGAAATACTCCCACCGTGAATCCGACAACCCCCTTGGCGGGAGGACCAAACAATCCGATTGGCAATGAATTGCTGGTCGGAATGCGGCTCAATTTGGGTGTGTGGACAGATTGCAATCAAAACTTTGGGGTTGGAGCACGAGGGTGGGGAATCCTCACCGACGGCACCAACAGGACCTTCACAAACGGCGGCAACTCAACCGGTATTCCATTCTTTAACACGTCCATCGGAGCACCCGACACGTTTCTCGTAAACGTGAGTGCCGGCGTTAATGGTGCCAATACGGGAACCATTCAAGTCAAGAATGATTTGGATCTGATTGCAGGTGAATTGTACGGACGATCACTGTTGGTCCGAGAGGGCAACAGTCGCGTCGATTTGCTAACGGGGTACACCTTTGTTCGAATGGACAGTGAACTTGGACTCAGAAGCCAGTTCGCAGATGGGATTACCAATACTATTCAAAACGGTACGGTACTCACCACGCAAGATACCTTTGGGACCAAAAACCAATTCCATGGCGGCCACATCGGATTGCTAAACGAAGTCTCAAAGGGTCGCTTTACGTTTTCTGCGATCGGCAAAGTTGCGTTGGGCAATATGAATCAGTCAAGTACAGTTAGCGGTCGCCACACGGAGGTTGCTCCCGGTGGTGCGACCAGTAACGAGTCTCGAGGACTGTTTGCTCAAAGCAGCAATAGTGGAACGATCACTCGCAATCAGTTCACGTTCCTGCCTGAAGCTGGTGCCAAGATGAAATACCAGCTCGGACGAGCACAATTTGGAGTTGGGTATACGATGCTACTGTTCCCAAGCGTTGCGATGGCGGGCGATCAAATCGATCGCAATGTCGACATCGGCAACATCGGCGGCAACATGCTTGCACCGAACGCTAGACTTGTCACCAACACGTTTTTCCTTCACGGGCTCGATCTCGGTTTGACGTTCAAGTTCTAGAACTTGAATGAATTGTCCAAATTAATTCCTAATGCGTTCATGCCCTCCTTTGGGGATGAACGCTTTTTGCAACCCGGATCTAAAATATCAATATGGTTCCAATACTCATAAACGATACAGGTCGATGGTTGGATCGTTTTAGTGACGTTCTAGAGCGTTGGGAGTCCATTCTCGACCAAGTTCAGGCAGACTTCCTTGTTGGTGATTACTCCAATATCGCACGCCTGTGTTCGATCGGAGAGAGCATCCACGCTGAGATCCAATGCTCTAAATTGGACCGAAATCTATTGCTTTTGAAGGCAAAGGAACTTGGATACCATGCGCATAGCCTAAGAGAAATGTCAGTTCAACTGGACTCGCAATGGCCAGCCCTTTGGACCCATCGACTGGCAAATTTGGAACATCAGTTAAACCGGATACAGCAATTGAGCATGGGCTTGTGGGTGACCGCTTTCCAATCCAAATCATTCGTTACCGAATTGCTTTTGATTCTGGCGACTGGCTCAACAGAACGAGCAACCTATTCTCCCGGAGAATTGCACTCGCTCGAAGGCGGCTTTCTCATCAACGAAGCGGCATGAAGAGATGAGGACGAAATAACTCTATCGAATAGCCGCTGTAATCGGTCGGCAGGAATGTACGCATGAGTTTATTCAGTGCCATTCAGGGTTCGTCCAACGCGCTGCGTGTCAACCAGCTCGGATTGCAAGTTGTCGGCAATAACATTGCCAACGTCAATACGCCAGGCTACATCCGCCAAGAGCTAGTCCAGGCCCCGGCCCGGGGCTACAAGTCCGGCGACTTGATCATCGGCCAAGGCGTTCAGGCCATAGGAATCCAGCAAAAACTCGACAATTTCGTCATTGAACGACTCCGACAAACCCAAAGCCAGCTTTCTTATCAACAGCAACTGGAAGGCACCAACACTCAAATTGAGAGTTTGGTAAACGAGCTTTCCGACAAGGACTTTTCGTCAAATCTCAGTCGCTTTGCGAACGCTTTCCAAGACGTTGCCAATCAACCTGGAAGCGATTCGATTCGTACACTCGCGATTTCACGGGGGCAAGAACTGGCGACTCAGTTAAGGAGCCTTTCCTCAAGCGTAGACGCTATCGCCAGTCGAAACCAAGCGGAGATTACTTCCGCGGCCTCGGATATCAATCGCTTGGTCGACAGCCTAGCGAAATTAAATCAACGCATTGTCGAAATTGAGGGAGGCTCTCTGTCCAATTCTGACGCGGTCGGACTAAGGGACGAAAGGCTCAAGACATTGGACGAATTGGCTACGTATGTCGATATCGATGTGAAAGAGGACGCGGCGGGAGCCGTTACCGTTTTCGTAGGCGGCGACTATTTGGTTAGCAACGGTATCGCACGTCCTGTCAAAGCCAGCTTGAACTCGAGCAGTCAAGGCAGTAGTCTGGAAATTCGATTGGTCGACACCGACGTCGCTTTGAATGTAACGGGGGGTAAAGTAAAGGGATTATACGAATCCGCCAACACGGCAACGTCGACTGGCTTTCAAGGCAAGCTAAACTCGCTTGCCTCTGACATTATTCGCGTTGTCAATCGACTGCATTCGCAGGGCCAAGGTCTAAAGGGATTTTCAATCGCGACGGGCGAGACCGTATTGAAGAACGCCAATGTGCCAATCGAGCAGTCCAATCCTACTCTGGATTTCGACAACGGCTCTTTCACCATCCAAGTTCAGGACGCCAAGACAGGCAAAACGAAATCGGTCGATCTACTTGTTCGGCAACAAGGACTTGCAAGCGATACGACCGCACAACAACTCGCGGCCTCGATTGACGGAATTGACGGGATTAGCGCCAGAATCACGAATGACGGTCGGTTCGAGATCAAATCGGACTCCGAGGCGATCCAATTTAGTTTTGCGAACGACACAAGCGGTGCATTAGCGGCCCTCGGAATCAACACCTTTTTCCGTGGTGACTCTGCAGCGACGATCGAGGTGCGCCCAAATATTATTGCTGACCCCAGTCAACTTGCCGCAAGTCTAAAGGGGGTTGGCAATGGTGCGGACAACGCTATCAAAATTGCCGAAGCCTTCTCCAAACCAACCGATTTGCTCGGTGGTCGAAGCATCAACGCAGTTTACGATGAAATGATCGCGAACACCACACGCGAAATCAATTCCCAAAAAGGTGTTACGGATGGCCTTCGAAACTTCCAACAGACTCTGGAAGCCCAAAATCTTGGGATCTCTGGCGTCAATTTAGACGAAGAGGCGGTCAAGATGTTGCTCTACCAACGGGCGTTTCAGGCAACTTCTAAACTCGTTTCTGTCGCTTCGGACATGCTGAACACCCTGGTCAATCTCATTTAGCGCACGAAAACATTTTCCCATGCTAAGTTCTTTTTATCCGGTTGTTGCAGGTCGCACCAGTGACGCCCTCGCTAGGTACCGATCGCTATACCAAGTCCAAGTGAGTAAGCTTGGGATACAGCAGCTCGAAGATCAGCTTAGCTCGGGCAAACGCTTCAGCTTGCCAAGCCAAGACCCCACCGCCGCCGTTCGTGTGATCGGTCTTCAGAGAGACCTAGAATTTCGCGATCAGACGCTCCGGAACTTGGACTCTTCGCAAGGCTATCTCAACGTGACCGAATCAACGCTGGGCAATGTTCAGGATACATTGACCGAGATTCGAGGCCTAGGCGTTGAGAGCGCAGGCAATGTCAATAGCGACGAGGAACGCGATGGTTGGATCTCTCAAATCAACGCGTCCATCGAGCGCCTCTCGGCGGCTGCGAACACCCGCTATCAGGATCGCTATTTGTTTTCGGGCGGGACAGTCGGCACGCCCACGATTTCCAATGCAAACAACAAAATTCAGTTTGCGGGCAATGATCTAAACCTATTGACCATCGCAGACAACGGTGAATACATCGCGCATAACGTCACAGGTCAGAAAGCCCTCGGCCTTATTTCGGATGGTGTCGTTTCTCGTGTGGATTTGAATCCGGCGGCCATCGCTTCGACCCGACTTGCCGATCTCAACGGAGGCAAAGGTATTTCCCCAGGCGCGATACAATTTTCGGATGGACTCGAAACCGTAACAGTAGACCTTGCCGGCGCAGAAACACTGGACAATGTGCTGGAACGCATTAACAGTGCGGCGCCCTTAAGCGGTCGCAAAATCCAATTTAGCTTGAACAATGGCTCACTCGTGGCGGCATATGCTGACGGAAACGCTGGGCAGTTGCGTATTCTTGAATCGGGAACTGGCCGAACAGCCGCGGATCTAGGCATTCTTGCGGAAATTCAATCGACACCGCTACCTATCACTGGCACAAACCTGGATCCAATCCTCAGGCCAACAACCTTGTTGTCTCAACTTAACGGTAATCTCGGACTCATCGCAAACGATGGGATTCGTATAGAGCAAAACGGAAAGGCTTACAATGTTCTGCTAGGTACAGCAGTGACCATTGAGGACATGACGAATTTCATCAATGCGTCCGGGGCTGCTGTCCGGGCAGATATTACACCCGACGGCCGAAGCCTTAGAGTACGGTCGACGCAAAGTGGAGCCGACTTTTCGATTGGTGAAAATACGGGGGATCTTGCCGAACGATTGGGGTTACGGACTTTTCACCCGCTGGTTCGGTTGGACCAATTGAACTTCGGCCAGGGAATCAATCCCGCAGACGGTCCGGATATCACGTTTCAACGAAATGATGGGAGCGAGTTTACGCTCGATTTGGTTGGTACGACGACTGTTCAAGATGTGCTAGATCGCATCAACAATCACGTCAACAATCAAGATCCCGCTACCAAGGTTAAGGCTACTCTAAACGCTGCCGGCAATGGAATTACGATCAGTTCCGCCGTGTACGTGCCCAATCCATTGGGACCACCCTTAACAACGACACCGGGGCCAATCAAAGTTCGTAACGCAGGTGGAAGCCAAGCGGCTTGGGGGCTGGGACTGATTCCCAAGGGAAGTACCGAAGCGGAAGCGACGCTCACAGGAACCACATACGAGGTCATCGGCAAAGACCCGAACCCTCAAGAAGTGAAGGGGGTCTTCAACTCGCTCATTCGCCTTCGCGAAGCCATCGTGGCAAAAGATACCACTGCAGTGGCGCGAGCGGTCGAATTAGTTGATCTGGATTTGTCTCGACTTTCGCTGAGCCGGGGGGCGCTTGGAGTTCAACAGCAACGCATTGACGACTTGATAAGTCTCCAACAAGATAATAAGATCGCAATGAAGGCCGACGAGTCTAAGAACTTGGATGCGGATTTAGCCCAAACGATTTCCGAATTGCAAGCCAGACAAGCCTCGTACGACGCGAGCTTGAAACTCCTTGGAAACGCCTCGCAGCTCAGTCTATTTAACTATCTCTAGTTGACTGAGCCCACGATCTGTTTGGCAGAAAAATGTGCGTTAAAAAATGGATGCAAGTTAAGCCCCTTACGGAGTTCCACATGGCCTAGGGCGCCTAGGTCCATGCTTCTTAAGTCATTGCTCTATTCTGACCCAATGACGAAGCAGGTCGCTGAGGACCGTTGGCCTCGTGCAAATTTACGGTTGTTTTTCGCTGCCGATTCTTTTAGGCTTGGAGGCGAGCCTGCAGCTCCGCTTCTGCCGAAGTACTTCTTGAATCGCCAGACCAAGTCTACCCACATGCGACCGTCGATTCCAATTCGCTTCAAGATCGGATCTAGTTCTTTGGGTATG
>JANLRK010000105.1:0-3966 GCA_031361585.1 Pirellula sp. | reverse complement strand
AGTGTTCGCAGCGCACCTATTGCGGCCGCGGTCGGATTGGTGCCCGAGCGTTTGGCGACTCGGACCTCTAGAAACCCCCCGTCATCCCGCCGCTGCGAAAGCAAAAATTTGACGCTTGGGTCGTCGCAAGGCAGTGGATGTTCCATCAATTCCAAACAAATTGCAACCAAAAAGGTTTGGTACGTGCTCCCGATCGACGCTTGGGCCGTTCTCGCAAAGCCCCCATCCGGTTGACGGAGCGATGTCAATAAGTTTGTAACGCGACTTTGCCAATCGACCGCAATGCCGTCAAGTGGGTTCTTTTCCGTGGAGGCTTCTATCAATGCCGCCCCATATACTAGCGAAAGCAAATCGATTACCGACTCCTGATGTTCGGTTCGAGACAACAAGAACCGGCTCGCCGCATCCGCTACTTCTCCGGTAAGCAATCCTAAAATGGCGAGCGACCGCAGGGCAAAGCCCGAATAATAAAGGTCGCTGTCGCCGTCACGCCCGGACCAGCCGCCGTCATCGCGCTGCCGCGACAATACAAACTTGGCATGCGGATCTCGAATGGAATCGGGCAACATGGCAGCGCCCGCCGTAAGTTGCAGCGTCAACCGCTGAAGATAACCCAATTCCATCATGATTCTAGAACAAAGCTGCGAGAGGTCGAGACTGGACGACTTTTGGGAGTATACACGGAGTGAGGGACATGCGAGACCAGACTGACCGTTGGCAGTATACTGAATCAACAATCGAACAACCAACCCTAACACTATTTCTCAAAGGATTCACAAATGGATCGCCGCGATTTCCTCTCCACTTCGCTCGCAGCAAGCAGTTTCGCTTTAGCAAACTATCAGCCGACTCTCGCCGCCCAGGTCGACGCGCCGACGAAGCGGGTGGGTGTCATCGGAACCGGTTGGTATGGCAAATGTGACCTGTTTCGACTCCTTCAAGTTGCACCCGTTGATGTAGTATCGCTCTGCGATGTCGACAGCAAAATGGTTTCCGATGCCGCCGATATGGTTCAAGCAAAACAAAAAAGCTCCAAACGGCCACGCGTCTATGGCGACTACCGAAAGATGTTGGCCGAAAAGGATCTCGATATCGTTCTGATCGCAACTCCGGACCATTGGCACGCTCTACCCATGATTGAGGCGGTCAAGTCAGGGGCAGACGTTTACGTTCAGAAGCCGATCAGCGTCGACATCGTCGAGGGCCAAGCCATGTTGGCCGCTGCTAGAAAATACAATCGCGTGGTCCAAGTCGGCACGCAGCGTCGCAGTACTCCGCACTTGATGGAAGCAAAGAAACAGATTCTAGAGCCAGGATTGCTAGGCAAGATCTCTCACGCTGAGATTTATTGCTACTACCACATGCGAACCAAAGACAACCCGGCCGATGAAACCCCACCATCGACGCTCGACTATGATATGTGGACAGGGCCTGCCCCAATGCGACCTTACAATCGACTGTGCCACCCTCGTTCTTGGCGAGCCTTCAAAGAGTACGGCAACGGAATCGTGGGCGACATGTGCATTCACATGCTCGATATGGTCCGCTGGATTATGGACTTGGGATGGCCGACCAAGGTATCCTCTCATGGTGGTATCTTCATGGATAAGAAATCCAAAGCCAACATCCCGGATACGCAAACCGCCACGTTTGAATTTCCGGAACTGAACGTTGTATGGACGCACCGCACTTGGGGCGATGCGCCGGACAAGGATTATCCGTGGGGCGCAACGCTTTTCGGCGAAAATGGTACGCTCAGGATGAGTGTTCAGCGATACGACTTTACGCCACGCGGCGGAAATGCCAAACCTATCCATCGAGACGTAGTCATGGAACTCGAGCAGTATCCTGAGGACAAGACCGAAAAAGACCTTGAACAACATGTTGCACCGGCGATTCGAGTTCACATGTTAGATTTCTTGAAGTCCATCACAGACCGATCGAAGCCCGTCGCGGATATCGAACAAGGGCATATCTCAACCGCCGCATGTATCCTCGCAAACATGTCGATGGAATTGGGGCGGTCGTTGACATGGGATCCAAACAAACACATCGTGGTGAATGACGAACAAGCGACGACCATGTTGCGGCGTCCCTATCGAGCTCCGTGGATCCATCCGGAGAAAGACAGCGTCTAGCATCTCCAGTTCAATTAGCGTGCGTGGCTTGGGCTTTCAGCCTGTGATCCATATTTCACAGGCTGGAAGCCTATGCCACAACTGCAGAACGAACGGCATATCCTCGTTTCTGCCGATGCTTATTTGTTCTTGATCGCGTAAAGAGCCTCGTACGAACGGACATACAACGTTCCATTCGAGACAATGGCCGAGGCTGTAATCGCTTCGCCCATCTCCATGGTGCTTACGATCTCGAAGTCTCTGCCCGCTTTGACCACCGTGAAATGTCCGTCATTGGAACCAAAGTAGATATGGCCATCGGCATATGTAGGACTACTTCGGTGCTGCCCGGTGTAAGTTCGATTCAGATAGACTTCCATGCCCGTGGCTAACTCAACGCACTGCAGCCTCCCATCCTTGTTGAGCAAATAGACAAGTCCATCGACAACCAGCGGAATTGAAACGTCGGGCGTTCTTGGCAAATTCCATGCAACAGCCGACGCTTTCGTTGAACTATCGCCCTTCAGTTCTGAAGCCTTGATCGCGATCACTGGCCCTTCTTTGGCCGTAGGAAGAATGATCGTGTTGGTTTCGGGCGATACGCAAGGAGACGCTACAAAACGAAAGGTTGCATCATTTGGCTTGGAGTTGAGGTGAGTGGGACCATTGAGCATCCCAAACCGCCAAATCTCTTTGCCTGTTTCTAAATCATGCCCGGTTGTGCAATCAGCCCCGTGCGCAACGAGGAACTTTAGCTTTTCATCGTTATAAATGAATGGTGAGGCGTACGAGTGTTTGCACTCATATTGGGCATCCGTTACCCGGTTAACCTCCCAAATCGTTTTCCCTGTAGACTTTTCGAGTTTGATGATCTTGCCCGTTCTGGTTTGATCCTGCTTGTTCATACGTCCATGGATGAGTTGGAGATACAACGCATCGCCGTGAAGGACAGGCGTCGAGGTCATTCCGAATTGGATGTCCAGATTGCCGAATCGATCTGCGACATCAAACTTCCAAACCTCTTTGCCATCCTTGGTATAACACCCGAGGATTCCTGTCCCCAAAAAAAACCAAACGTGGTCACCATCCGTCGAAGGAGACGGTGAAGCGGAGTTCCCTTCGCCGGCGCGTGCGTCTTGATTCCCGGCGCCAACCGTTTGTTTCCAAAGAATTTTGCCGTCTGTGGTACTGAGGCACAACAACACGAGGTCGTCTTTTTCTGCGCTTGTTGCATAGATCCTATCTCGCCAAATGCAGGGAGTTGCCCCCGCCTGACCCGGCATTGGTGTACGCCAAGCGATGTTCTCGGACTTGCTCCATTTGGTCGGGATGTTTTTTTCAGCAGAGATGCCATCGCTTTTGGTGCCCCGCCATTGTGGCCAGTTTTCACCATGTGACTGTGATGAAAGAAGTAAGACGGTGGAGCACACTAAGAGTGACAATCGCATAACTTGGTCTGTCTCAGGTTTGTGATTCAAATAAAAAATCCCAGTTTTGTTATTGTAACAAATTGGGTTGACTCAATCGTTCGGAGCCTTCGGCACGACGATGCAATCAGGGAAGCTCTTTGATACTGATGTTTCGAAACTGCAGCAGGGATGGAGGGCTATTCCACTCTCCATCTTTCTTGCTTCCATGATGCTGCAGGCCGATTGGCCCTCGCAGCGGCAAGTCAGGAATCGATGCCTCTTTCACTACGGTTTCATTATTTAGGACGACCGTGACGGTTTTATCGCGGACCGTTATTTCAAAACGATTCCATTTGCCGATCGGATTGTCAGCCTTCTTGATTGGAGTGACGGCTGCACGAACTTCCTTTGGCAAATTCATATCGCGACGCACTCCGTAC
>JANLRK010000804.1:0-6465 GCA_031361585.1 Pirellula sp. | reverse complement strand
AAACATTCGTTGCGATTGGACAGGGAATGTCCCAGGATTGTTGTCGTTTTCCCCGTGCACAAACAGGATGGGCGTTTTGATCTTATCTGCATGCATAAATGGAGAGACATTGGAATAGACCTCTTTGGCTTCCCACAACGGCCGCCGTTCCGACTGGAAGCCAAACGGGGTCAACGTGCGGTTATACGCTCCGCTACGAGCAATTCCAGCGCGAAAAAGGTCGCTATGTGCGAGCAGATTGGCGGTCATGAATGCGCCATAACTATGTCCGCCAACTCCGACGCGACTGCCATCGGCGACCCCCATTTCAACCGCTTTATCGATGGCAGCTTTGGCCGCTCCAACGATTTGTTCGATGAAGGTGTCGTTCATGGTCTCTGGATCGCCGATCACTGGCATGGTCGCATCATCCATGATGGCATAGCCTTGAGTCAGCAGTGTCAAATGACTTAGGCCAGAGATTCGCGTGAACTCAAACGGATACGCCGAAACTTGACCAGCGGTACTTGCATCGTTGAATTCCAGCGGGTAGGCCCAGACGATGAGCGGCAAGCGTGTACCCTCCACATAATCAGCGGGCAAATAAAGTGTGGCGGACAATGGAACGCCATCGTTGCGTTGGTATTTGACGATTTGCTTTTTGATACCGCGAATTTGCGGGGTCGGGTCCTTGAAATCAGTTAAGGCAACATCGGTGTTCGCAACAAGATCTCGCAAATAGAAATTTGGGGGGCTGGTCGGCGATTCGCGGCGCGTAATAAACAATGGCTTATCCGTTGCATCCATGGAAAGCATGGAGGTGACACTTTCGGTGGTCCCCGGCACGCATCGCCATAACCGCTGCGTTTCGAGTGTCTCCAGATTCTTTCTATCTAGGAAAGGCAGATTTCCGTCAGGAGTCGCCCCTTGTCCAACCAGCCAAATCCAATCGCCGGTTTGCTGTGCCACTGGAAAGCCTACTTTATTGGCTTTGAAAAGCATTCGTCCGGGGTCGCCATACCGATCTCGCATGCTTCGATCGACTAAGACCTTTGGAGTTTGGGCTGGTTGGTCCGTATCGTAAAGTAGAGAACGAACCCAGCGACGATCCCGATCCGTTTCCGTTGCCAAAAGCCTGGATGCTTTTGGAAACGAGGAGAGTCCGGCATAGCGATGTTCCAAGCGTATGAGATCGCGAGGTGTGTCGACAAAGGGCGCATCGACCGTTTTGATCTGGTCGCGGTACGGGACTTTCTTGCGAGGGTCACCGTCGTCTAGTGCTTCCGTCCAAACCAACGTTGCTGGATAGCCGACCCGCCAATTCACTGATCGGGGGCCGAGGCGAACTCCCTCAATTGGAATGTTTTCTTCAAGCGGTACGTCGGCGACTTGATAGAGCATTTTACCGTCGAGATTCCAAACCTGAATCGTGTGCGGAAAAGATCCTGCCGTCAAAAGATAAGAAAACGGTCTATGCAATGTCGCTACCAGCAAATGATTGCCATCGGGTGCAACACTTGCAATATCAATCAACGCCGGCGTACCAATTTCAATCGGTGGGGCGTTGGCTTGCAGGATAGCGAGTTGGGAAGTCCCATAGTACTCGAACAGTTGTTCATCATAAGCGTTGGATAACAAATCCTGATAGGTTCGTATGGGTGAAACATTCCCAAACGTCTCCTGAATATTCGGCCCGTTGGGAACTGAGGGTGCAGAAGGCTCAAGTCCGCGTGATGCAGGAACAAGGTTGCACAGGACACGCTTCCCATCAGGCATCCACTCAACGGATCCCAACACCGTCGAGAGTCGATCGGTCAAGAGAAAAGGCTGATCCGGAGCATCGAGCGAGACGATCCAAAGTTGCGTTCCCTTTGGAGTGACATTGGTAAAGAGAAATCGTTGCGAGTCGTGAGACCAGCTGATCATAGCGATGCGAGCATTTTCTTGGACCGGGATGCGAGTCATTGTCGTTGACTCTCGCTTTCGCACCGACAGCCCACGAAAAAAGTCCGTTTGAAACCCCGCGTTTGCAATCGGATCGATTCGCATTCCTGCAACTCCGACCATGCGCCGTGCCAGATCCGAAATATCGGGCATCGCATTCCTGTCGACGTACACCATCCAATTGGCATCCGGACTAAGCGATACCGAGGGCTCGGGTTTCGCGTCGACAATATCGATGACTTCACGCGGTGGAGTCAGATAGGTAGCTTGTCCCAGCGTGGACGACGTCATATTTAAGCACCCGTAAACAAGTAGTACTAAACCGAAGAGTGGCACAAGTGTTCGGCAAAACATGTTGTATCCCAGCCAAAACGAAAAATGGTTTTATGCGATATTTGAGAGCACTTGCACCCAAGCAGGTTGAGATAGCAAGCCGGGAAACTTGGCACGCCCAGCTGCGATATGATCTGATTGCCCATGCTTTACGAGAGCCTCGCGACTTTCCCATTCCTCGATAAAGGTGAACTTGGTCGGATCATCGAGATCAACATGTAGATCGTATCGTAAACAGCCCGTTTCAAGGCGGGTAGGGGCAACAAAGCCTTCGAGAACAGCCCGCAATGCATCTTCGCATCCTGGCGTCGCATGCAAATGGGCAACAACATCGACCGTCATAAACAACCTTTCAAAAAGGAATCCGTTTCTATCCGACGCTATTAGCAGCTATCAACCCGCCACGCATTGTAGCAAGACCCTCCGTTCCCAGAATCGCGGCGTTCCCAGAATCGCGGCGAATGTCTTTGTCTCGAAGCGACGAAGCTACCCAAGCTGCAGTTGACGTGAAGGAACCATTTCCGCTAAATCGTCTTTAGTTAGGTTCAACGGAGTCGCAAACAAAACTTGCTCGAGAAAATGGGTAGGTTTTTTGGATTATACTTGTTGTGCGGACGACGATTTGCCGAAATACGATAGTAGTTGGCTTTAACTTAAAATGATTTTCACTGTTGAGAACCTAACGTTACCAAAACAAAGGCATTTCTGCCCGAATCGGGTGAAACTGCTACAAGCTACCAAAGGGAATTGTTAGCATGCGAACCAATCTCGCGAAGTGGACACGATTGACCTTAGTTGTCGTTGCGATAGCCGGAACTCAAACCGGATGTAAAACCGGATGGAAGATGCCCGGTGCGGATATGTTTCCGTGGTCCAAGAAACCTTCCGAATCGACTTTAGCGGGCAGCAGCCCAAGTATGTCGATGCCGAACAGCTCGACATCACCAATCGGCCCGTCGTATAAAAACACTCCGACACCGTTGGTCAGCAATGCTGCAAACGCTGGCCGAATGACTTCGCCGTACGGGACAACTGGGGCTAGCGGACCAAGCTTCAACATGCCACCTAACAATGCGTTGGCGAATAGCCCGTTGGCAAATAACGGCGCGGGCATTTCCGCTGCCGCAAACGGCTATTCGACCGGCCCATACAACATGGCTGGCAACATGATGGCGAGTAACGGGAATCGGTCTGGGTTCACGCCATCAAGCGGCTACTCAGCTCCGCCTCCATCACCAACTGGCTATTCGAGTGCCCCTCCGCCGAACTCGCTCGCTGGGTTACCACCAGCCTATGGCGGGCCAACTGGTTTGACCCAAACGCCGAATACTTCGTATCCTCCAGTTGGAAACGGCGGCGTTCCAGCCTTGCCCGCGGGCTACAGCCCGAGTGGAATGCATTCTATGCCATCGCCAAGCAGTATGCCCAATGCGTTGCCTGCCGCATATCAGCCGACAACACCTACCAGCGGACCATCCGTCGCCACACAAACCTATTCGGGTGCTAGTCCATACCGACCTGGCAGCGTTGGTCGACAAACGAGTTACGACTTCTCCAATCAGGGCTCCGGCGGCTCAGGATTTCCGGCTGGTGTGCCAAACACTGCCAATGGCGTACCACCAGCGAACAGCATGTATCGATAAAGCCCCGGGCTTAGGTCGGGCCAGGGGCCCAAGCTACGATAAACCAACTCTTGCTGCTCGCGTAAATTCTCCAGAAGTAGCACGAGTTTTGCGCTAGGTGCTAGCACTTTAGCGGCTGTGGTGTAGCATACAGCCCGGGAATTGTCGTGAGGCATTTGTTGATGTCACCCTCCCCCGCGATGATCATGGGTTGAGAATTGGCGGCAGTTTCATCGCAACTCTATGCAAGACAGAGAGCCACATGTCCAACGAAAAAGAGCAATGGGGATCAAGGATTGGTGTGATCATGGCGGTGGCTGGATCCGCCGTGGGACTCGGGAATTTTTTGAGGTTTCCGGGCAAGGCCGCCGAGAATGGCGGCGGGGCATTCATGATCCCGTACTTCATTGCGTTGTTGTTGGTTGGCATCCCATTGTGTTGGGCTGAATGGGCGATGGGGCGTTATGGAGGACGACATGGATTCAATTCGGCGCCGGGTATCTTTTCCGTTCTATGGCGGCATCCATTCGCCAAGTATCTCGGGGCGCTCGCGTTGCTGATCCCGATGACAGTCTACTTCTATTACATCGTCGTAGAAGCATGGTGTCTTGGATATGCTTACAACTATTTGACCGGCAGTTTGATGATGGGCAAGAACCCCGGTGCCTACAACGACTTTTTCACTAGCTTTACCGGTGCCGGGGCAGACGCCTCATTGTTCTCTGGCTTAGCCGTGCAGTCTTTGATTTTTATCGCGATCACGTTCGCTGCGAACTTCATCGTGGTTTATCGCGGGCTCAGCGGGGGAATCGAGAAATTTTGCAACATTGCCATTCCGATGATGGCCGTTTGCGCGATGTGTGTTCTGATCCGAGTTCTTACGCTTCCCGCCAATCCGGAAAACCCTGAGCAAAACGTAGTCAATGGCTTAGCATTCATGTGGAATCCTGACCTGTCCGTTCTCTCCAAACCGGAAACTTGGCTAGCAGCCGCAGGACAAATTTTCTTTACGCTTTCGGTTGGTTTCGGTGTCATTATCAATTACGCGAGCTACGTGAAACCCAAGAAAGACATTGCGCTGAGCGGATTGACCGCGACCAGCGTGAATGAATTTTTTGAAGTTTGTTTGGGAGGAACTATTACGATCCCGGCTGCGTTTATTTTCTTGGGTGCGACTACCTTGGCGACCTTTACGTCGAGTTCCTTTTCGCTTGGATTCAAGGCATTGCCAAATGTGTTTGCAGAGATGCCTGGCGGTCAAGTTTTTGGCTTCCTGTGGTTCTTCATGTTGTTCTTAGCCGCAATTACCAGTAGCTTGTCGATGCTCCAACCGGTGATGGCTTTCTTCGAAGAAGGCTTAGGATTGACGCGAAAGGGTTCCACGTTGTTGATGTTTGTCATCACATCATTAGGCACAGGATTCGTCATGTACTACACAAAGGATCTAGCAGGTTTGGATTCGATCGACTTTTGGTCGGGCGAACTTTTCATCGTCGTTTTGGCGCTGGTTCAAGCGATCATTTACGGATGGGTATTTGGCACCAAGTTGGGACAAGAGGAATTGGATAGCGGTGCGGAGTTACGAGTACCACGTTTTGTGCAATTCGTGATCAAGTTTGTTTCACCGGCATTCTTGATTTGGATTCTGTATTCGATGCTAAGTTCAAAAAATGTTGCGGGCGAGCTGAAGATAATTGAAAAACTTCGAGACCCCATTCAATTGGCCGGCTTCTGCATCGTGATGGGAAGCCTATTGTTCCTTTGGGTAATGGTGTTTTTCGCGGGTCAACGTTGGAAAAAGAGGGGCGAGCCAAACTTGGATCTTAGAACAAAAACAACAGGATTATCGCGATGACAACCGCCGGTTGGGTTTTTATGATTGTGTCGATTTTGTCCGTGCTTTTGCTAACTGTGTATTGTATTGGTAAAGTGCTGCTTTATGCACCCAAGGACTGACAATCCGCACTACGATCTCATGCTTTGTGGGGGCGGAGTCATTGGGCTTTCGATCGCTTATCAGTGCGCTTTGAGTGGCTGGAAAGTGCTCCTCGTCGATGCGGGTGAGATAGGTAAAGCGGCATCCTGGGCTGGAGCTGGTATTCTGCCAGCCGGGGCATCACTACAGGCGCTCGATCCCCTGGAACAACTGCGGGCTCTTTCTCATCGTTTGCATCCCGAATGGTCTCGGCAATTGATTGAACAAACTGGCATCGACAATGAATTTCGAAAATGTGGTGGATTGTATCTAGCATGCACAGCCGCTGAGCGGGCCACGCTAGGCGCCAATCAAATGTGGTGGGACGAACATGGTATCCGATATGAATCATGGTCGACAAAGGAATTGGCAACCAAGCTTCCCGAATTTGCTTCACTAGTGGATCGAACCGACAAGTTACAAGCATGGTACTTGCCCGATGACTGTCGTCTGAGGAACCCGAGGCATATTCGTGCGCTTCGGTGCGCTTGCGAAAAACTTGGTGTCACCATCGTTGAGCATTCTCGCATTGATTCTTTAGCCACAGTTGGTGATCGCATCGTGATGGCGAAGGCTGGCGCAAGACTATTTCGCGCGGACCGTTTCTGTGTT
>JANLRK010000800.1:0-1473 GCA_031361585.1 Pirellula sp. | reverse complement strand
CGGTAATTATCATGATGTCATTGATGTAGAATTGGCGACTTCCGTTTTCTTGCCTGCGCCGCGCAATGCTTACTTCGTAAAACAGGACGATGGTTAGCAACCCCAAACAGATGGCAATGTTCGCAAACCAATGAAACCAGTAGTGAGCAACAAAATCAGGAAAGCCCTCCTCGCAAATGCAGAGATGGTGCATCAGAGGGAAGCCCGCCGCGCAATACTCCACGAAAGGGTCCGACAAGAACTCGTCGTAGTTTACTATGGGTCCATTGGATATCCGTTCGGAATCGTATGCGTAACGATAAGTCTGATTCCAATTAGACAGAAGAAAACCGAAAAGAAAGAGCGTGGATACAATGGCGATGCGAAGAGAGTTCTTTCGGTTATTCATCAAACGGTACTCCATCCAGTGATTCTGCGCGGTTCGATAGGCTGCTTCGCACATCCGAAATAGATTTGTTATACACGAGGTGGAATGGGCGTCTGAAGCGGACGAAAAATCTATACTGCCCTTCAATTGTTTTCCAATTGCCGCCGAGCCGGACAAATCAATTACCACCGCATTCCGGCCTAACGGCTCGAATTTTAACCTTTTATGTGGGCTGGAGGTGTCAATTCAGCGTTGCGACTTGCGGTTGGATGGCCTGGGGATTATGTTTCCTTACACCGTATCCGTGCCAATTGTCTGTCCTTGCCAACTGTTGACAAGCGGGTCCGACGCCTCTTTCACTGAACTGGGGTTAATCAATTGCAGCGTAGCGTAAGACGAATTGCGTGCAGTGTCGCGGTCTTGTTGGTTGCAACAGGATTTTTGGAAACTCGTTGCTACTCGGTTTATTGGAGCGATTCAAACGCGACCAATACGTCCGCCGGTCCGATGATATCGGGTAGCCTCATAGTTGAGCCGACCGAAATTGTTCTGCATGGCACCAATCGCAAACAACAACTTATTGTAACGCTGGTTTCCGCCGACACCGAACCTTTGGACGTAACACGTCAATGTGAGATATCGATTGCGGATCAACGCTTGGCGAGTGTATCGGGATCGACACTTCTTGCCGTTTTGAACGGCTCGACTCATGCAGTAGTTTCGATTGGAACGCTAGAGTTGAAGGTACCTTTGCGTGTGGAACACTGCGAGCTCTATCCACCGATTCATTTCGCCAGCGATATCGTTCCTGTATTGTCAAAACTAGGTTGTAACGGCGGCGGCTGTCATGGCCGGGTCCAGGGTCAAAACGGATTCAAGCTGTCGGTTTTCGGTTATGACCCGCAGTCCGACTACAACGCAATTGTCAAGGAAAGCCGCGGACGAAGGATACTACTGAGCAGTCCGAATGACAGTTTGCTATTACAGAAGGCAACAGCCAATGTCGCACACGGAGGAGGGAGACGGCTCAAGGAGGATTCTGCGGAATTCGATCTGCTGCGTCGATGGATCGAGCAAGGACTTCCGGTTGGGAACGATGATGCTCC
>JANLRK010000777.1:0-2311 GCA_031361585.1 Pirellula sp. | reverse complement strand
GCATGGCAAGCCTGAGGTGTTTTGGAAGCCTGCGAGCTTTCCTCTGCACGAGATCACGGCGGGGACCGCCGTGCCACACTGGAAGTCGCTAACTCGTGCGACGATTGGTTTCTTGTGAATTCTCTGCTATGGGTACCAGTTTCGCTACCGGTTCTGCAGGTTTCAAAATAGCTGCGTCCAGTTCGATTTCGCGGCCCAAGCTCTCATGCTCGATAGAATGATGTAGATACTGAACTGCCTCATCGATCGTGTCGGCTTGCATTAGTAAAAAATCCCCCTTGCGTATCAGCTTGAGCGCCCTGTCGACAGCGTTTTGCCAACCTTGCATTTCGTGAATTTCTTTCACGCGTTTGCCTCCGTCCATTCCTTTTTTGAACAAGGACATGATCTCGCCCGGTTGACGCCCTCGAAGGTATTGGTCTTCGTAGAGGATGATGCGATCGAAATGATCCGCCAAGATCTCTCCCTGCCGAATCATATCAACATCCCTACGATCGCCAGCTGCGGAGTAGATCACCGTTCGGCTTGGGTGCGGGAATTGGTCAAGCGTCTCGGCGATTGCCAACAAGGACGATTGGTTATGACCGTAGTCGACGACCACAGTCGCTCCGTGGATCTCCATGAGATTGAACCGACCAGGCACCTTGTCCATGTGCGACGAAAAGGATTCTAGACCGAGTCGAATTTGTTCGCATGGCATCCCCAGAGCCCAGCAAGCTCCTGCAGCCGCCAAAACATTTTCCACTTGAAACCCGATCCGACCGTTGTGGGTTAAAGGGATCCTATCCAGGGTTAATAGAACGAAGTCTGTTTCACCCTCGGCAAGAATCACCGAGTTGTCGCGAACAAACGCGCCGCGTCCACCCTTGAGCCTATGAGCAAGTAAAACCGGATCACTGCCATCGAGTGCAAAGAACACGACAGACCCTTTGCATTTCTCGGCCATTTCAGCCGTCAACGGATCGTTGGCCTTGAGAACTCCATAACCATTCTTGTGAACGGCTTCGATGATGCAGCGTTTTACTCTGGCCAGTTGCTCAAGTGTTTCGATATCGGCGAGTCCCAGATGGTCTCCTTCGCCAATGTTTGTTACCACGCCAACGTCGCACATGTCGAAACCGAGTCCCTCGCGAAGGATTCCTCCGCGGGCTGTTTCCAAAACGGCCGCTTCCACCGATGGGTTCATCAAAACCGAGCGGGCGCTTTGAGGTCCACTGCAATCGCCTGAATCGATTCGACGGCCAGCGATGTAAATACCATCCGTGCAGGTCATGCCAACCTTCTTGCCAGTGCAAGCTACTATATGAGCAATGAGGCGTGTCGTCGTTGTCTTGCCGTTGACGCCCGTGACGCTAACGATTGGCACTCGACCATTGTTGTTTGCGGGATACATCATATCGATAATCGCTTGTCCGACTGGACGAGGAGTTCCAGACGATGGTTCGATGTGCATTCGCAAGCCGGGACCGGCGTTGACTTCCACGATCACTCCGCGTTGTCCTTGGAGCGGTTGTGTTATGTCTTGAGCGACAACATCAACGCCGGCAATATCTAACCCAATGACTCGAGCTGCTTCAACGCATTGCCGAGCGACATCTGGGTGAACTAAATCGGTTACATCCGCAGCCGTACCGCCAGTGCTGAGATTGGCGTTGCGGCGGATCAGTACTTTTTTGTTAAGTGGAGCGATCGTGTCCGGAGTTAGGCCTTGCTCGAGCAAAACCCCGAGTGCGACCGCATCGATTTTGATCTTGCTGAGCGAGGTACTGTGGCCATCGCTTCGACGAGGGTCTTGGTTGACGACATCAATCAACTGTTGCACCGTGGATTGCCCGTCGCCGATAACGTGTGCTGGTTCGCGTCGAGCAGCTGCTACCATTTTGCCACCGATGACAAGAACACGGTAGTCATCGCCGGGAGCATGGCGTTCGCAAATAATCGAACTGCCTTCTTCTCTAGCCGCAGCGTAAGCCGCTTCGACTTGTTGGCGATCTTGGAGGTTCGTTGCGACGCCACGGCCATGATTTCCATACTGTGGCTTAACAACGACCGGCAGACCAATGTCCTCCGCAGCTTCCCACGCATCTTCAGCACTTTCGACAGGACGTCCCTCAGGCGTTGGAACACCAATCGTCTTTAGCAACATGCGAGTCAGATCCTTGTCTTGAGCAATAGACTCAGCAATCGCGCTGGTGCTATCGGCTTCGGCCGTGCAAATTCTTCGTTGCAAATGACCTTGCCCAAGCTGTACAAGACTACCTTCGTTAAGCCGCCGCCATGGAATGCCGCGGGCTCTGGCTGCTTCGACAAT
>JANLRK010000079.1:0-5625 GCA_031361585.1 Pirellula sp. | reverse complement strand
TGGACGTAAAGTTTCCGGGCTTGAAGCGATCGCATCAACCTTTACCCGCCTCGCCTCCCAGTTCAACTCCCGTGGCGTTGAACTGGGAGGCGAGGCGGGCGTTCGCGTGGCACACGCCTCTAGCCGATAAGCGTTGGCTCTAACGAGACGAGCTCGTTGGGGGCCAGTCAAAACTCAGGCCCAAAAGCTGTACAATCTCCTTGACCGGTCGTTCGCTCAGGTTCATCGGATACATCAAGAATGGTCGCCTTAGCGTCACCGCAATTGGTGAAGTCAGCCTGAGGATAGGCTGAGCTACTTGAATATCTATCGAAAGTTTAGTTATCCAAACTGATTGTTACCGTCTTGGACTCAGTGTATGCCTTTAGGCCTTCTTCGCCCAGCTCTCGGCCCTGGCCGCTCATTTTGAAGCCACCGAATGGGGCCGCCGCATCGAAGACATCGTAGCAGTTCACCCAGACCGTTCCCGCCCGTACACGACGAGCAAAGTCATGGGCACGTGTCACATCGCGAGTCCATACCGCAGCCGCTAAACCATAGAACGTGTTGTTTGCACGTTTTACTAAATCGTCCCAATCCTCGAACGTCAACACCGACATGACAGGACCAAAAATCTCGTCTTGCGCAATTGCCATGGAATCGGTGACACCGTCAAATACCGTCGGTTGCACAAAGTAGCCCTTGTCGCCAAAGCGTTCACCGCCAGAAACACACTTTGCCCCATCGCTGTTTCCTTTGTCGATGTAGCCCATGATCTTGTCAAATTGCGCCTTATCGATTTGAGGACCTTGTTCGGTCTCCATCGAAAAGGGATTGCCAAGCTTTCGGTTCTTGGTCAATTTTGTCAATTTGTCCATGAACTCATCGTGGGCCTTCTTTTCAACAAATACACGGCTACCTGCACAACAACATTGGCCTTGATTCAGGAACAATCCAACGTATGCTCCTTGTGCAGCTCGGTCTAGATTGGCATCCGCCAACACGACATTCGGACTTTTGCCGCCTAACTCGAACGTTAGTCTCTTCAACGATTCTGAGGCATCCCGCATAATGATTTGGGCCGTTCGGTGCTCGCCCGTAAATGCGATTTTGTCGACGCCTGGATGCTTGACGATGGACGCACCGGCTGTCGGGCCGTATCCAGGAACCACGTTGATAACTCCGTCTGGAATTCCCGCTTCCTTGGCGAGCTGCGCCATACGCAAACACGTCAAAGGCGTCTGCTCGGCCGGTTTCATGACGATGGTGCAACCAGCCGCTAGGGCTGGCCCCCATTTCCAAGCGGTCATCAACATGGGAAAGTTCCATGGGATGATCTGTCCGGCAACGCCGACTGGTTCCCGTCGCGTGTAAGTAAAGTAATTGCCCCGAATCGGAATCGTCGAGCCGTGAATCTTGTCTGCATATCCCGCATAGTATCGCAGGCAGTCCATGACCAGCGGCAAATCCGCATATCGGGATTCGCGAATCGGTTTGCCATTGTCCAGTGTTTCTAACGCGGCTAGGGCGTCGACTTCCTCCTCGATAAGGTCGGCCAGACGGTACATGAGTCGACCACGGTCGCGAGCGTCCATTTTGCTCCACGGTCCACTATCAAATGCATGTCTAGCTGCCTTAACGGCTGCGTCGACATCAGCCTTGTCCCCCTCTGCAACTTCACAAATCACTTCTTCGGTTGCAGGGTTAATCGTTTCGAAGGTCTTTCCGGACATTGCCGGCCGCCACTGACCGTCGATAAAGCATTCGGTATGTTTGACTTTGGGTTGGGCGATGGGTGCAACAACGGTAGCCATGGGAGGACTCCAAACTAGGGACCAAGAAATGATGGAATTCGAAAACTCACGAACATAACTTTGAGCTTATCCGTCATTGAGTGCACTTTCCAGTAGGCATCAATGCTTTGTTTGCGGTACGCGGGTTAAACATTTTCGACCTGTATGATTCACTTTGTATTCGCGTGTGGCACGCCCAAAGCGCAGCGTGGGCGTGGGCCGGAGTACTCGCGATTCTCACGCCCTTCGTACCTTAGAGCGTGCCACACACAGGCAAGAGCTTATTTCAATCGTACAGGTCGAACATTTTCATGGCCCAGTAGACTTGCTTTTCAATCTAGGCTTGCCAACCAGCAAACGATCCCATCCTCGGGGACTTACTTTCGACTTGGAAAGATGAACCGCTTCCAGTTGCGATATCGATAGCAAAACACCTATCGAAGCGTCCGTTACATCGCATTGATTCAGCCACAATGACTTCAGCGATTTATGATCCGTCAAGGCTGCTAACCCGACATCGGTGATCGAGCAGTTCGACAAATCTAGTTCGGACAAATTTTTGTTATCGGCGATCGCCATCATGCAAGCGTCAGTCACCTTGGTCGACTCCAAATTCAATCGTTGCACGTTCCAGTTCGTACCTACACCCCTATCACCCGCCACAAACAATCCATCATCGACCTGAGTAAAAGACAGGTCCAACCGTGGCGTAGTCCGATACTCTACTGGCCAATCCAAGAGCTGCTGTGCCGTGATTCGGCTTCGCGAAAGTACGGCTTCTCTCCTATTGGCAAAGTACGGTCGCCCCCCCGCCGTCGACGGCCCGTGAATCAGAAAGCGATCCAAGGCATCTCGCAATGATTTGTCGTCATTCCATTCGCCAAGCAATTTCGGATCTTCCTTGTTGGCGTACACGCTTTCAACGTATTGCTCAAACGATTGACGTCTTTCTACGCTTC
The DNA here is from genome assembly GCA_031361585.1 of Pirellula sp. Classification (GTDB taxonomy): domain Bacteria; phylum Planctomycetota; class Planctomycetia; order Pirellulales; family Pirellulaceae; genus JBKCUI01. The sequence goes on along the minus strand of JANLRK010000079.1, from coordinate 2,894 downwards.
CATCCAACCATAGGTGAGCAAGCCCTGCCGCTTGACTATACCAGGCGCGGATGTCCTCTTCACTGCGAAATCCTCTGCCGTCGGCAGTATGAAAATACTCCCAAGGCACCCAGTATTTGTCGTGGAGTCGGCGATACCTACCAGCCTGAAGGCGCGGCGAGTCCCAACCACCGACGTCGGCAATCCAGCTGCCACCGCAGGCTCTTGTCGACATAGATTCCATGTAAAGTGCCACTCCTTCAACGACCCAAAAACCCGAACCGCGATCGGTATCCAATGCGACTGGCTGTGCATTGGCTTCGAAAAAAAACTGATGCGTCAGTTCATGAACGACCGTATTCTGCGTATTGACTCCATCCCAATAGAATAAGGCAATTTTCTGATTCGGATCGTAATAGCCTGTCGATTGTCCAATATCCTTGATCGAGCGCAAGGCTTTTGCATACGCATCTCGATTCCGGAACAAAACGACAGAGAACTTGTGATCAAGAGTTTCAGCGTACTCCGGCGCAACAACTTGTTTATTGGCCCAAGCCTGGAAAAACACCTGCTTCCACAAGGCAAACGCTTGCTCACATAGTACTGCAACCTCCGAAGTCGCCCTGATTTCAGACTGAGAAGCAATTTCAAAATGGGGGGTAGTTGCAACAGTGTAGGAACCAGCAGGCCATAAAGTCTTAGGGTGATTGGTGTACGCCTTTCGCACCTCCGGTGTCGATTCCAAGGCTTCCGAGTGGGACCATCCGGCTCTCTTTGTTTGTTTATCCCCTAAGGTCTTTGGCAACATGGATTGCATGCCAGCTAACCGCCAACGCAACCGATATCCGGCTTCCCAATCTCGCTTCGATTCCGACCTAGAAATCGCTTTTTCCGTCAAGTCAACCAACGTTTCGAAGGCGGTTCGAAACTCGGTCCAACCTTCCTTGGTGTCGAACAAATTCCTAATGCGATCCGCGTTGAGCCTCGATACAGCAATTGGCCGAGGCAATAGGAATCGGTGACGGTCAGCTGGATGGAGGTCGATCGACAGTCGAAGTGCCGAAATCATGTCCGCATCGTTGGCATCCGAACCGCTCGATGCTCTTTTCGAAGCCTTGCCGAGGCATTCTTCGAGTAACGCAATTGCGTTTTGGGTCAGCCCGGCCTCGTAATAATCAAGTGGCGGTTGTGCGTGCAAAATGTTACAAATAGACCAAAGCGAAACGGAACTAACCATCGTGTTTCGCACGCAAGTTGCAACCAATTTGTTTCGAGTCACTGATTGCTCGCAAGCAGTTGCGTCACCGACTAGCAACGCAACTCTCAACCTGAACGATACCGTCCACGCTTTGGCGAGCGTGGCGAAGGTCACCAGACCGTGGTTAACGTACCGTATCGCTTGCTCAAGCACGAGGGGTCTCCGACGCACTAACGTCCTCTCGATCGCCTTGCGTGGAAGCTTTGTCATCTCTAATCTGTGTATCCGCCTTCGGTATCGCGATCGACCAACAGTTCACTTCGCTGTCGACCACCAATACAATTCGTGCGTTGCTTCCATCGGGATAGATTCCAGCCCCCACGATGCGTTTCCCAAGCGACATCTGATCCGCAACCAAACCATCCGCTTTTTGCAAATGCAAAACACGATTAGGAGCCGTTGAAAGCCAATATAGCGAACCATCGAGTAAGGTGGCGGTCGAAAGAATTTTGCATTGTTCTGGACGTACCGATAGTGGGTGCCTGAGTCTTGGTTCAAATAATGCCGATTGCAATATCGTACCGGCCTCACCGCTGGGGAGTTTTGCCATCCCAAGTAACATCCCTTCATTCCTATTTCGCCCCCAAGCCCAGGCGCCCGTTTGCGGCTCAAAAGTTAGCTTTTTTCGTAGTGCAATGTTGGAATCCTCACTCGAATTGGACGCCTGAGATCGACCTTCGATTTGCTCAATTTTGCCGCTGGTTTCTATGACATTCCAACCGAGACATTCACCGTGATCATTGATCGTTGGCACAATCGCTGCAACGGAACCTACCATCGCGGTACGAATTTTCTGCGTTAGTGGATCAAGAACGACTAACTTAGAAGCGCTCGTCGAAATAGCAAGACTCGGCTGACCGTCCTCAACTGTCCAAACAAATGAGACCGGCGACTCGTCTTTTCCAAAATCGAACTGTGTGGCCTCAATTGGATCGGAGTCAGGATTTGCGGATGAATCGATTAGCCAATATCTGGGCAAGCCCTCGGGCACGATTGCAATCCAACGATGCTTCCAAGGATCTGGCAAGACATGAATTCGAATAGCATTGTCCGCTTGATCGATCGGAATATTTCCAATCCGACTCTTGATACCGGTATTGTCTACACCATACACATGTCCGAGTTCATCAAGAACCGTTGCAACTCTCTGAGCTTTGGCATTATTGGCAAAGGGTCCTAGCGATGCCTCCGACTTGCCGACTTGAGGATAGAAAGACTCGCAACTAGCTGCGATGATCGTCTCACTGAAAGTCTCATGCCATGCGTCCCTCATCGAATGGAAGGTGAACTCAAACGCTTTGATCGGAGGCAAGGTTTCGATTTGTGACTTATCCACCATCGCACGATGTAGTCTTGAGTTAAATCTTTCTTCATCTTCGATTGCGTGCAGCAATCGACGGCTTGCAATATCCACCCCGCGTTGCAGGTCTTCTACAATGTTTGGAACCAAGTTCAAGTAGCCGAATTCGTCAAAGTGCTGGACCCGTACCTGTTTGTCGATGACGACGACCGCCGTTTGACTTCGGATAGAGAACACTTTGCGAGTTAGGTTTTCCATATCGATTGCCAAGGGGAATGCACAGTTCCATTTCTTGAGCGATTCCACCATCTCGGACGGGCTAGCTTGAGAGATAAGCACAATCTCGGCTTTGTTGAG
>JANLRK010000614.1:0-3680 GCA_031361585.1 Pirellula sp. | reverse complement strand
GGACATCCAGCAGAAGTTGCTTTACTACATGGTCGTCGGATGGGAGGATGATTTTACCGGGTATGTGGTCGACTATGGAACGTATCCCGATCAGAAGAGATCGTATTTCACTCTGCGGGATGCGCGGCTAACACTTACCACTTCGGCCGAGGGAACTGGACTCGAAGGATCGATTTATTCAGGACTGAATGCTTTAACGTCGGATCTGCTCGATCGAGAGTGGGTCCGAGATGACGGCGCCGCCATGAAGATCAGCCGCTGTTTGATTGATGCCAATTGGGGTCATTCGACCGATGTGGTCTATCAATTCTGCCGGCAATCGAAACACTCGGCAATCGTTATGCCGAGCCACGGACGGTTTGTGGGCGCTTCGAGTATGCCATTCAGCGAATACAAACGCCGGCCGGGAGATCGAGTTGGTTTGAACTGGCGCATTCCGAGCGTCCACGGCAAGAGAGCCATCCGCCATGTGATCTACGATACGAACTGGTGGAAATCATTCATCTACGCACGATTAGCCGTTGCGATCGGCGATCGAGGCAGCCTTTCACTCTTCGGAAATAACCCCGAGCCACACCGGATGCTCGCAGAACAACTGACTGCCGAATACTACGTCAAGACGGAAGGCCGTGGCCGAACTGTGGACGAGTGGAAATCTCGACCTGATCAACCGGACAACCACTGGCTAGACTGCCTTGTGGGAGCTGCCATGTCCGCGTCCATGCAGGGATGCGTGCTGTTTGGAACGGATGGCGGCGGCCGGAGCATCAAACGGAATGATCGTGTTAGCTTCAAGGAGCTACAAAGGAGGAGGCAAGCTTGAGAATGCAACAACCGGACAATCACTGGCCATTAAAAAACTGACGATCATGCATCGCCAAGTTACTGCGGCTTCACAGCGTCCTTAATGTCACGCCCGACATCCTTGGCTGCCTTTTCAACGTCTTCTCCCGCGTCACGAATTTTCTCGTTTGGGCGGATGTCTAACGCGTCTTTTATCCCATCGGTTTTGTTGGCGTTTGGCTGCTGCTCACAGCCAGGGAGCGTAAGTAGTGCGGCTGCAGTAAGGATAAATAGTTTACGATGCATTTTCATTTTCTATCGATGGTTTAGCGGAATGAGCAATTAAGGAGTATCTATCTACGAAAACGGCTCGACATCATCATCTCGCCGATGAGAGCTCCGCACGAATCTCGCCAATCAATCGCTCGATTTGGTCGAGTTTGGATTGAATGGATTGAGGAGATAACCTCGGGCTATCGCCCTGATCAAGAGCGTTAAAAGATGCTTCGCCGGACTGGCCATTGCGAAGATACATCATCGACACTGTTGAGTTGTTGGTTAGGGGCATGTATGTCGAAATGTCTTCTGGGCGGGAAACAGAATGGCCGTTGATGCTGACAATTTGATCGCCAGCGCGCAGGCCTGCTTTGGCAGCTATTCCGTTTGAAACGAGCGATGAGATGAAAACGCCGTTGTTTCTAGTACCGAACGACCATCCAAACTGATTTGAATTAGGGTATGACTGCAATGTCGATTGTTGAAGGGTGACTATTTGTCCATTTCGCCTAACTCTCACGTTTTGATTGGATTGAAGAATTGAGTTAGCGGTTTCCAGATCTCGAATTCCCTGTCCATTTGAGTCGATAAGTTGATCGTTTGGCAGGATCCCAATTCCTCGCAACTGAGGATTCACATCGTTTCGGAATCGAACCGTCCCATCCTGTCCGACTGCTGTATGGTCTCCAAGATTTGCTCTCAAGACACCAAGCAATTGCGAACCGATGGATGCTCCGGCACCTTGCTGGTTGTTGGTAATTTGCTGAGTATTTGCTCCGAATTGAGCTCCATTCTGGATAGCTGGACCACCAACTTGGCCGTTTAACTGCGAATTGGAGGGAGTGTTTTGAACGCCTGGCAGGTTGGGCTGAATCGCATTTCGAATTTGATCACGAATAGTCCCTTGGATAAGGCCACCACTTTGGTTTGTTGGTGGAGTTCCTTTGTTTGCACTACCTTCCTGGCCTCCCAGCAAGCCTCTAACTACCTCTTGCCCCGGAGAATAGCTTGAAAGACAAGAAATGATTGCGAGTGTGCAGCAAAAAACGATTCTCTTCATGGCTTAGCTTCTCTTTTGAATAGTTTTAGATTCGGCGTGCGGATCAGGCGGTAACCATAACGCATCTTTCGTGCCAAAACGACTTTGCGACTTAGACGGCCCTGGATTCTGCGCTCTCTCAGAACAATTGCCTCATCATCTAACTCATATGTTCTTTAGCGTGTCACGTTGGCCGCTGTTCGACCAACTTCGCAGGCTGGACCGGAAACGGTAAGCGATACTTGAACGAGGTTTCGAGGTATTTCGTTCGTACTCCGCTTCGAAGGCAATTTCCTTTGGTTTGTTAGCCATGTTGAATCCATCAGTCTGATGAAATTCTGACCACTCGTTTTGACACGTTTGGTCATGCTTCGTCCTCAACGAACATGTCGGTGAGAATTTTTCCCCAAATTCTTCCGTCACTTTTACGTCGGACCGGGAAGTAGTACATGTAGAGGATCCATCACTGAAAAATAATTCCGCGCGGAATCCGTCAATTGAACGTCTTTTCGCGTAACCCTATAGGTAGGGGACAATTTCATCACTTGATTCACGTTGGCACCATGGCAGACGATCTAGCAGACAACATTCGAGACAACGCCAAAGCGCCCGCGAAGGCATCTGGTGATGCTGGCAGCGTCGAGCAACATAACCTCAAGGATCAAATCGAAGCCGATAAATACCTCGCCTCCAAACAAGCGACCAAGACCAAGAATCGTGGATTGCGATTCAACAAGATCGTGCCACCCGGCGCGGCATAACCAACAATTTGATCTTCGGAAATAGGCTGTCGGAACAGCGACATTCAAGGAAAGACACGGATGTTCCAATACTTGTCAGGGATCTTTAGCAATAGACCTCGTCGGGCCATCCGTCCGTCGCATGGTGGAAGCTTGTTCCGACAGCCTTTCTCATTCAAACCGCGTATCAACGCTCGTTATGATGCGGCGGTGACCAACGATGACAATCGCAGGCACTGGTCGGCAGCCGATGGATTGTCCGCCAAGACGGCAAACGGGGCCACTATTCGGAGGACCTTGCGCAATCGAGCTCGCTACGAGATAGCCAACAACAGCTATGCGCGTGGTATTACACTGACATTAGCCAATGACATTGTGGGAACCGGTCCTCGCCTCCAAATGCTAACAGACGATCCGGCAGCCAATCGGCTGATCGAAATCGAGTTCAGCCGTTGGTCCAACGCAGTCGGTCTCGCTGAGAAACTTCGAACGATGAAGTTGGCATGTTGTGGAGATGGCGAAGGCTTCGGCATCATGACCAGCAACCCAAGTGTGCAAACGCCTGTTCAATTGGATTTGATGCTTGTCGAAGCGGACCAAGTGACCACTCCATTCGGTGTGAATGGTTTATCCAACTACATTGACGGTGTCCAATTCGATTCGTTCGGAAACCCAGTCTTATACCATGTGCTCAAGTCCCATCCAGGTGACACCGGAACTGCATGGGGCGAGTTCGATACCGTTTCGGCAGGAGCCATGTTGCATTTGTTCCGAGTCGATCGACCTGGTCAAGTTCGCGGCATCCCGGAGATCACTCCAGCGCTTCCATTGTTCGCACAACT
>JANLRK010000604.1:0-6226 GCA_031361585.1 Pirellula sp. | reverse complement strand
GAACCACACTTAGCCGAATCGCCGGTCGCTCATGACAAATCCGATCGCAATACCAACCACGAGTCCGCCTAGGTGAGCAAGATTTGCCAGTTGAAAGTCTTTCGTCCCGCCACTAAAACCCAGGACCAAAATTAAGGCAGTCATGATGTAAACCTGTACCGGCAATTGAAATCCAAGATCTGGCCTGAGTGTCGTTTTCGTCCCCATGTATCCAAGCAGTCCAAAAATAACTCCAGAGATCCCGACGAAGTTTGGGGATCCGAACCACTTGGTCGGCATCAAACCCTGGAACAAGTGAGAACCAATTGCAATCAACAAGATGATCAATGCGTATCGGCCAATCCCCTCGAGTCGCTCGGTAAGTCGCCCAAGCGAAGCCAATGAGAGCATGTTGAAAAGCAGGTGTATGGGACTGCCATGCAAAAAAGCAGGTGTTAGTATTCGCCAGAGTTCACCGTTCTTGAGCGATGCGGCAGCATCGCCAGTTTTTATATACAAACTCAGGTCGACAAACATGAGCTGTTTCTTGACGAAGTTGCCAAGCCAGTTCTTTGCACCGGGTTGAGAAAATTCCGAGACCAAGCCCAGAACGACGCACAGAATTATCAGCGTCAAGGTCAAGGGCGGTAAGCTTCCACCGAATAGGCTCGGATTCACTCGCGAGGTAACACTTCGGATGTTCTTTTGGCGCTCTGACGACTTCAGCCTTTTTTCTTTGATAATCGTTTTTGCTTGATCGATCGCTTGTCGGTACTTCGCATCTTCCGGAGACGCTAAGAACTGCGAGTACTCCTGTTTAGCAATTTCAAGTCGATCCTCGTCGCGAATCCAGATATCCCATTCGTCTTGGGCAAGGTTGGGTTCAACGTGCGTATGAATGTCCAAGGTTAGCAAATATGCAATGAAGGACTCGGTCTTGGATTTTCCAAGAATGGTGGTCAGGTGTCTCATGCGGTCAGTCAATCGGCCTTAGTTGATGGATCGGAACGTAGTATTTTAAGTAGCGTTTGCCATTGCTGTATCGAACACCGCGGAGGTCCTCGACCAGGATGGTGGCGCGGCGAGTGATTCGATTTACTACACCTTGCAGAACAGTACCCTCATATGGAAAGGCCACTCGAGCGCCGGCGCGAATATTAAACTCTTTGGCGGCTCGCTCTTGCTGCGTGATTAGCTCGTGCCTATGCTCGGTATGCCCAAAGAGGTTGTGAGCAATCGCTTGAAACCTGCGTGCCGCACAATCGCTTTGGATCCAAGCAAGCATTTCACTCAGATGGATCAATTCGTGTTCAACGATCCTCTGCATGGCTGTCAATCGGTCATGACATTCGTGTCCACAAACTCGGATCGTGTCCCCAGGTTTTCGGAAGGATTGGAACAACAGAGAGGTAGACAATGCGATTTCGTAGTGTGTCCGACTCGGCTTCGATCGCGTCCCTCGAAATACCGTCCTCGTGGTTTTGCCGCCAGCGCGTGTCATCCGCGAGCTCAATCGAAACGACAATCCATACGATCGAGCCAACGGCAAGCATAGGCCGTTAAAAAACTGTTGATCGTATGCTTCAGCCATACTTTCTAGGTCTTGCTTGGCGACTCGTTGGAAATTGCGAATCTCCATAGCTCTAGAGGCCGCCAAAACCCTCGTTCCAATCGTCTGCTGCCAAGAGTCTCGATTCAGCCAAGCCGTTCGGGGCCTGGACAACAGATCTGCTAGGTTTCGTTGGTATTCGATACGGCTAGGTGCAACTGCGGGAGGAATGGTGGATTTTGGAATGATTAGTTGGGGTGTCGGAACAGATTGGTTTGCAGGCCGATTCGATCGATTTTGGGCCGCAGGGGTGCTTATCGGCGGACCTGGGCGCGGAGCGTTTTGTGGAGGCCGCGGCGCAGAAGGCGATGATAGGTCAGAAACTCGTCCTCGATTCGCTTTTGGACTGCCACGTGATTGTGTCATCGTTACCTCCGTTCTGAATTACCACGAAAATCCTGGTTTTCGTTGTTCCAGCCAGACAATATAACACGGATTGCCAAATTATCGCACCTGCAACAATTCACTAGTCACCTATATACTGCAACATTCATCTGTTTCACCTTACTTCTGTACCACTCCATTCATCTGCTCGTTTCCCATGCGTTTTTTCCTTGCTTTTCGCGTTTTCTTCGTGGTCTTATTTCGTCGTGATTCCGCTTTGAGAATTCGCGAAGCGATGGAGGACCAATCTTCAGCCCTCGAACCAGCTGAGTCGCCAAAGCTAACAGATCCCCGCGAATCGAAGCCGATTCCTTCGCAGTCGCCCACGGCGAGTCCAGCCAAGTCCTCGCGTCGCAGCGAGGCACTAACACTCCTAAGCGCTTTGCAGCGCGAGTCGCGCTTGCTCGATTTGGTGTGCGAGTCGCTGGATCAATACGACGACTCCCAGATCGGGGCCGCCGCTCGCGATGTGCTTCGCGACACTCGCAAGACACTCGACCGAATGTTTGGACTGAAGCACTTGGTTGATTCGCCCGAAGGAGAGAATATCGAAATCCCCAACAACCCGTCGCCTGTCCGATGGCGCATTGTGGGCAAGGAGTCGGGCCAAAGCGGTACGCTTAGTCATCCGGGTTGGCAGGCTACCAAACTGGATATGCCGCAATGGTCCGGTGGCTCCGATGATTCCATGGTCATCGCCGCAGCGGAAGTAGAAACTTAGTACTTTGTCCAGACTAGATAACTTCAAAGTAGAAATGCACGATCCGAGTCACTTGCCATTGCCTGTTACCTGCGAACAAATTCGCGTTCGCTCGCATGGTCGCATTCACTTCGGGTTAATGGAAATATCTGTATCCCAACCAAACTGCTTCGGCGGTATTGGACTAATGATCGAACATTCCATCGCAGTAGTTCAGGCTACATTAGGCCTAACCTCAAAATCGCAATGCATGATTCAAGCTGACGATCACTGGCGTCCTCGCATCGAAGCCGTTGCGAATCAATGGTTGCAGAGTCATCCGCAGCTCCCAATTCAATCTATTAGCGTGGTTGAAGCGCCACTGCAACATCAAGGTTTAGGCTCTGGTACCCAAATGGCTTGCACGATTGCTGCCTTGCTTTCTGTGGCTGAGCGATGTGACGAGATAGGCAATTCTTTCGCACTCGAAACGCTTCGGAGTCTTAGTCAACGTGGAAAGCGTTCGAACATCGGTTTGTGCGGCTTTATCCAAGGGGGCTTTGTGGTTGATCATGGGGTATCGGCTCCTTACGCCAACGGAGCAACGTTAAGAACACATCGCCTCGCGTTTCCTGACTGGCCGGTCCTCATCATTCAAGATAAATCCGCGATCGGCGATTCTGGTCAGGACGAAGCGGTCATGTTTGATCGCTGTTCCAGTTATGCCAATCCGAACCGACAAGCGATGATCCAACTGGTGCAGCAGGAAATACTCCCGGCAATCACCGCAAAAAACTGGCAAGATTTTGATACAGCGTTGGGGCAATATGGAAGATGGGCAGGACAAATTTTTAGGTCTGTCCAGGGAGGCACCTATCGCACTCCGCATATCGCGCATTGCGTCGAGGTCGCCAACAAAATTGGACTTCGAGGAGCCACGCAGAGCAGTTGGGGGCCGACTGTCTGCACGATTGCGCGAGATGACGAGCACGCACATTGGTGCCAAGCGCGGTTGCAAGCCGAATTGCCTGAGGCTACCGTTTCGATAACGCGGGCCGCCAACTATCCAGCTCAAGTGGAGCGGATATGAGCTATGTTGGTCGACTTGCACCCTCCCCGACAGGTTCGCAGCATCTCGGCAATGCCAGAACCTTTTTAGTTGCTTGGCTCGCATGCCGGCAAACTGCAGGCAAACTTCTGCTAAGAATGGAAGACCTCGACACGCCGCGAACCAAAACGGGGGCAACGGAGCAAGCGATCGAAGACCTCCAATGGCTCGGGCTCGACTGGGACTTCGCGGAGCCTCATCAGACCATTACCATTCAATCGAAACGCGAATCGCGATATGCGGAAATCCTTCAGCAGTTCAAATGGAAGAATCTGGTCTATCCCTGCACATGCACACGTACCGAAGTGGAGCAATCCGCCAGCGCGCCGCATGAATCGAGATTGGATGGTGCAATCTACCCCGGAACTTGCTCGCATCGAACCCATCTGGACTCGGTGGAGCTAGACCACCAAGGTCTCAAGGTTGCTTGGCGTTTCCGAATGCCGAGCGGCATTCGAACTTGGACAGATAACTTGTTTGGCGCACAAGCATTGAATGCCAAAGAAGAGCTCGGAGACTTTGTTGTTGGCCGCAGCTATGGCGCGACGGCTTATCAATTGGCTGTAGTTGTCGACGACCATGATTTTGGAATCAACCACGTGGTTCGCGGGAACGATTTGATGTTTAGCACGTATCGACAAATAGCCATTTACGAAGCGATGGACTGGAACATACCCGCTTGGTTGCACTTGCCTTTGGTGGTGGGTACCGATGGTCGGCGGCTTGCAAAAAGGCATGGCGACACGAGACTTAGCTACTATCGCGAACAAGGAGTTACGCCGGAGAAAATAGTTGGGTATTTAGCCAAGACGCTCGGCCTCCGAGACCGGAGTGAGCCGGTCACGCCAACGCATCTGTTAAATGAGCTCGGAGAGCGTCACGATTGGATACAGCGGATACCGAAGGAGAACGTGGTCTTTGACGCTCACCTTGCTTGAGCCTACGTTTGCGGTTCGTTCAGGTTTTTTGGCTACGAGTCGTTCGAAAGCTTGGATTGTAGAACAGCGTCAAACCGACATCGAGCAACGCCACCACACCCCCCTGGTAGCCGTTGACAAATGGTGCATGTCGTTTAGACTCGAACACTCACTCGGGTGCTGAGCCAGCATGTGGCTGACTTGGAGAATAGGGAAAACATTGAAAATCCGTTGCGGCTTAACCAGTGGAGCGTTCTTGCAAAAACCGTGGAGAAGCATGCTTTATTTAGCCTGGAAGCAGAATAATCCAGCAGGACAAGCCTGCGGTATTTTCGAATCCTTCGCGCGTTTTATCGTCCTATCTCTCTTTGTTCTTGCGATGGGCTGCAGCCAGCCCAATTCGGCAAGCTTGAAATCGTTGCCAGCACCCATCTCATTCGATATAGACGTAAGAAGTGAGAGAGTCGTCGTTGATCGATTGCAACGAACCATCTGTTTTACCAAAGTACCGCAGCGGATCGTCTCACTCTTGCCATCCACGACCGAACTAATGTTCGCGATCGGCGCTGGACATCTGTTGGTAGGCTCGACAGAACATTGCAATTATCCAATGGCTGCGAAGACGCTAACGCGGATTGGCGGTGGGATGTTGAATGACATTAGCCGAGAAACCCTCTTGAGCCTTAACCCCGATTTGATTCTATGCAAATGGGATAGCCATCAGCCATTGATCGAACCATTGGATCGTTTCCGCATACCCGTTTTGGCAATCGGTCCCGATTCGCTGGATGAACTGTATGACGATGCAACTTTGCTTGGAAAAGTCACAGGGCATGAGGCTGAGGCAAGCAGTTTGATCGAAAACATGAAGCGGCGTGTAGTGGCATTGACCTCGTGGGTCGACTCCATGCCAGTGGAGCAACGACGACGCGTGTTTTACGAGGTCTGGGATGAGCCCTTGATGACTGCCGGACCAAAGTCCTTTATTGGTGAAATGTTGGAGATGGGCGGAATGAAAAATATCTTCTCCGATATGTCAGTCGGGTATCCTAAGATTAGCGATGAAGTCGTCCTCAATCGGGATCCTGAAGTGATTCTTGCTCCATCCACACATCGTTCGCAAGTCAGCATTGAAATGCTCACCAAGAGACAAGGTTGGGGTCGGATTGCAGCGGTTCGCGATCACCAAGTGTTCTTGATCGATGGCGATCAAGTTTCGCGTTGCGGTCCACGGATGCTAGATGCGTTGGAGGCGATGATTCGAGCAGTGTATCCCGACAAGCTCCCGAAAAACAGCGAGAAAGAAATTCCAAATGAAGGTGTGGACCGTTGAAGCCCGTTGCCACGTTTGTAATTGCAGTCGCGTCCTTAGCAGCAATCGCGGTTATGAGCCTAGCATCGGGTGCTGTATCGATTTCTAGTTACGGAGTCGTTCACTGGCTCATCGGATTGCAATCCGGATCGCTTACCGAGACCGAGCGGACGATTCTTTTGCAATTGAGACTGCCTCGAGTCATCACCGCATGCCTCGTGGGCGGATCTTTGGGGAT
>JANLRK010000600.1:0-4415 GCA_031361585.1 Pirellula sp. | reverse complement strand
GCCGATTTTGGTCTCGCCAAGTTGCTCGATGGCGATGGTGCCGCGACGGTTTCGGGCAGCATCATTGGGACGCCTGCCTACATGGCACCCGAACAAGCGTTTGGTGATTCCAAGCGTGTGGGACCTGCCGCAGACATTTATTCCATCGGGGCGATCCTCTATGAATGCCTTACCGGAAGGCCACCCTTTCGAGGCACAACCGTCGCCGACACTTTGGATCAAGTACGTTCGCGCGAACCGGTGGCCGTTCGACTGCTTGAACCGAAGGTCCCGATCGACCTGCAGACGATCACCCACAAGTGCTTGCGCAAGGATAGCTCGCAGCGATACGCCAGCGTGGAAGAATTAGCGGAAGATCTGACTCGTTTTCTCGAACACAAGCCGATCCGCGCGCGACGCGAGAGTTGGATCGAGTCTTCGTGGCGCATGGCTATACGATACCCGCTGGTCGCTTCCCTGACTTCGGCTTTCCTGCTGTTCCTGCTAACCGTGGCGGTTGGGTCGTTGATGTTTGCCAAACATGCCAACAAGCTGAAAAATGAAGCCCTATTGGCGCAGGCCGACGCGCTGGTGGGTCACGCCCACGGTACGCGACTTAACCGACACGCTGGACAACGATTTGAAGCTCTAAGGCTCATTCGAAAAGCGGCCGCGATAGGCAATCGGTTGAAACAACCAGCCGACTGGTTTGAACCATTGCGCGATGAGGCGATCGCGGCATTGCTGTTGCCAGATCTTTACGTGGATCAGTTTCGCGATGAGGGACAACCTCTTGAACATGCGGATTTCAGTGACAATCACCAACTGTGTGCCTTGAGTTTTGCAAGTGGAGATACTGAAATTCGAAGACTATCGGATCAGTCTGTAATCGCCCGCCTGCCGCGTATCGACAATCTTGTTGGCTTAACCTTTGTTGGCAACGACCGACTGCTACAAAGCGGAGATCTGCTCACTATGGCATTGTGGGATGTTGGAAAATCGCCTCCGCAAAAGATTTTGGATTTCAAGGGAGGTTGGCCCAACGTATCTCATGGCGGAAGACTAATTGCGGTGAACGATACGAAAACGATTTCCGTGATTCAAGTGGATGACGGCTCGGTCGTTGGTCGATTGGATGCAGCCCCCATTTCGCGTGAACCCAATGGAGTACCGCATCCAACACATCCGTATGTACTGCTGCATAGTTACCATCATCCGAGCGTCGAACTACGCAATTGGGAAACCGGAGAAGTCCTGCGTCGATTCGAACCGGACATTGACGACTCTGGCTTCATGGGCGCCGATTGGTCTCCGGATGGTCAGCGACTGGTCTTGATGAGTGGACACGGTCAAGCCTTGTATTGGTTCCGTTTCTCACCGGAGACTGCCGAGTGGACGCTGGAACGAACCCAACGACCAGCACCCGATGGTGGCGGCGGCGGGGCCAGAGTGAACTTCAATCAACTGGGGGATCGTCTATTGGTCAAAGGCTGGAGTGATCGCGTTGGCCTCATAGACGCAAATCATGGCATCTCGCTGCAAACTGCGGATCGAGCATTTAGCTCTTTTGCCGATCCCAGCCGAACCGATCCCCTCGGGACGATCGCTGGATTCTTTCGGTCGCCGGATCAGGAGACCAAGTATGGTATGATGTCGATCGCCGAGGGGCGTGAATCGTCGTACATCATTCCTATGACAGTTGACATACCGAGTTTACCCGCATTTGACCCGAGCGGGCGGTTCGTCGTCGCGAATGTTGGGGACCGTTTTTTGATTGCGGACGCAGCCACCTGCCGCATCGTTTTCGAGAAACGTTGGCTAGGCTTGGACATCTGGTCTTACTGTTTTGATGAAGCGAACCATATCTGCGTTAATGCGCATCAAGGCATCTTTCGATTGCCGTATCGCTTTGTCGACGAACGTGAAACGCAGATTGAATTGGGTGTACCAGAGCCGATTCACATGCCCTTTGGAAAAGATGGACGAATCACTACCAGCCCTGACGGTCAGACCATTGCAGGTGGGTATCCAAATGCCTTTGACACCCAGCAGTATTACGGTTGTTGGATCAAAGCGGCTGGGGAACCCGCTGGGCGGAAAATGCTTGGTCATGCACACGGTGATCGATGCGCGATTTCCGCCGACGGGAACCTGATCACTTCTTCGACAGGCGGAGCTACGACTATCTATAAACAAAGTGATGGACTGGTGCCCTTTAAGACGCTCGAACGTGTAGTGCTGCAAAACAACTCACGTTACGCCGACTTCACCCGCGATGGCGAGTTGCTTTTTGCCAACGACCGATTGTGGCGGACCCGTGATTGGACTTCGGTACCAGTCGCGACTGGTAAACCGCAAAAATTGTCTGCAGATGGGCGTCAGTATGTTTCCTACCTTAAATCGGGAACAGCTTGTTTGTCCGACGTGCCAACAGGTAAAGTATTTGCCCGCTTTGAGGGTCTCGATTGTGAACTATCGCCGCGAGGCGACCGACTGCTCCTCCGCAATGCCCAGGGATTCTGGCGATGCGATATGCCGGCTATTCGCAAGGGTGTACTGGAATTAGGGCTTCCTTGGGACGGGCCTGACTATAAAGGGATCAATGCACCGGAGGCCATTCAAAAAGTCTCCGTGGTGCCGGATTTGGAACGAACCCAATCAGCGAGCGAGTTGTTCGCATTGATCGATCGCACGACACTGGAGAAAGCGAAATCGGAACCGCACAACGGTCAAGCTGCCTTCTCGGCCGCAATGGTACTCACGAAACGTGGAGACTACGGAGCAGCGTT
Organism: Pirellula sp.; assembly: GCA_031361585.1. GTDB lineage: Bacteria > Planctomycetota > Planctomycetia > Pirellulales > Pirellulaceae > JBKCUI01. The sequence continues at coordinate 1,647 of JANLRK010000600.1, read as the reverse complement.
GGAAGAGTTTAATCGAACTTGCGAGCTCCTACCGAAGGCAATTACGCCGCGTCAATGGCGAGCCTACACACTGGCTGCTATCGGTAACTGGCAGGTTGCAATCACAGATGCCGATTGGGTTCTCGCAAAAATCGATGAACCAGATTTCCGGTTGCTCCGAGCTGAATGGCTGATTCACAATGGACAGTATGACCGCGCGATCCAGGACTGCAACAAGTTAGCTCAGGAATTCTCCGCCTTTGCGCATCGCGCCGCGGGGCTCCGAGTTTTTGCATTTGTAGGTTTGGGCGATCTAGTCGCTGCCGAGAAGGAAAAAATGGCATTTCTAGGACGCCTCAGGGCAGACGCAAAGTCGCTTAATAATGCCGCCTCCGCCTTGATTGGCGATGATATCTCGTTACGCCGTCCGTTGTTGGCTCAACTGTATGTCGAAAAATTGCTCACTCTAGAAACAAATCTCTCGAGCGATATTCCGGTTACATATGTTCGCGACACTGTTGGCTTCGCATACTACCGAAACCAGCGATATTTGGAGGCGCTGGAACCATTCAAGGATAACTTGTCGGACGAGTCCAACGTTTGTCATCTCTTCGCGCTTTGCGGTTTCGCAATGTGTTATGCCAAACTCGATGATTGGGCGAACGCCAATGAATTTCTGGAGCGCGCGCGAAAATGGACTTCCTCGAAGCCAATGCCGGCTCAACTCGAGAACGATGTGCAGCGTTTGCTGACCGAAGCGTCGGCGGTTGTTGATAAAGCGACTGCAAATAATCGAACCAATAAATCGAATAGCGAATGAGCACCGGCATCGCATGTTGCCCAAGCACATACCTGTGGACATTGCAACTGGTGAGCTTTCGTCGCCTCTTTTATTTGGTTGGTGCAGGCGCTGGCTGTTTTGCAGGAAGGCTCATGGCGACGCGGAAGCCGCTGTAAAAGATGATGCGACGCGACGGATCAAGCCGGATCCGAAACGCCGACCGGCAGTTGTCAGCAACGCTGATAAAGCTGCCTCCTCGAAAAACCCGGGACGAGCCCTCAATAGGACCCTTAGGATCAGTTAACGCATCTGATGGGTAATCAGCATAAAGGTCCTGGCACCACTCCCATACATTCCCGTGCATGTCATACAAACCCCAACTGTTAGGTTTTTTTTCGCCCACGGGATGGGTCTTGCGTTCAGAGTTTTCGAGAAACCAGGCATATTCCCCAAGTATTTCCTCAGCGTCACCAAAACAATATCTAGTCGTACTTCTGGCGCGGCAAGCGTACTCCCATTCAGCTTCTGTAGGCAGCCGATACTCCCGTCCATCCGCCTTCTCTTCGGGTAATTCCGATAGCTTCTTGCAAAACAGAACCGCGTCGTTCCAACTGATTTCTACAGGGTTGTTCGCTCCCTTGAAACTGCTCGGGTTGTTTCCCATCACTTTTTGGTACTCACCCTGGGTTGACTCGTACATGGCAAGGTAATAGGACCTACTAATTGTCACTTCGTGCTCCAGTTCATTTTGCGTCTCGCTGTCCAGCTTTCCAACCTCTCCCTCAGGCGATCCCAACGTAAACGACCCCGCATGTATCAGAACCAGCTTCATTCCGATGCTGTTGGTAATCTCCTTCGGTTGCTGACCAAGGGTTGGCGACGACAAT
>JANLRK010000599.1:0-2753 GCA_031361585.1 Pirellula sp. | reverse complement strand
CAATTGCATCAATGCCTCGGAGGCAACTTTGGGCTGCACTTGAACGACGGCTTGAAGCATTTGCCTTCGAAGAGTTCCATCCAGTTTTGGCGACAGTACGATTTTCCGAGCTGTTTCGATGGCCGACGAACCGAGCAAACGCGCTGTTAACACAGTGCTTCAGTTAGCCAGCGGTCTAGGTGAACGGCATCCAAACCAGGCTGCTACCGTACTGGAAACGTTGTAGACCAAAGCGAGAACAGGCGAGATTAAGAACGAGGCCCTTCGCCCAATATTGAAGCAATGGATTGTTTCCAAAGCGATAACTTCGACGTACAAACCCTCGGACAGTGTTGCGTTGGAATCGCTGTCGGCCTGGCAAAAGGCGATGATTTCGGTTCGGCTACTTTGTGCGGATGCAGATGCCATCGAAACAGCTCGGAAAATCGTACTGTCGCCAAAACTGGATGGAACTCTTCGAAGGCAAATGCTTCAAGCCGTCGTTCAAGTGCAGCCCAAAGTTGCCTCCGAGGCATTGATGCAATTGTTGGATGACTTGAAGGCCAATCGCCCGATTGAAAGTTCCTATCGCGATGTGGCCATGGACACCGGGATTGCGTTCGCAAGCGCAGCTGACACCGATCAATTGGTTGCCTCATTGACCTCGCTCAAAACCGACATGCAAGCGGCCGTGGCTGAACGCATGTGCAGACGCGTCGATACGGCACAAGCGCTGCTTGGCCAGATCATCGAGGGGAGACTTCGAAAAGAGCTGATTAGCCCCAATCGAGTGCGACTATTGGCTGCCGACTCGAATGTCGAGGTTCAATCCGCGGTCGCCAAAATCTGGGGCAAGATCAATACCGAGACTACGCAGGAACGAGAAGAAGTTGTCAAACGCATGGCCAATATGCTCCGTTGGGATGCGCGCGGCGATGCAGAGCGAGGACTTGTCATTTACGATCGCATCTGCGGCCAATGCCACCTGATGAATGGAAGAGGCCATGAAGTTGGTCCTAATATTACGGCCAACGGTCGAGGCTCTTATGAGCAATTGCTTGTCAGTGTGTTTAATCCAAGCTTGGTGATCGGCGACGCGTACAAGAGCGTTACGCTTAGGACTGTCGATGGAACGGTAGTGACAGGCCTGTTGGTTGAAAAGACAGATAAGCGAACTGTGATCAAAGTACAGGGTGCTAAGGAGGAAACGATTGCTGCGGAAGATATCGAAGAGTTTAAGCAAGACAAAAAGTCTCTCATGCCAGAAGGGGTCGAGAATCAACTGAACGCACAAGAGCTCGCGGACTTGTTCGCTCTGTTGACTTTGGAGGGGCCGCCCTCTGCAAAGGAAAACGCAAAGATTATGGGTACGCCGGAAAACCTCCACAGCAAACAGCGCCCGTAGTCTGAATAATTTGGATTCGTTCACCAAAATCTGGTTCGCGGTTTCGATCTCAAAAGAAGCGACGTAAATCATGGCGAGTCAACCAATTCATACCGAACCTATAGCACCCGTCAAGTCTGAGCGACTTGCATCACTCGATCAATTTCGAGGCTACACGGTAGTTGGTATGCTGTTGGTGAATTACTTCGGAGGCTACGCGGTGTGTCCGCAGGTGCTCAAGCACACGCACGACTATTGCAGTTACGCGGACACGATCATGCCGCAGTTTTTATTTGCGGTGGGATTTGCTTTGAGGCTCACCTTTGGAAGACGCATGCAAACTCAAGGCAGTGCTGCTGCCTACGGACGAATGATCCGTCGACTCTTAGGATTGGTAATGGTCACATTGGTGGTCTACACCGTTGGACAACGTGCGCCCAATTGGGAGCAGCTAAAAGAAATGGGGCCTTGGCAAGCGCTTTACGAACCTTTCAAACGCAGTTGGTTTCAAACGCTTATGCATATCGCGGTCACATCGCTTTGGCTATTGCCTGTCGTGCATTCCAAATGGTCGGTCCGCATCCTATGGATGGTGGGTTCCGCGGTCGCCCATGTGGTCTTGTCCTATTGGTTCAATTTCGTTTGGTGCAATACTGCGCCTAACGGAATTGACGGTGGCCCACTGGGGTTTTTAACGTGGACCATTCCCGCCATCGTAGGAACCTTAGCATGCGACGTGTTTGTACAGCCAAGAAGTCAACTGCAAATGGGATCGATGACACTGGTCAAGGTGTTTGCGGTTTCAATGCTTTTGATGGGACTTGGGTATGCCATATCCTGTGGAACAAGATTGTACGATGTACCAGCGTCACAAGTCGAGTCGCTCAAAGCTGAAAAGTTGGCTGCAGACCCAGTTTGGCCAAGTCGAGAACGCATCAAATCCAAGTACGAAGAAGCCAAACAAGCTGGCTCCGTTATTTCGGCTTGGCTAGCGGAACCTCCTTTTATCAAGCCCCCTGGGCAGGACTTCAGGAAGTGGAATTATTGGATGATGAGTCAACGCGGTGGTACGCTGGCTTATCCATTGTTCACGGCAGGCTTCTCTTTATTAGTGTATCTGCTCTTCTTTATCGGATGCGACATTTGCGGTTTAGGGTTGCCTTTCTTTAAGACATTTGGAACCAATGCTTTGATCGCCTATGTACTTCATAGTATGGTTGGCAATGCAGTTAATCCATTCTTTCCTAAAGACTCTCCGGCATGGTATGCCTATACAGGTTTAGCCCTCTTCTTTTGGGTGACATGGGTCTTTGTAAGGCACTTAGAAAAGCAGGGGGTATATTTGCGAGTTTAGCTCTGTCGACAACCCAGTGTAGCACGGCACTCCGTG
>JANLRK010000022.1:0-9162 GCA_031361585.1 Pirellula sp. | reverse complement strand
CCTCTGGCGTCCAACTGACTCTCACTGTGGCAATGACAAAGCCGGGGCGGTGTACGCCTGGCACCTACCATAGAGCCTCTGTCCATGAATTCAATTGCAACTGGATCGAAGGCCTAAAGGAAGCCCCATTGGCTCGTCACTGGGAGAATTATGTTGGCAACCCAGTCATTGTCTTGCATGAGTTCTTTGGCGATGAAATGACCAATGCAGTCATCGGCCCAATCGAAACAACAAAGTAGCCGTCGTTGGCCGAATTTTTTGGCGTCTCACTGTCAAGCTATTGTTTCCCGTCAGTTCCAGAAAGCCCAAGTCAGCTCTGTCCCGTCTGCGATTGCATCGAGCACTTTTTTGCATTCAACACGCCGATCCTCGGGAACTATTTCGAGCGCATGTTCAGCTCTTGTCATGGCTTCCTTTTGGAAATCGTTCGTGTAGAGACACATGGCGTACACGAGTTCGGTATACCAGTCGTCTCTCCCAGAAAAATCGGAAACCAGTCGGATGTTTTTGAGATTCTTTTCCGACGGCTTATGTTTTGCTTTCCCTTCCAGAGAACGAATCAGAGTTATCTGGCGCCTGGAGGGCAAATCAAATTCCTTGATGTCCATCAGTCGGTCCAACTCTTTGAGAGCGGCAGGGTAACCATGTTGCGCCATGCTTACTTGCGCGGATATCCAACTGACGTAGGGACCGACAGCTGCAAAATTGGATTGTCCAACCTTGGAGCGGCGAAGCGATTCCTGCGACTTTTGCTTTTGCTTCTTGATCGAATATAGCAGTGCTAAACCTGCGTCCGCGATCGGTGAAATGGGTCCTCCATTCATTGAAATGCGGGTCAAGCTTTCTTCGGCTTCATTTTCGTTATCCACTCGAATCGCCAATAGGCCGCGAGTAAGCAAAGCGTATGGATTGCTCGGCTCCGATTGCTTGAGAATCTGCAGCCTCTGCTCGTTAAGCTTGGACGAGTTCATTCCCTCAGGGTCACTGAACCGCCAATAACGCCGTAGGTATTCGATAGACTTGATTTGCCACTTTTGGAAGTCGATGCTCAGAATTTGGAAGTCTCCCATTGCCTGCTGATAATTGCGAAAGACAAGCTGTTGAGATGCCGATAGCTGTGCCATTTGCTGCGATCTAGCGAAGTTTCCGAGGCCAAGCTGGGCTTCTTCGACCGCAAGTCGATTGGACTGTTGAGTTAGGTTTCGGTCGTTTCGTTGGTTCTTTGTAGATTGATTCGCTGCGGCTTGAACCGATTGCTGTTGAATTTGAAGAAACATCTGTTGAATATCCGAATTGGCTTGATTCATTTGCTGTCGTAGCGTTTCATTCTGAATTGCCTTCATGTCTTTTTCTGAATCAGAAAAGACCTTCACAATACGCTCGAATCGATTTTGAAGCTCAGAGCCCTGTTTTTGAAACGTACCGTATTCGTTTTCAAGAAACTCCAAGTCATCGACGCTTGTTTGGGAAGTTTTTTTGTCCAACGTTCCTTGAGCGGAGGACATTGACGTTAACACCTGCAAAGTTAAGAGCAGAGCGACAACGGTCGACAGATATCGAATTGCGGTTCTGTAAAAACAAAAGGATATTTTCATTGACATGGTCGTTGCATTTCACTCGAATAATGTAATGATTCGCTCGATTAGCAATTCAAACGCCTCTCCTTTGGGAATTGTATCATGAAGCTCTGTCTAACACGAACAATTCTTGCAGACTCGATCGCTTCCATTCGAAGACGAAAAGTGTTCGCGATTTTTGCTGTGTCGACCCTTGCTGCATCAGCGGTTTCTGCCGAGGACTTACCCATTAAACTTGACGCGATCCTTCAGAGGGAAGCTCAGGGCGAGATCGTTGACAGGGCCAGAGCTCTAGAAGACGACAATCAATCAACGGCGAGCGACTTGTCTAAATGGCATGCGGGTAAGGTTCATGTTGGCAATCGCTGGTGTGACGTGTCCGAGCTGAATCTAGAGAGTGCACCTAAACGAATCAATCGGTATTTGGAGCTAAGGGAAAAGACAGCACAGAATTTAGAGGGCCACCGCTCCTTGGCTCGCTGGTGTTCGAAAGAGAAATTGGAGCTCCAGGCGAAAGCTCATTGGACCGCACTCTGCGATCTGTTTCCCAATGACGACGAAGCGAGACAAGAGCTGGGTCACAAATCGATTGGCGGCCGATGGGTTTCCCCAGAACAGTGGAATGCTGCAGAGAAGAAGATGCAGGAACGCGTATCGAATTATCGAAAATGGATTCCTAAGATGAAGAATCTCGCGATGGCCGTTCAAGGATCGGACGTCAAGGCGAGATCGAAAGCGATTGAGTCTGTACGGGAAATAAAGGATGATTCTGCGGTTCAGTCCATGGCTGCAATGGCAGTAATTCTCGAAACGGACCAAGCTCGTCCATTCGTCACGGCGATTCGACGCTTTCATACCAAAGAAGCTTGTTTGACTCTCGCCAAGATTGCAATTGCTGACCCTAGCTCAATTGCCGCAAGTGAAGCCATCACTGGTATGAAAGAATATCGGCCAGAGTTTTATGTGAGAGACCTTTTGGGACTGGTAGAAGAAGATATTGAGTTCACTCACCGATTTTCGGCGAGACCGACGGGCGAGTTGGTACTGGAGCAACTTTGGGCTCGCGACACAAGCAACGAAAAAACCGTGCTGTCAATCGACACTGTTCTTCAGGCTGCTCAAAGGAACATTAACACGAGGGTAGCAGGACCGTCAAATAGTACTTTAGGAAATCGAAATGGTGTATCAGGCCTTGGGTGGTTCTCTTTGAGACTGGACAGCCAAAACGCGATCAGCCCATTAGCCAAGAACGTTTCGATTCGGACCGCTGAAGCAAATATGATTCGCAACAAGGAATTAGTCGACCAAGAAAATCACCGGCACAAAGCGGATCGAGAACGCGTTTTTTCGGTGCTTAAATCGTGTTTGGGTGTCGACCAAGGTAACTCGGCAAATGATTGGTGGAACTGGTGGGATCGAGAAAACGACAGCAACTATATTCAGTCCCGAAATCAAAATTACCAATATGTTCGCGACGAGAGTTATGCCGTGCAGCCGATTGCCGTTGTAGCAACTCCTAGACATGAATGCCTTACCGCAGGTACTCTGGTTCAAACGATATCAGGGCTTAAGCCAATCGAGAGCATTCGAGTTGGAGATCTCGTCTTGTCGCAAAACGTAGACACAGCCGCCATTGAACTAAAGCCGGTTTTGAAAACGACCGTTCGCGATCCTGCTCCGATTGTTGAAATCAAAACATCCACGGATACCATCCATGCAACCCGCGGCCACAATTGGTGGGTTTCGGGCAAGGGCTGGCGAAGAACACGCGAGCTTGAGAAGGATTGGGTGGTGCACACCGCGACCGGATCGATTCGCCTTGAATCGATTGAGTCTTTAGAGGTTCCGGAAGTAACCTACAACATGATCGTCGCCGACAATCATTCCTATTTCGTCGGCAATAATAGACTACTCAGCAACGATGCGACGGAACTCGAGCCAAGCTTACTTCCCGTTCCAAGCTATCGCGGAACGGTTAACCTTGTTTCAGCGGTTAGTAGTGCAAGTTCGACGAAAGATGCGAAACGCAAAGATGAGAGACGCTGAGTGATTGTTGGGCGTTAACCCTGATCCAACCACGGATAACTCAGGCTATGTTGAATCGCTTAGAAATAAATCGTTTGCGAACTCGTTTGGTTTCCCTGAAAGTCCTGCCAACAGTGGTTTGCGTAGTCGTAGAGCTGGCACACCTGAAGTGTTCGATGGAAGCTATGCAAGGTGAATCGATGCTGCACGATATTGCGATTGCATGATTCCTCGATTTTCTGTTGAGCTTCAGGTAGATGGTAGAGGGGAATTCGAGGATCGACATGATGGGCCGTGTGATCCATGACATTGTGAAATAGAGAATTGATACTGTAGGGTAAGTGCGTGTGGGTCGTGCCACGAATTTGGCCGATATAAAACGTCCACTCACTTTTGTTATCGAACCAGGGTATCAACGGATGTGTATGCTGTAGGTAGGTTGTGAATCCAATCAAGTAGTTCGTGAAAACGCCCGGCACCACAATGGCAAAGAATAACAACCAGAGTGGCGATACGTCATTGGAGACGGCTTGCGCCAGCCAAATCCATAACCAAGCCTGAGCAACGATGGCTAACACCAAAAGCATATTATCGAGCACCCACATTTGCCTCACTCTCGAATTGCGGACCTCGGGCTGTAGCATGAAAATCTTCTTGAGATTGATTTCAAAAAGGTAATAGGGAGCAAAGCCCAGAACTGATCGATAGAATCGAACTCGCCATTGGTTCCCGGGAGAAAGTTGGTCGTATTCGCTTTTCGTCATGGGAGCCCAGACATAATCCTTGGTGCGCAGATTAGTCCAGCCGTGATGAACGTGATTATGAGCGTGAATCCATCCGGTGTAGCTATGCCAAGCGGGAAGAAAGCAGCAGCGCGCAATAATGGCGTTCAACCAACCGATGGGAGTAAAAGAATTGTGAGCAGAATCGTGGGCAATGACAAACAGGACATTGCCTGCCAATCCTAGAAAAAGGCAAGTGAATGGCATGAGCCACCACGGTGAGAGTAGAAACAAGCCAACCCCGAGGAGATACAAAAGCATGGATGGGACCAAGAAAACGCTCGCTTTGACAAGTGATCTATCTCGTAGCTGCTGCTGAATAACTTGGCGAATTCCACTAAATGCGGCTTTACTATTTGGTGGCGAAGATTCCTGTGTCACTATTGCGAGTCTCTGTCCAAGTCCATATGCAGATTTGTCCCGTAGAATGTCCACGAAAAAGTAGTATCCTGCACTCAACGCTACAGGATAGTCAAGAACGAAGACAATGAACTTGTGGAATTCAGAAATACCGCAGGCTTGTCCTGCTGGATTGTTCTGCTTTCAAGCTAAACTTGCTAGCATCGGAAAGTGGGAAAGCCTCCCACGGTGAACTCGAAATAATCGAAATGAACTAATCGGATAACTGCGAAACTGCCCTGGCGGTTTGCGAAAAGAGTTGCGGCCATGGTTGCAGTTGCTCGATCTGATATGCTAACTCCAGCAACGTTTGTTCGTCTCCGTGTCGCCCCGCCAGTTGAATGCCAATGGGCAGTCCTTCGCTTGAAAGTCCTGCCGGGATTGAAATAGCTGGACTGCCGTTGGCATTGTTAAGGGGCGTGTAACTAGCATACTGCGTCAAGCGGTCTATCAATTGTTCAAATTCAACCTTTGGACTGAGATGCCCTAGTTTCGGTGTGACGTGCCCGACCACCGGAGATAAAACTGCGTCCAAATCTTTCATTGCTTTGGCGAAAAGTTGCCAGGTACGGTGCAAACGCACCAACGCAAACGGCGTTCTAGTCCAACTCTTCACAAACAAACCGCCCAGACTTTTTGTAAAACCGTCGAACTTACTTCGGTCAAACTGCTCGCCAAACTCGCGCTTGCCAACTCGACCAGTCAAGTAAGCTAGCATCCCCCAGTAGTTACCAAAATCGTTTGCAAACGTTGACTTGCATGGTTGGCTCATGGGTACGATCGAATGTCCCTCAGATTCCAACAGTTTAGCGATCGATTCCACGGCACTGCGTGTCTGTTCGCAGGGCATTTTTCCGACCAGCGAATGCATCATCAATCCGATCCGCAACTTCCGCTTACCAGGACCTTCGACCAACCCAACCTCAGGCAATTTGCTATTGCGCCAATAGCGTTCCATACCTGCGACAGCGTGGGCCGTGTCTCGCACCGTCCGTGAAACCACTCCATCGCAAACGACGTTCAGCGGAAGTGACTTGGCCATTTCGTGAGTGATGAATCGCCCTCGCGTGGATTTCAAGCCGACCAGTCCGCAGCATGCGGCTGGAATCCGAATGGAGCCGCCCCCATCGTTGGCATGTGCTAAAGGAACTACACCAGCGGCCACTAAAGCTGCAGATCCTCCGGAACTTCCGCCACATGAATATTCAGTGTGCCACGGATTGCGACACGGTTCAGCGTGCTCAAACTCTGTGGTGCAATTGAATCCAAACTCGGGCAATCGAGATTTACCAAGCAACACAAGCCCCAACGAAAGAAACTGTTGAGCAAAACTGCCGTCCTGCTTGGCAAGCCTTGAAGGCACAGCTCCCGAACCATGACATGTAGGCCAACCTGCGATATTGGTGTTGTCTTTGATGAACGATGGGATGCCTGCAAAAATCCCATCGTGCCGCAGCGCCGTTGCCGTGCGGGCTTTGACATAGTCTCGCAACTGAATAGCCGCCAGCACTCCGTCAACCCGTTCAGCGCGAGTAATCGCTGCTTCCACTAACTCGGCCGAGCTAACGCTACGCCGCTTAAGCAAGTCAGTCAAAGCGACGGCATCGTGTGTCCCAAGTGCGTCATCATCGAATGCGTGAAGTTGAGTTGGCATCATAGATTCAGTTCGCCCACAAGGTTGAAAAAAAGTGTCGCCAGAAACAATATAGCTTGTATGCGATGCACTTCGTGGGCTTGCGACAGTGAGACGTGCCAAACCTTTGGCACGTTACGCATCGCTACAACCACTGCAATCGCACCCAGCCGCCTTCGATTTGGAAACGTTTTCAATGGGGAAACCTTTGCATTGCATCTCGGTTTGCGAACATCGGAAAAGCGAACTAGGTTTCCGTCAAGGGTCGTTGTTCTCGATCAAGTACTTTTAATAAGTTGAAGTCTAACCATTTTCGACAATTCGTTGGAAGTACGACTCTTTTGATTATTTATTTGCCTAGAAGTCTGGGGACCACTTCATGAACTACTTCGAAAGAATTTCCCCTGCTATCGGTCGTCGTCTGATCGATCGCAGAAAAATTACCAATCGCAATTTGTCTTTTGAGATGCTGGAAAAAAGATTCGCGTTTACCGCTGATCTACTAAACTCTGCAATGGCATTCGAAACGCCTGAGCCGGAAGCCTACTATGATATTGCCAAGCGTGAGATCCACGTTTCAGAAGCGGTAATGGGTCCCACTAACCGGCAAGCAGACCCCGTTGATCCGGACAAAACTCTCGCCACTCTCACTCCGACTTCGCTTGCTGATACGTTTCGGTTGCACAGCAATCCAGGGGCTACAAAACGAATCTATCTCGACTTCGATGGCAACGTTACAAACGGAACTTACTGGAATTCCGATTACGCTAATAACCAAGCGATTGTCTCCGGCGCATACGACATAGATGGCAATCCAGCAGATTTCAGCAATGCCGAACGCTCGCGAATCCAATGGATTTGGGAGCGGGTGTCCGAGGACTTTATTCCATTCAACGTAGACGTAACAACAGAAGACCCTGGCTCCGCTGCGCTCTCCAATACGGGCGGTTCCGACACGGAATGGGGCATCCGAGTCGTTGTTGGTACCGGTAACTGGTGGACGTCAGGTGGCGGAGGTATTACTTATGTAGGATCCTTTAACTGGTCAACCGACACTCCAGCTTTCGTATTCTCCAATCAACTTGGTAACGGCGACGAGAAATACACCGCGGAAGCCATTAGTCACGAAACAGGACACTCGCTTGGATTGGACCATGACGGGCGAACAAGCCCGGCAGAAGAGTATTATTCTGGACAGGGAACTGGAAGCACTGGATGGGCTCCGATCATGGGAAATTCTTACTATCAAAACGTAACTCAATGGAGCAAAAACGAATACTTAAATGCAAACAATCAAGCTGAAGACGACTTGATGGTCATAACAACGCAAAACGGTTTTTCGTACCGCAACGATGATCACGGAGGGACAAATGGCACCGCATCCATTCTCGATGTTGCTGGTGGACAAATCAGCGATTGGGGCATCATCGAACGAACGACGGACGTAGATGCATTCAGTTTCACAACGGGCGCGGGAACGATTCAAATTAATGCCGCACCTTTGGATCGCGGGCCAAACCTCGATATTTCGCTCGAACTCTACGACATGGCTAATAACCTGATCGCCAGTTCCAACCCGACAGAATTGCTGAGCGCTAGCATAACTGCGTCCGTAACCGCTCAGCAGTACGTACTGCGAGTTAGTGGCACAGGTAAAGGCAATCCACTTACCGATGGCTACAGCCGATACGCAAGCTTGGGACAGTATTTCCTCAGCGGTACTATCGTCGTGGTGCTACCTCAAACGCTTGCGGTAGTTGCCAGCAGTGCGACGAAGGCAGAAGGAAATTCGGGTAGCACGCCCTTTACGTTTACCGTAAGCCGAACTGGCGATACGAGTGGTTTAACGACCGTCGATTACACTGTTTTCGGCAGCGGTGTCAATCCAACCAATGCAAGTGACTTCGCGGGCGGTACTTTAGACCGAATCACCTTCGCGCCTGGCGAATCCTCGAAAACAGTTATGGTTCTCGTCAAGGGAGATACATCGATCGAGCTCGATGAGCAATTTACTTTGTTGATGTGGAATGCCTCGGGTTCGGCGACGATCACTACTAACAGCGCCACGGGGACGATTCTAAATGACGAAGTGACTCTGTCTGTGGTTGCAGGGAATGCGACCAAGGCAGAAGGAAATTCGGGTAGCACTCCCTTTACGTTTACCGTCAGCCGAACCGGCGATACGAGTGGTTTAACGACTGTCGATTACACGGTCTTCGGAAGCGGGGTCAATCCAACCAACGCAAGTGACTTCGCGGGCGGTACCTTAGATAGAATCACTTTCGCGCCTGGCGAATCTTCAAAAACAGTCACGGTTCTCGTCAAGGGAGATACAACGGTCGAGCTCGATGAGCAATTTACTTTATTGATGTGGAATGCCTCAGGTTCGGCGACGATCACTACTAGCAGCGCCACCGGAGTGATTCTGAATGACGAAGTGACTCTGTCCGTGGTAGCAGGGAATGCCATTAAGGCAGAAGGAAATTCGGGTAGCATTCCCTTTACGTTTTATGTTAGCCGAACCGGCGATACGAGTGGTTTAACGACTGTCGATTACACGGTCTTCGGCAGCGGGGTCAATCCAACCAACGCGAGTGACTTCGCGGGCGGTACCTTAGATAGAATTACCTTCGCGCCTGGCGAATCCTCGAAAGTAGTTACGGTTCTCGTCAAGGGAGATACAACGGTCGAGCTAGATGAACAGTTCACTTTATTGATGTGGAATGCCTCAGGTTCGGCGACGATC
>JANLRK010000580.1:0-2606 GCA_031361585.1 Pirellula sp. | reverse complement strand
CGGTACTGAGCTTTTGGGTTATCACGGGGGATGGCGACGCCTTGTGCATCGGCGGCAATCACTTCATTCACTTGCTGCGTCGCAACGTTGACTTGAACATCATTCTGTTCAACAACCGCATTTATGGACTAACCAAAGGGCAGTATTCGCCAACTAGCGTTGAGGGGCAGATCACCAAAAGTACGCCGATGGGCGTTGTCGACCATCCGCTAAATCCGATCAGCGTGGCAGTCGGTGCTGAAGCGAGCTTCATCGCTCGGTCCGTAGATAGCAACGTCAAGCACTTGGCTTACACTCTAAAGCGCGCTGCCGCGCACAAGGGAACGTCGTTTGTCGAAGTCTACCAAAACTGCAACGTGTTTAACGATGGTGCTTTTGCCTACGCGCAGGACAAAGCCACGCGTGACGATGCTACGATTGAGCTTGAACACGGCAAGCCGATGATCTACGGCAAGAACAAAGACAAAGGCATTCGCCTCAACGGTTTGAATTTGGAAATTGTGGATTTGAGCCAAGGCAAGGTAAAGGAAGACGACCTCCTATTCCATGACGAGCAAGCGAATTCCACATTGGTTTACATGCTCTCGAGACTTCGCCGCCCAGAATTCCCTGAACCGATCGGAGTCTTCCGAGCGGTCAAGCACCAAACATTCGAAGAAGCTGTTCGCGGCCAAATTGATCAGGCGATTGAGCAAAAAGGCAAAGGCAATCTTCAAAAGCTGTTTAGCAGCGGAGAGACATGGAAGGTCGGCGCCTAACGAGCGCCGATAGACATGCAGATTCTTTACGAGGACAACCATCTTTTGGTTCTGAACAAACCAGCCAATTGGGTTGTCCAAGGAGCACTTCCAGGCCAAAAGAGCCTACTGGATTGGTCGGCTGCGTACATTAAGGACAAGTATGATAAACCCGGCAACGTTTTTATTGGGGTCGTCAGTCGACTGGATGCGCCGGTGACCGGAGTAATCCCATTTGCACGGACTAGTAAGTCGGCAAGGCGATTGAGCGAGCAGTTTCGCGAGCATACTACACGAAAGACTTATTGGGCCGTTGTTGGCAATCGCCCTAAGGAGTCTGCAGCGAGGCTTGAGCACCATCTAGTGCGTAGAGAAGAAGACTTCAAAACGCGCGTCAGCATGTCAGTTACTCCGGAAAGCAAACTTGCGATTCTTGAGTATCAGTGCGTTGGTGAAAATCGGCTCGGTTTCGAGCTGGAGATTAATCTGATTTCTGGACGCAAGCATCAGATACGAGCCCAATTGGAAGCGATCGGGTGCCCAATCCTTGGCGATAAAAAATATGGAGCCGAAGAGTCCTTTCCGGAAGGGATCGCTTTGCATTGTCGAAGATTGGAGCTAAGTCATCCCACTTTTAAAGCGGAGCTTCGTTTTGAAGCGGAGACTCCATTGTATTGGCAATGGGATGCACTATAGCCTTGATCTACCTTGACAACAATGCGACGACTCAAATCGACCCAACCGTGGTTGAACGCATGCATGAACTCATGCAAATGCGATTGGCCAACCCGAGCAGCCAGCACTTCGCCGGTCGACAAGCTAGACAAGTTGTTGAGCAGGCGCGAGAGACTATCCTAAATCGATGTGGGGGCCGGACAAAGGGAATGGCCAGCGATCAACTGCTATTCACAAGCGGCGGCACCGAGTCGAACAACCTCGCACTTTTTGGCCTTACGGAACAGATACCAGGTGCAATCATCGTTTCCAGCATCGAACATCCTAGCATTCTCGCCGCAGCCCAATATGCAAGCGCGCAGGGGCGAGAAATCCGCTATTTGCCATGTTCAAAGGATGGGGTCGTCATCTTGGATCGACTTGAGGAATGGTTGGCTACATCGTCGACAAGTGGACCCATCTCATTGGTCTCACTGATGCTTGCTAACAATGAGACTGGCGTCTTGCAGCCGGTAGCCAAAGCGGCTGAGTTGTGTCGCAAAGCGGGTGTCCTTATTCACACGGACGCTGTCCAGGTACTTGGGAAATCCGAGTTGGACTTCGAACGACTGGACGTGGATGCGATGACGATCACAGCTCACAAATTGCATGGACCAGTAGGCATTGGAGCGATCCTTTTACGGCATGGCGTTCCGCTGAGTCCTCGGTCTTTCGGAGGGTTCCAGCAGTTAGGACAACGACCAGGAACGGAAATGCCAGTTCTCGCAGGGGGATTTGAATTGGCGGTCACAAACGCCATAGCTCACCTTTCTCAACGCGTGGCCCAAATGCAACGCCTACGCGATGCTTTGCAATCGAGCATACTTGCAACCATTCCAACTGCGTTAGCCGTTGGAGCGCAGTCCGCTCGTTTGCCTCACACCCTCAGTATGGTATTCCCAGGCATTGATCGCCAGGCTCTTCAACTGGCTCTGGACATGGCCGGTATCGCTTGCAGCACCGGTTCAGCCTGCGCAAGCGGATCGAGTCAACCGTCACATGTCCTTGAAGCCATGGGACTGGCACCTCTGCTCGTTCGCGGTGGTATACGATTCAGCGTTTCATCAGAAACAAATGATGCTGAAATCGAACAAGCCGTGCAATCGCTTGCGGCGATTGTGTCGAGATTGGCCTGAGGAATGCGACTGTTTGCAA
>JANLRK010000574.1:0-2839 GCA_031361585.1 Pirellula sp. | reverse complement strand
TACCGTAGGTCGCACCTGCCGGGTGCGACTTTGCCTACATGCATCAACGCTAGGGAAACAAAACACTTGAGCAATCCGTCAAACGAGGTATTGTAGTGTAGTTGATCTTTGTCTTGTTAATACCGAGGGAATGCGATGATGTATCCGATAAAACGTGCCACTCGTGCGACACTTGCGTTCCAGTTCTTGGCGTTGCTCGTTGCCTCTGCCTTGCCAACCTTGATTCCGCCGATCGCCCTGGCACAGGAAGCCATTAGTCCGGAGAGCACGATTCGATTGCGATATCAAAAGAGCGAGTACGCGATTCCTATGCGAGATGGGAGCAAGCTCCACACGACTGTCTTCAGTCCAAAGGATACCACGCGAAAATATCCCTTATTGATGAAACGAACTCCGTATTCCTGCGCTCCCTATGGCGCTGA
Source organism: Pirellula sp. (assembly GCA_031361585.1). Lineage (GTDB taxonomy): Bacteria > Planctomycetota > Planctomycetia > Pirellulales > Pirellulaceae > JBKCUI01. The sequence goes on along the minus strand of JANLRK010000574.1, from coordinate 2,417 downwards.
TACCTATCCATCATCGCTCGGTCCAAGCGAACACTTTCCGAAGGCCGGTTATATTTTCGTCCATCAGGATGTCCGCGGCAGGTTCATGTCGGAAGGAACATTTCAGCAAGTCACTCCTCACATCGACAATAAACGGTCTCCTACGGATTTTGACGAAAGCTCAGACACCTTCGACACGATCGAATGGTTGCTCAAAAACGTTGCCAACCATAATGGCCGCGTCGGGATGTTCGGAATATCCTATCCTGGCTTTTATGCTTCGGCCGGTATGATTCATTCCCATCCTGCACTGCGAGCCGTTTCGCCTCAAGCGCCCGTTGGAGACTGGTACTTCGACGACTTCCTTCACAACGGCGCGTTCTTTTTAGCGCATGCCTATCGATGGCTCAATAGCAACGCACAAGAAAGAACGGGACCAACTACGGAACGACCGACGCCTGAAGCACTGCCCTCGCTAGACGGATACAAGTTGTTTCTAGATGCCAATACGATCGAAGAAATCAATCGTCGCCATCTCAAGGGCAAGGTCCCGTTCTGGTCCGAGATGATGGCTCACCCAAATCGCGATGAATTTTGGAAGAAACGAGATATTCTGCCTCATCTAAAAAACGTGGCACCTGCTGTCATGGTGGTGGCTGGTTGGTACGATGCTGAAGATCTCTATGGTTCGTTTAAAACGTACCAAACGATCGAGCGTCAGAACCCAACCGCGAACAACGTGCTTGTTGTTGGGCCTTGGATACATGGCGGTTGGGCTTCAGGGGACGGTGACAAACTTGGGTCGATTCCGTTCGGGTCCAAGACCGCAGCTTTCTACCGGGCGGAGATCGAGTTCCCCTTCTTTGAAAAGTACCTAAAGGATTCGGAGCACTCCGCGCCAGCCGAAGCGACGGTTTTTGAAACCGGCTCCAACACCTGGCGAACGTTCGATCATTGGCCTCCCCGCGAGGTTTCAGTCAAGACACTCTATGCCGGAGCTGGCGGAACACTATCCTACGAACCACCAACCTTAGTAACGAGCGATGCATACGACGAATATGTGAGCGACCCAGCCAAGCCTGTACCCTACACCGAATCGATTACTCCTCGTATGACTGTCGAGTACATGGTGGACGATCAACGATTTGCGGCGCGAAGGCCGGACGTTTTGGTCTATGAAACCGAGCCGCTTGACGCAGACTTGATTTTGGCAGGGCCACTTGACATCGATCTTTGGGTCACGACCACCGGAACGGATGCGGACTTCATCGTGAAATTGATCGATGTTCAACCCGATGGTACCGTCGCAACGGCCCTACCAAACTATCAGATGATGGTTCGAAGCGAGGTGATGCGAGGTCGCTTTCGAGAATCGTTTGAGCATCCATCTCCATTTCAAGCCGATGTCCCAGCTAAGGTGCATTTGGAATTGTTGGATGTGCTCCATCGTTTCAAGAAAGGGCATCGAGTCATGATTCAAGTGCAGAGCACTTGGTTCCCTCTGGTGGATCGCAATCCGCAAAAGTTCGTTGAGAACATCTATCTTGCAAAGCCAGAGGATTTTCAAAAGGCGACCCATCGCATCCTAAGGTCCAAAATGCATTCGACGAACCTGCGTATGAGCGTGCTACCGTAGATGCGAGTCCCGCGTCTCTTTAGCCAAGAAGCCTGAACGAACCGCGGCACAAGGAACGGGGGATTCAAATACCGCTAGCTTGTCCAGCGGTTTGGTTCTGTTTTGAAGCTACACGCAATGTGAAAGCTCCGCATTTCGAATACGCGCTCACCAACGTGTTCGGCAGAAAAATGGAAGGTAAAAAATGTGACCAAGACTAAGTTGTTTTGATTCCGGCCAGCCGATCGCGATCATCTTTTACCAAACATTTTTCTGCCGAATCGAATACTGAACGAGAGCACCGATCTCCTTGGAACGCTCTAAAAACCATCCTGCACTCTTATGCGCGTGTTCGGTAAGAGTTCGCTGTTACCAAAAGTATACTTGCAGATGGTTTGCAGTATTAGGAGAATGCAGTAAACCATTATTTCTTGTGGCTAAGAACGAAGGAATGGCCACTGTTGCGAAGAAGAATAACGATGTCCTTGGTTGTTATGGTAGTCCAAATTCAAGCGGTACTTCCGAACCATTAATTGACGTAGTATTTCCTGATTGAAACAACGAATTGGATAAGGTCTGTTTATCATGACGGTATTGATCCTTGGGTTAGTCTTTTTGGTTTCGCTTTGCTCGGTTGGTGCTTCGTCGCAGATTGACGACGCGGAATCGCTGGTAGTCGACCTTTTAGAAGCAGAAGCAAATTTTCCATCTCGATATGCGGTGGAATGCGTTTTTGAAGCCCAGATACCTGAGACAGAGGGATTGGGTACTTGCTATTGCAAACAGTGGCTTGCGAGAGATACCAAACTGGGATTGATCCGTG
>JANLRK010000532.1:0-3056 GCA_031361585.1 Pirellula sp. | reverse complement strand
GAGATAGTACGTAAGCCCCCATGCCTCTGCATACGAGGAAGCCATCGTGTCGCCATTTCGCAACCGATTGTCATCCAACAGCAGCAACTCGAGTGATTCGTTAGTGCGCGACGGCAGGTAGTTGGCAAGATTGACGTAGTTGTGTTTGTTCAGCTTCCCGATGCCGCCCCAACCGTTCTGACTCAATAAATCGGGGGTCTCGAAAAAGGTGGCTAGCCCTTCACTCACCCAGAGCGGGTTGTCACCCAATCGAACCTGAAGTCCACTATTGAAGGACAACTGATGGCATACTTCGTGAATGATCGTAGCAATCAATCGTTCGCCCTCAGGTCGCGAGACGATTTGATTGATAAGCTCCGTTCGCATGACTTGTGCTTTTGGGGGGATCAAGCCTTGGATACCGGTCAAATCGTACGAGGCCAAGCGGTTGGTCGATTGATGATAATAACCGATGGTATTCTGAGCCCCAGCGAATTCCTTGGCCGCGAACTGTATGTAATCCGCTTGAGTCTCGAATATGAGTGCCACGAGCGGGAATCTTGGGGCGTTAAGCTCGACTCCCTTTTCCTTCCAGAATCGATAGAAACCTTTATATAGTTTTTCGTAGAGCTCGGCGTTCCAATAAGCGTAAACGTCCGAAGTGTTGTAGCAGACCACAAAGTGTTCTTTCACGATCGATCGAGAGCCCGGAGGCATAATCTTAAGAACTTTGGCAGCGAGTTCTTTGGCTGGCGTAGGGACCAATTTGTCGGTCAGTTCGTCGACTCGCTTGAGGTCTTTAGGGGCGATTGCTGTCAGTTGTCCATCGGAGTCGAGAATCAACTGGCCCATCTTGGAATCGATTGCGACCAGTTCTCCAGTTGTCGTACGAAGCTGCTTGTCCTCCTCAAATGAGACGCGTAGAACTGAGCCAAGCAGCGGTCTATCGGAAGGTTCGGATGCTGGTTTGTCGACAAACGGATTATCCTCTCCATTTTGCGACTCCGCCTGAGTAGGTGCGTCGGTTGCGAAGCATTGGAAAGAAAGAACAAGCAGTGCAGAACTGGATAGCCATAAAGCCCGAACGATCCACCGGTCAAGCCGGTGAGATTCAAGAGGAGGCGTAGACGAAGCGGCGAGTGTAGGTTTTTGACTTTGCATACCGCTTGGAATTCTCTCAGTCAGGGTCTTTGCCGTCTTCGGGTGGTTTGCGTCGAAAAACCGCGACGACATCCTCAACTGGGACGACGTACAGTTGGTTGTCCGGCTCAAAGTCCACCGGGATTGCGTTCTTCGGATGGAACAGGATTTTGTCGTATTGCCGCAATGGCACGTTCTCATCATGCTCGACTTGGCGGCTGATGGTGACGATTCTACCTGTAATAGTCGGAATTTCAGATGCGTCTGGCAATGCAATTCCACCCTTGGTTTCTCTTTTTGGTTCATCCTTTAGAACCAAAATCCTTGCACCAATGGGTTCAATGTAGTCAAACTGCGGTGATTTTTTTGCCATCGACAAAGCATAGGCGACGCCAACGAAACGGCAAGTACATTTGCCCTTGCAACCAGAGGCAAATTCGTCATACTTCTGGGCTTCCCCATGATTTTAGAGGTCCGGATTTCCGGCTCGTCGACAAACCGATTAATTGAAGCAGCGGAACGCAGCAGTAATGATTGAAACGATTGAAGTGGCCAAGCGAGATGCACTCGGCTCAAGAGCCATGATTAAGATTCGCGAAAAAGGACTTATCCCAGCTATTCTTTACGGGCATGGTCAAGAAAATGTATGCCTGACAGTGTCTTTGGATACCGTTAACGGTCTGATCAAACACGGAACCAAGCTGGTTACCTTGACCGGTGATGTTTCCGACACAGCTCTACTACGTTCCGTTCAATGGAGCAACATGGGCGACCACATTATCCACGTGGACTTTGCGCGTGTTTCCCAGACAGAAGAGGTAGAAGTCGTCCTTCCGATCCGGTTGCACGGTGAAACGACAGCAGGTGGTCAGTTGCGGTTTGTTACTCACGAAATCCTGGTTCGCTGTTCCGCCATGAGTATCCCCGAATACTTGGTATGCGAAATCGGATCTTTGAAAGTTGGGCAGTCGATTCACGTGAGCGAGTTGACACTGCCTGAGGGAGCCGTCGCCGTAACTCCCGGAAGCGTAGTGATTGCCCAGATAGCCACCGTTGCTGGCGAAGCTGCGGCGGATGGATCAGATACGACTGCAGAACCAGAACTGATTCGCAAGGAAAAAGCGGCTGACGCTGCTTCGTAATGAGCGGTCTTAGTCCCCAGGTTGGCTCCATCGTTGATGCCGGTATGGCGATGGTTGTCGGGCTCGGGAACCCAGGTGTAAAGTACGAAAAAACCCGGCATAACATAGGATTCGATTGTCTAAACGGAGTACTTGCAAAAATGGGTTCGCCCAGCTTGCAGGCCAAGTTCGAAGGGCAATTCGCCAAAGGTCGAATTGGGCAACGGGATGTTTGCCTGGTTTGGCCACTAACATTCATGAATTGCAGTGGACGGTGCGTGGCTCAGTTCGCTCGATTTTATAAAATTGAAACACAAAATATTTTAGTGATTTGCGATGACTTGAGTTTGCCACTTGGTAAACTCAGGGTCCGCAAGTCGGGGTCAAGTGGCGGGCAGAAGGGGCTCAACGACATAATTCAATCCCTCGGGACGCAGGAAGTCCCACGGTTGCGGATCGGCATCGATCCAACACCTGAACATTGGGAAACGTCGGATTATGTCCTTAGCAAATTTACTGCCACCGAACGTGCGATTGTCGACGATGGGCTTTCCAAAGCTGTCAACGCAATCACTTGTTGGCTCAGCGACGGCATCAATGTGGCAATGAACGGTTTCAATCGAGACTTGCTACCCCCAAAATCAAATAAGTAAACATTACAACCCAGGTTCATTCACCAGTATTTGGATCAGTTTTCAGGAGTTCATACGTTGGTTACCGGAATTTACGAGTGCTTGTTCCTTTTCGACAGCAATCACTACGCTCGCGATGCAAGCGGTGTTGCGGCTTCAGTGGAGTCCATGATCGGCGATGTCG
>JANLRK010000060.1:0-3449 GCA_031361585.1 Pirellula sp. | reverse complement strand
AATCATTGTGGCTGAGATTGGCTTCGGATTTTTATACGTTGCGTTGATTCATATCGTTGGCCATGCCTGCTTGAGATCGCTCCAATTGTTACGCGCACCGACTTTAATGCGAGACTACCGAACACTTGAGAATGCGATCGGCGGCAGGCTTTCGCATGGCTCTCTCCGGTTCATTAGGTGGTTGCCGCAACGATGGGAGGCTCGGATTTATCGTTTTGCATTGGAAAGAGGATATATGGATTCCGCGATCAACCAGTATATTGTCAGGCCTTTTCGGACGGTTTTTCTGTTTCTAGATCGCATCGAGCAGCTTTGGTTGCGTTTTCTTTCTGGCGAGCGCCCCAACGGTCATGCTGTCGCTAAGAAGATAGGTACGTAGTTTTCCAACAATGAACAAGCCCGCTCAACTTCTTATTGCAAGCACTTTATGATTGGTCTTCACTTTCCCTATTTAGAGCTGACGATTTTTTTGCCAGCATTTTTCAGCATATTCGTCCTGCTTTCCGGGGATTCTCGCATCGCTAGGATTCGTTGCTTGTGGGCTGCAGGCGCGACACTCGTGTTTGCGACCGTCGCATGGTTTGATTTCGCGACGTTGCATGTGTTCGAGGCCCATGATGACTGGAGCCTCGTCCAGCTTCTTTCAGGGCGGGAACTCATTGTCATCGACGAATTTAGTGCGCCTCTTCTTCCGTTGACCGCGTTGGGGTACTTCTTAACTCTATTGGCCACGGTTGGACATAAAACTAAAAACTTTTCCTTCACTTGGGCGCTGATCGCTGAGTCGCTAACGCTGTGTACATTGAGCGCCAAAGAACCCTGGTGGCTCGTATTGCTACTGGCCGCAACATGTATTCCTATGATTGCCGAATTGCAGTCGCGACAGCAATCAGTACGACCGTTTTTGATTCATCAAGGCGCGTTTATTGTTTGTGCCGTTTTGGGTGTTTGGTTAACCACCAATGCCGAAACGCCAACTGTCACTTTAGGTCCAGTTTTGCTTGCCATTGCTGTCCTGATTCGAAGCGGTACAGTTCCATTGCATTGTTGGCTGACTGACATGATGGACCGAGCGTCTTTTGGCTCCGCTCTACTATTTGTTTCACCCATGCTAGGTGCATATGCGTGCATGCGATTGGTCTTGCCGACATCACCCGATTGGGCGCTTCGAGCGATCGGACTTTTATCACTGGCGACCGCGGTTTATGCATCCGGCATGGCTCTCGTTCAAACCGATGCACGCAGGTTTTTCAGCTTCCTTTTTTTGAGCCACTCTTCGCTTGTATTGGTTGGCTTGGAATTGGTCACTCCTATCGGTTTAACGGGTGCACTTAGCATGTGGGTTTCGGTAGGAATTGCGTTGACAGGTTTTGGAATCACGATGCGATGCATCGAAGCTAGGGTTGGCCGAATTTCGTTAGACAGATATTACGGGCTTTACAGTCATATGCCAACGATGGCTGCCTTCTTTTTGATGACTGGATTGGCAAGTGTCGGCTTTCCATGCACGATCGGTTTTATTGCTGCTGAATTATTGATCGATGGTGCGATTACGATTTCACCGTTGGTCGGTGTCCTTGTTGTTTTGTCGACGACGCTCAATGGAATTGCGGTTGTGCATGCGTACTTTCGAATCTTTACTGGGACCCGACACCAAGGGACGATTCCATTGACTAGTTTGCCTGAAGAGCGAATCGCGATTATCGTCCTCACCATTTTGATTTTGGGCGGCGGGTTGTTTCCACAAGAGGGAGTGGATTCGCGTTATCGAGCGGCGATCGATTTAATGGAGAACTTGCACATGAAAGTTCCGAACCGCGGACATGCGCATGAGCCCGACGACACAACAGAGTAGAACAGGCTGGCCACTCTTTTTTCCTTACTCTTACTCTTCGCCAATCTGACCCAAGAGACGTAAAAGTCTATCCAAAATGGCCCATGACTTGGTGGACAACCAGGAACATACAGATCCATCATAATCGTTGTAAAAGCTACTGTTCAATTCGCGTTATCTTCGCGGATAGCACCAGTAGCGCCAAAATGGCAACTAGGCAGAATCCAATCGACGAGCAAAGCCCCCACTGCAATCCAAAGGACTGGCTTACGACTCCAATTGTCCACGGCCCCAAGGCCCCTCCCAGTCCACCGAAAGTAAAGAAGATCCCAAGGGTTGTGCCCACATTTTCTTTATGCATTCCTGTTACAACGGCCGTGATTGTGGGGAATACAATCGAAAAGAATGCGCCCGAAATCGGTAATGCAAGAATCAGAACATTCGATCCAAAGAACCCAGCAATCAAACAAATCATCCCGCCAAGCAAGGCAACTCCCACGACTCGGAGATAACCAAGTTTTTCGACAACGAAACTGCCAAAGAATCGTCCTAGCATGATCATCGCGAAGAAACCCGAAAGGTAAAAAGAGCTCTGGGCAACAGTTTGATCGCGAACCTGTTGCAGATATTCCATCAGCCATGCACCTACACCTAATTCAACCGCAACGTAGGACGTTATAAGCAAATAGTACCAGCTCATTTGCCCGGCGAACACGACGCGAAAAATCTCGCCCCAGTTCCGTTGCGTCTTCCATTTTGATTTCGCTGCTTCGCCACCCGGCGAAAAAACAAATGCAATCGTTAGTATTCCGGCCAACGGGACCACGGACAGAAAAATGCCTTGCCAACTTATTCCCAAGTTGACCAGCCATGCGACATACAATGGGACCAAAAAAGAGCCCGTCCCGTGAAAGGTCGCTAACAAGTTGAGATAGCGTCCAGGATTATCGGGATGCAACTCTACGATTAGTCCGTTCGCGCCGACCTCGATCGCTCCCAACCCCAAGCCGATGACGCTCATTAGCATCATCAAGACGATCAACGAGTTAACCATACTGACCCCGACAATTCCGGCACATAAGAACAAGCCTGCGAGCAGAAGTACCCGTCGATTTCCGAACATATCGGCGAAAATCCCGGAAAGCAAAGTTGCTACAATAAATCCGAGGTAGGCTCCAAAAAAAAGGGCCCCACCTTGGCTAAGACTTAAGTGCTCCGCACGCAACAGTTCGGGCAGGATAGGACCTTTCAAATTGTCGATGAATCCAAATGCAAAGAAAGCCAGGAAACATCCAGCAGTCAAAAGCGTCCTAGAACTTCGCATCGTTCGGCAATCCTTGGCGGAGTAGTCGTTATCGAGATCCATCCACATCGACGCAGTAACTCTCGCCATGCATCGTTGACATCATAGTCAGATCGCACTTAAGATGTCAGACCTCACAAACTTGATTGGTCTCGCGCCAAATCTCTCTAATTCCGTGGGTTAGTAACAATGCGCTTTTTGATGCCTTTTATCTTACTTGTGTCGACCAATGCGATTGCGTTGTCAGCCGAGTTGTCGCAACTGGTCGTCTCAGACAACCATCGATTTCTCCAAACAGTAGCAGGAAAACCA
>JANLRK010000494.1:0-7602 GCA_031361585.1 Pirellula sp. | reverse complement strand
GAAGACCGGCGACGCAAATAGTTGGACAAAGTACTTGATGCTCGACTCCTTGAATCAGCTTGCGTCTGGCGAGATCACCGGTCGGCAAGATCAAGTTGACTTGGTTCGGCAGTTCCTCGGCAGAGTAACCGATCCAAGGGTAACCGGACCACAACGTACGATTCTGGCCTCGACCGTGGTTCACAAATTGGCAGATCAAGTACATCCGTTGTCGATTGGTCCTGTTGATTATCGCAAACTAATTGAAGATATCGAAACACTCGAATCCGATCCCGTGCATCGATGCAGCAAGTCCATGGCAGATGCGATGCAGTCGCTACGATTTTCGGAGCATCAAGAGCAAGCTAACGTTGCTCACGCGATCGGGTTGCATTACAGAAATGCAAATCTCAGAATGGCGGTCTCAGAGGAATTCATCAATAGGATGATGCCAAGTCAAACGCGGATGGAAAAACCGGTTAAGCAAACGATCCTCGGAGCTGATACGCGTGGCGCGAGTCAGATTGCCACCAAGCTCCACGTAGACTTTATCAAAGACCCAAGCGCTTTGAAGCTCGCTCTCAATTTGGATGGGGATATCAGTAGTAAAACGAAGTCCAGCCGCCATGGTGCGACCTTTTACAACTCCTCAATCGCAAACGTCAACGCGGTGCGAGAAATCACCATCTCGGCGCAAGGGATGAACATTAACGGCCGGCCGGCAACGGTCGACTCGAATGACTCGCTGAGAAACTTCTCTACCGACTGGGATAGGTTACCAATCTTGGGAGATATGGTGCGTCAGTTTGCTCACAAAGAGTTCATTCAGGCGAGACCGATTGCAAAACGCATTATGCAAAAAACAATTGCAAAACAAACAGACGAAGCGTTTGACCAACAACTCCAAGAAAAAGTCCGCATGGCCGAGGGACAATTCAATAACCGATTGATCGGGCCACTCCAATCGCTGGATCTGCAACCGATGGTTGTCGACATGCAGACAACTGACACAAGATTAATCGTTCGATACCGCTTGGCTAGCTCGGAGCAGTTGGCAGCCTATACCTCTCGACCGATCGCTCCAGGCGACAGCCAACTTTCGATTCAAGTCCATCAATCGGCGTTCAATAATATGGTGAGTCGCGTGGTTGAGGGGGATCGCAACTGGACGATGCAAGACCTTTCTGACAAGATCGCCGATTTGCTTCAGCAACCTAGACAATCTGTACCGGACGATGCGCCAACGGACGTGACAACTCGCTTTGCTGAGACCCGACCGATCACGGTAGAATTCGAGGATGGCAGGATGTGGTTGACATTGCGAGTTGCTTCACTCGAGCAGCCAGGCAGAATCCATCTTAAGAACTTTTTTGTCCGAATGGCATACTTGCCAACCGTGGATGGTCTGCATGCCGAATTAAACCGAGATGGAGTCATGAGTATCGGAGGTGATAGGATTAGTAGTCGCGAAAGCCTCACACTGCGAGCTATCTTCCTCAAGGTTTTTTCAACTCGCGCGTCGGTACCGATGGTATCCGAAGAACTGCTTCGCGACCCAAGGGCCGCGGGTTTGGCCATTTCCCAATTAGTACTCAACGATGGTTGGCTTGGCATGGCAATCAGTCAAGAGAATTCGCCACACGTAGCGATCATCAAAGCGAATCAAGAAGCGCTGCGTCGATAGAAGTGTCGAAGGGTTACGCCGTAGACAAGTCTTTTTAAACCACGGAATACTCGGAACACACGGAAGGGAAAGCAAGCAAACATGGAGTAGATTCACTTCGTACATCGGAGAAAAAATAACGGGGCGAAACAGATTCAACCCCCGTTCAATGGATGTCTTGTTCGAGACTTCTCACTGAACGCCACCAAATTCACGTCAATCCGTTCGTTTCGTAGCTGAACCTGTCAAAGGTTTCGAGGGAGGTGTTGCCCACTTCGGCAACCAACGAAATGCTTGACGCATTCGACTACAACCGCTTCGCCGAGGAGTGTCTCTTTTTCCGTGTATTCCGTGTATTCCGTGGTTCGCGTTGTTGATCGGCAATTCCATGTGGCGACGCGCTATCGAAGCGGGGGTCAATTCGATCGCAACTGCAAGCTAAATATCGTTTTCAATATCCTCTTTGGCATTTGTACCACGGTCTTTATCGGCGGCTCTGCGTTCCAATCCAGCCCGCTCCATCAACGACGATCTGAGGGACATGTCAATTTGATCATCGTCGGCGGGTGGCGGTCCCATGGCACCTAGATCTTCGGGGTTGTAACGAATCTCATACTGATGCTTTGCAATGGATATGATTACACCTGGGTCAAGTCGTTTTCGAGTGACTCGGTAGCCGTTCACCTTGGTCCCATTACGACTTTCCAAATCCTTGATAAACCAATATCCTTGTTCGAGTGTCATGCGGCAATGCTGCCCTGACACATTGGAGAACCGCAAGACGATGTCACAGTTGTCTCTTCGCCCAATAAGGATACGGTCTTTTTTAAGAGGAATATCTTCCCCTCCGCCAGTCGGAGCAAGGAATCCATAATCTGCCATATCTGCACTCGGAGAAATCGGAGAAAAGAGACGAGTTCGATTTCGTACTGATCCTAAGATCCATTCACTGTACGTCCCAAGAAAACCCGCGTCAACGATTCGGTAGAATTTACGACCCAACGGGCGCATTATTATGAACAAAAAGGTGATTCAAAAATGCCGAAAGTAACGATTGTATGCGGTTTACTGCTATGCGCATTGTCCGCGTTGGTTTTGCTTCTCAAACAGGAATTCAAAGTCGGAACTTGGCTGATTCCCTCAGTGGTCGGTTTACCGTTGATGGTGCTCGGCCTGGTGGCATCCCAAAATGCCGCCGCCAAGAAGCACGTTATGCATGCTGCCGTAACGCTTGCACTGCTGGGTGGGCTCGTCGCATTGGTGCAGGGTATTCGGCAATTAACTGGCATGCTATTTCAGGGCAAAGAAATCTTGCCGTTGGCGGCCGGAATGATTTGGGCGATGACCGTGCTGTGTTTTGCCTTCGTAGGTTTATGCGTTCAGTCTTTCATCGCCGCTAGAAAAACGCGTGAAGGCAAGTCGGCCGACTAGACCATGCTGCTCGAAAGCGCTAACCAATTGGCACTCCCTTTAGAAAGTTGGACACCATGAACCCCACTTGGATTTCCATTAAAAAAGCACGGCAAGCCGAGTCGATTGGACAGACGGTTCAAGTACGGGGCTGGGTTCGAACGCGGCGCGACAGCAAAGGTGGATTCAGCTTCATTGAAGTCAACGACGGCAGTTGCTTTGGCAATTTGCAAATCATAGCGGACGGAAGTTTGTCAAATTATCTCGACGAGATCACCTCGCTTTCCGTTGGCAGCAGCGTCATTGTTTCAGGTGAGATCAAAGCCAGCGCCGGGCAGGGGCAAGCTACCGAAATGCTTGCAAGTAGCGTTCGAATTACCGGCATTGCAAGCGCTACGGACTACCCTCTGCAAAAGAAGCAGCATACGTTCGAAAAGCTGAGAGAGTGGGCTCACCTTCGGCCGCGAACGAATACTTTTGGGGCGGTCGCGAGAGTCCGCAATCGATTGAGCTTCGCCACGCACGAGTTCTTTCAAAACGACGGTTTCTTATACGTTCATACGCCGATCATAACCGACAGCGATTGCGAAGGTGCTGGACAAATGTTCCGCGTCACAACGCTTCCGATAGATAAACTTCCCATGCTCAATGGCAAAGTGGATATGAGCCAAGATTTTTTCGGCAAATCATCCTACTTGACCGTTAGCGGGCAGCTTGAGGGCGAATCGTATGCAACTGCGTTAGGCAAGATCTATACCTTCGGGCCGACTTTTCGAGCTGAAAATTCCAACACCTCACGCCATCTTTCTGAGTTCTGGATGATCGAACCTGAGATGGCATTTTTTGAATTGGCGGACAATATGACGCTCGCAGAGCGTTATCTAAAGCACATGATTCATGATGTATTGACCCACTGCCATGAGGACATGGACTTCTTTGAAAAGCGAGTTCAGCCAGGCGTCGTGGCTGCATTGCAATTGGTACTCGACAAGCCATTTACTCACATGTCCTATACCGAAGCGGTGGACATCTTGGTTCAATGCGGTGAGAAATTTGAGTATCCGGTCCAGTGGGGTGTCGATCTTCAAGCCGAGCATGAACGCTTTATCACCGAGAAGCATGTGCAGGGACCAGTGATTCTTTACAACTACCCCAAAGAGATCAAATCGTTTTATATGCGTATGAATGACGATGGCAAAACGGTTGCTGCAATGGACGTCCTTGTACCGGGAGTAGGCGAGATCATCGGTGGCAGCCAGCGTGAAGAACGCCTCGATGTGCTGACCGAGCGCATGGTGGCTTCCGGGCTCAAGACCGAAGATTATTGGTGGTACCTGGATTTAAGACGGTTTGGCACTGTGCCGCACGCGGGATTCGGTTTAGGCCTCGAACGAATGGTTCAGTATACGACTGGAATGGCAAATATACGCGATGTGATTCCATTCCCTCGATCGCCAGGCAACTGCGATTTCTAAGTCTGTAGCATGGCCCCCTGGGCCGTGCGAAACTAGGGCCAGGATCCCAAGCTAAGGTAAACCAACTCCTGCCGCTCGCCTAATTGCAAAAGTGTTTTTTGAAACTAAGAGTGACAACCTGCTGATCGGTTCGATTTTTATACTCGTTTTGAATAACTCGATTGAGTAGTTTATGTCCTCCATGTTCGCACGCTCAAGTGGTTTGCTCCTTCATTTAACATCATTACCGGCGCGACCACTTGGTAGTATTTCGGATGACAAACCGGGTACGGACGGCGCATGGAGTGCAGGTGATGTGGGCTCTGGTGATCTTGGTCCATCCGCCTATGAATTCGTACGATTCTTGAAACAAGCGGGCCAGAGATGGTGGCAGATCTTGCCCACCGGACCAACCGGTTACGGTTTTTCGCCTTATCAATCACTGTCGTCATTCGCCGGAAATCCACTGTTGATTAGCCCCGCACTGCTCGTTCGAGACGGCCTGCTTCGGTTGGACGAATGGCATGACGCCGCTCGAAGCAGTTCGCCGAGCTCGGAGCACAGTTGGTCGTCAGCGAATTTCGAGGTTTCTTCGAGCAAGCGCATGGAATTGCTGAGGATTGCGTTTCGACGATTTCAAAACCAGCGATCCGAGCTAAATTTGCTTCTCGATGATTTTCGGCAATCCAACGAGGACTGGCTTGAAGAGCATTGTCTATTTATCGCGTGCAAAAACTTTCACAACGATCGAGCTTGGAGCGACTGGGAAGTACCACTCAAGCGGCGTGAGCAACAAGCATTATTGGGATGGGCGGATAAGCTACGCGTAGCATGCGACTTTGAGGCCTTCATTCAATGCTTGTTCGACCGTCAATGGCAAGAGCTTAAGAGCTATTGTCTCGAAAATGGTGTCGGGATCATCGGGGACATCCCGATTTTTGTTGCGATGGACAGTTCGGATGTCTGGTCCAAACAGCACTTGTTCGAACTGGACGCAGAGGGTAATCCGACCGTGGTAGCTGGCGTTCCGCCCGACTATTTTGCGATCCTCGGTCAACGTTGGGGAAATCCGCTTTATCGATGGGAAGAACATCACAAAACAAGCTACGAATGGTGGATCCGGCGATTCCAACGGATATTGAAGCTGTGTGACATGGTTCGAATCGACCACTTTCGCGGATTCGAAGCCTACTGGGAAATCCCGTCTCAAATGCCCGATGCACGCGTCGGCAAGTGGCAACCAGGACCGGGGGATGATTTTTTTCATGCGTTGCAGCGGTCGCTCGGCGAGTCGCTGCCCGTCATTGCTGAAGACCTGGGATTTATTACCCCGGAAGTTCGCGCGCTCCGCGATCGATTCGGTTTCCCGGGAATGAAGATCATTCAATTCGGTTTCGGCGAAGGCAAAAGCACTTCACTCGATTTGCCGCACAACTATCCTGTTCATTGCGTAGCCTACACTGGGACGCACGACAATGACACGACGGTGGGCTGGTTCAACAGTCAAGCAGGGGAGGGGAGCACTCGTTCCCAACGCGAGATCAATGCCGAGAAGGACTTTGCCTTACGTTATTTGCAATGCGGTCCGAATCAGATTCATCCAAGCATGATGCGCGCGATTTGGAGTTCCGTGGCATGCATATCTATTGCACCGGTGCAAGACCTGTTGGGACTTCCTTCGCAAGCGCGAATGAATACCCCAGGGTTAGCCACCGGCAATTGGACGTGGCGATGTGAGCCAGCACAGTTGACTCCAAAGGTCGCCGATAGCTTGGGGCAAATGACCGAGGCCTTCGGGCGAACAAAAACTTGAATTGCCGCTTGACGACAACTAATATGCCTTCTACGAAATGCTGTTTCTGTCTTGCCTGAAGGCCGATGGGCATTTTCTTTACCTTTGCCATGGCCCCGAATGGACTCTGCACCGAAAGAAGTAAGCAGGCCCGAAATTGTTGGGATTCAATATCTCCGTGGACTTGCGGCATTCTTGGTCTTGATTGTGCATAGCGATCATATGCTTGGTCAGGAAAAGTACTTTGGCACGAACTATATTGGTGAGTTTGCCAACGGAGGGAACCTGGGTGTCGACCTCTTTTTCGTGATTAGTGGATTCATCATGTTTCACATCACGGATGGATTTTCGCGGACAACCGACAGCGGACAGTTCTTGCGACGACGGTTCTTTCGAATTGTTCCATTTATGTGGTTGAGCATCATCGTCGTCTATCTACTGCGATCAACTGTTCGGGGCGGCATTGATCCCGTACCGTTCATCCGAGGGTTTTTCCTTTGGCCAGTCGGTGATCTCGATCCCAACCCCGTTTGGACATTGCGCCACGAATTGTTTTTTTACTTGTGTGCTTTTTTGTGCTTGGCATTTCGTCGCGGCTATTTGATCCTTGCAGGATTTTTGCTACTTCCCATTCCAATCCTGTTTCTCAAGACCACCATCCCAATATTGGACAATGAATGGATTGCGAATTTCTTTCACGCACGAGCTAATACCAGTTTTGGCGCGGGAGTCTTTTTGGGTTGGGTTTATCGAAATCATTCCATCTGGCACGGTCCAGCAATTGGAAACATTTCAGTCCTTGTGGCCGCAATTGTCTTATTGTGTTTTGACTATTTCGTACCGGCACGGATCGGGGTCAGAACGGTTACAGACACAAACATGAACGAGTCTTTTACGGCCGATACAACCGCGGTCAGTATGGCAGCCATGTACCTTTTGACCACGTTGGTTTGCGGAGTTATTGTCTATGGATCCCTGGCTTGTGTTAATGATAGAAACGTTGCACAACGCGTTGGGCTGATGCTGGGAAATGCGTCGTATTCCATTTACCTTAGCCACGAAACGGTGATTTCATTTGTCGGCATCGCATGCGTCAAAATGAAATGGACGGACCATGCTACCGTGGCAGGATCCGTTGCCGTTCTGACGGCCCTAGTTTTTGGTGTGGCCGTGCATTTCTTTGTTGAGAAGCCATTGATTCGGTCGATGCGATATTGGTCATATCTCGGATGATGCATTGCAAATCAAGTAGAGCGGCTTGTCGCTTAGTCGTTTAACAGTCAGCCGTAGGCGTACGTTTTCGG
>JANLRK010000405.1:0-4539 GCA_031361585.1 Pirellula sp. | reverse complement strand
GCGGCATTCGCGGACGTCGATTCCAATGTGCTTGGTGCAAACATCGAAAAGGCGGAAAAGGCACAAAATAAAAAACCAGACGCTTACAAGGACTACCGAAAGATCCTTGATCGAAAAGATATTGACGCTGTGATGATCGCGACGCCAGACCATTGGCACACCAAGATCGCAGTAGAAGCGATGTTAGCTGGTAAAGATGTATATTGCGAAAAGCCTCTTACCTTGACAATAGATGAAGGCAAATTGATTGAGAAAATGGTCAAACAGACCGGCCGTGTCTTTCAGGTAGGCACCATGCAGCGAACAGAAATCGAACAGAGATTTCTGACTGCAGTCGCACTAGTAAAACACGGTCGCATCGGAACAGTTCAACGCGTAACATGCGGTATCAATGGAATGGATGCTTCCCCTGTCATTCCTGTTGTTCCTGTACCACTGGAACTCGACTGGGACTTCTGGCTCGGCCCAGCTCCCAAAGTCGAGTATCGATCGCTTCCAGAAATGAGAGTGGGATACGGCGGCGGCGTGCCGCTCCATAGCAATTGTCACTATGCGTTTCGTAACTGGCACGAGTATTCCGGTGGCAAGCTGACCGACTGGGGCGCTCATCATGTCGATATCGCATGCTGGGCTCTAGGTGCTGGCGGTACGGGTCCGAGCAGGGTAACGCCGGTCGAGTTCAAGTTGCCCGTGGAATACAAGGATGGGAATCCGCTCGTGCAAGATCAGTACAATGCAGCGACCAGCTTCAATATCAAAGTCGATATGCCAAACAATGTCGAAATGATTATTACCAGCGAAGGTGACAACGGAATCCTTTTTGAAGGCACGGAAGGTAGGTTCTTTGTAAACCGGGGCAAGATCACAGGCAAGCCTGTCGAAGACCTCAAGGACAAACCACTGCCCGAGGGAGCAATCGAAGCGATCTATGGCGGAAAAGTAAGCGCGAACCATACCGCCAACTTTATTGAAGGCATAAAGGCTCGCAAGCAACCGATCTCCGACGTCTGGACGCACAACCGAATGCTCGAAATTTGCCACCTCTCGAACATTGCGATGCGTCTCAACCGCGAAGTCAAATGGGATGCTACCAAGCGCGAAATCATCGGCGATACCCAGGCGAACTCGTTCCTGTCTAGAGAAAACCGCAAAGGTTTCGAAATCAACATGTAGTAACCGCAGGTTACTCTTCCGTAGGTCACTCTTGCCGAGAGTGACCTTGCACTGTCGAGACGGTCTCAAGCTTTGTTTAGCCCGGAAACAGAACAAGCCAGCAGGACAAGCCTGCGGTATTTCTGAATCCCACCGGCCTAACAGGCGGCTCGTTCGGGCTTTTTGGCTATTCTCAAGGCACATAGTTTTTTGCAATTTGTTCAAAGGCAAATACTTGAGATGCCTGCCAAGCTTCATCGCGATTGAGTTCGTCGGCCATCCATTGAGCAACCTTGGGCGCCATCGCAATCGCGGCTTTGGCATTGAGGAAAAGCGCGCGGGTCCGACGAGCCAAAACATCTTCAACCGTTCTCGCCCACTCGTTTCGAACGGCCCATATCACTTCTGCAACTCGGATCGGCAAATCCGGATGGAGCCGCCCTCCAAGTTCAAGTTGGCCCTGTATCAACTGCTCGATCAATAATGCATCCGTTCCGTAGACTGAATAGGGAACTCCACCGGGCGCAGAAACAGATGCTGGACAACCGTGCAATCGCAATTCATGCGTCGCACAGGGGCGATGAGTGAATCCCGCTGATTGGATAGCGCGGTCGATGCAGTCCTCTGCCATCTGGCGGTAGGTCGTCCATTTACCACCTGTTATGGTCAATAGTCCCGATGGCGAAATCTCAATCGTGTGGTCGCGAGAAAGCGAAGCAGTCGACTTGCCTTGTTTGCCTGTTACCAATGGGCGGATGCCCGCAAACACACTTGAGCAATCGCGGCGATGCGACTTGACATGGAGGTATTCTGCCGCAGTATCCAACAGAAATTCGATTTCTTCGTCGATTGCCTTGGGCTCTTCGATTGCATTTGCTATTGGGGTGTCGGTCGTTCCAAGCAAAACGTGATCGTGCCACGGGATGATGAACATGACCCTACCGTCACGAGTCTTCGGTACGATCAAGGCGGTATCGCCTGGAAAGAAAACTTGGGGTAGCACCAAGTGAATACCTTGGCTCGCCGCCACCAGTGGTTGCGAGTTCGGTCTGTCTAGCTTGCGAATCGTGTCGCAAAAGGGCCCTGTAGCATTGACGATGCACTTAGCATTCAGTCGATGCACAATACCCGACTCTTCATCGCGAAACGTTAGGCCATCGAGCCGTGTCCCATGGCTTCGTGTCAGCTCCACGACTCGAGCGCCATTGATCAATGTCGCACCCTGTTCAGCAGCCGTTTGAACCATGTTGATCAGCAGTCGCGAGTCATCAAACTGACCATCGTAGTACGATATCCCCGCACTTAAATGGGTGGGTGAGAGTGCGGGCTGTTTCGCGAGGACCTGTCGCTTCGAAAGGGGTTTAGAGCGATGGAACTCGGGACCATGCCCTAGCCAATCATAGAGCTTCATCCCAAGACCGTAAAATGCTGTTTCCATAAGACTGCGGCATGGCAGTACAAATTCAAGTGGATGCACAAGATGGGGTGCATTTCTGAGTAGTCGACTTCGTTCTCGAAGCGATTCTCGAACCAAGAAGATGTTCCCTTGCCGCAGATAGCGAACGCCGCCATGAATGAGTTTGGTAGAGCGACTCGATGTCCCCTTGCCGAAGTCGGTTGCCTCGAGCAGAACGACAGATAGTCCGCGAACCGCCGCATCCAAAGCGGCCCCGACGCCAGAGGCACCGCCACCGATGATAGCGATATCCCATGGCTCTGAGCGATTCAATGTGGTTGCAAGGTGCTGGTCGCGATGGTGCAGTTGCGACATCCCTCTATCGTTCCCATTCCTTAGAACGCTCCAAGGCTTGTTTCCAGCGGTGACGGCGGTGAGCTACTTCAATCAATTTCATCGCTGGCTCGAAGACGCGATCGGATTGCCATATCGACTCGATTTCTGATTGGTCTTTCCAAAAACCGACGGCCAGACCAGCCAGGAACGCGGCTCCCAACGCAGTTGTTTCAATAATTTTCGGTCGAACTACGGGAGCCTGGAGGATGTCCGCTTGAAATTGCATCAACAAGTTGTTGGCAGAGGCGCCGCCGTCGACACGCAACTGGTTGATTCCAATCCCTGAATCCTCTTGCATAGCGTCTAGAACGTCAGCAACCTGGAACGCGATGCCCTCGAGCGCCGCTCGAGCAATGTGCCCCTTGGTTGTCCCGCGTGTGATGCCGAGAATCGTGCCGCGGGCATATGCATCCCAGTGTGGAGCACCGAGGCCAGCGAAGGCAGGAACCAAAAATATTCCGCCGCTGTCCGGCACGCTGGCTGCTAAAGGTTCCACTTCGCTTGAGGATTGAATGATGCCTAGTCCATCGCGAAGCCATTGAACGACAGCACCCGCAACGAAGACGCTACCTTCTAAAGCGAATTGAGCATGGGAATGTGTCCCAAGTTTCCATGCCAATGTCGCCAATAGTTGATTCTTGGAAATCTGAGGGGTCTCGCCAACATTCATTAGCATGAAACAACCCGTACCGTAGGTGTTCTTTGCCATTCCATGCCGTGAGCAGTTCTGGCCGAACAACGCAGCTTGTTGATCTCCTGCAATACCTGCAATCGGAATCGCTCGATCGAATACGCCAGTCGCGGTTTCTCCATAGACTTCGCTATTCGAGCGAATGGTCGGTAACATCGAATGTGGAATATGAAACAATGCGAGCAGTTCGTCGTCCCATTTGCCAGTCGTCAAATTGAATAGCATCGTCCGAGAGGCGTTGGTTGGATCTGTAATGTGAAGCTGGCCGCTCGATAGCTTCCACATCAACCAAGTGTCGATCGTGCCACAAGCTAGTTCACCTCGTTCGGCTTTGGCTCGTGCACCAGGAACGTTCTCTAAAATCCATTGGATTTTGGTAGCCGAGAAATACGCATCAATGACCAATCCAGTTCTTTCCTGGATAAGACCTGCGTAACCTTGTTGGCGCAATCGATCGCAAATATCTGCCGTTCGGCGGTCTTGCCAAACGATGGCGTTGTAGATGGGAATGCCGGACGCTCGATCCCAAACCACGGTGGTTTCACGTTGGTTGGCGATGCCTATGGCAGCAATTTCTGTCAGTGACGATCCGTTGCCCGAGAGGGCTTCCCGCGCGACGGAGAGTTGCGAATTCCAAATCTCCTCCGGATCATGTTCGACCCAACCGTTCTGCGGATAAATTTGCCGAAATTCTTTTTGCGCAACGCGTTCGATGGCTCCTTCGCGACTGAACAGGATCGCGCGCGAGCTTGTAGTGCCTTGATCGAGAGCCAGAATGAACGCCATGTTGGAAACCTTGTACCAGAGTGAGGTTAGTACGAATAGGCCTAGAGTATAGCGTCCCAGATGCGGGAAGAACTAAGGAGTGTAGCTCGGCACTCCGTGCCGAGAAAAACGGCACGGA
>JANLRK010000301.1:0-4627 GCA_031361585.1 Pirellula sp. | reverse complement strand
GGTCTTTGGTCCTATGCGGTCAGCCCTAAAGACGCGAGCAAGCCAACGCAATGGACAGGCGAGATATTGGTTCCTTTTTGCCCCGAATCACCGCTCTCGGGTGTCGGTCGCTTGATCACTCCGACAGAAGCCCTGTGGTATCGCCGTGCTCTTCCTGCTCCGACCCCTGGGCTACGAAGCATATTGACCTTTGAAGCGGTCGACTACGAGACCACTGTCTGGGTGAACAACACAGAATTGGGTAGGCATCAAGGTGGACATACTCCATTTTCATTTGACATCACCGATGCTCTCGCAAGCAATGGCGAGAACGAACTGGTTGTTCGCGCGCTTGATGCGACGGAAGGATACCAACTACACGGAAAACAAAAACTCCAAAACCAAGGCATTTGGTACACGCGAGTTACAGGGATTTGGCAGACGGTCTGGTTGGAACAAGTCCCGGTTATGCATTTATTGGATCTCGATTACGCCTGCGACATAGTGACGGGCGCAATAACAGTGACTCCCCTAATCGCCAACAAAGCTGACGGTGCCAGAGTCCGCGTAAATGCCACGTTCAAAGGACAACCGATGGGCAAGGCCGAAGGAGTTGGTCCAGTTACTCTTGTCCTTCCTAACCCGCAACTCTGGAGTCCTGACACACCGAATCTATATGACCTCTCGGTCGAACTTGTCGATCGTCAGGGAACGGTAGTCGATACCGTTAAGGCGTACACAGCGTTGCGTGTTTTCGGCAAGACTAAGGATGCGAACGGTCATTGGCAATTGACCCTTAACAGCAAGCCGATTTTCCACTGGGGGCCGCTCGATCAAGGCTGGTGGCCAGATGGATTGCTGACTCCGCCGTCGGACGAAGCCATGTTATCCGATATCGAATTCCTGAAGTCCTGCGGCTTCAACATGATTCGCAAGCACATTAAAGTTGAGCCTCGACGCTACTATTATCATTGTGATCGACTTGGAATGATCATGTGGCAAGATCAAGTTAGCAGTGGTTACGGCCAAAAACGAACGGATGGTGCGAGTAGCCCGCCATGGACACGTTTGGTGGCGAATCCAACTGACGCAGAATGGCCTGATGCTGCGCACGAGCAATGGGTCACCGAATACAAACGGATGGTCGATCATCTGAGAGATGCACCCTGCATCGGTGTGTGGGTTCCGTTCAACGAAGCTTGGGGACAACACGCAACTGCTGAGGTTGGTAAGATGGCCATCGACTACGACCGCACGCGACTTGTGAACATTGCTAGTGGAGGAAATTTTTGGCCGATAGGAGATTTCGTCGATGAGCACAATTACCCGCATCCCTCTTTTCCATTCCATTTGGGGAGGGAGGGGCGATTCGACGGATTCGTTAAAGTGGTCGGTGAATTCGGCGGCCATGGTTGGCCGGTCGAGGGTCACCTTTGGAAGACCGACGCAAGCAATTGGGGATATGGCGGGCTCCCAAAGTCAAAGGAAGAATGGCAGGGACGCTACAAAACGTCGATAGCCATCATCGCTGCGCTGCGAGCCGAGGGAATTGCGGCCGGCGTCTATACTCAAACCACAGATGTTGAAGGTGAAATCAACGGATTGCTGACTTACGATCGCCAAAAGAAGATCGATACTACATGGCTTCGCCAGCAATCCGAATTGCTGCTTAAGGCCCCAACGTCGCTAACGAACAAACGTGAACTACTTGCAACTGCTGAGGCACAACCCCAGAGTTGGCAATACACGACCGCTTCGCCAGGGGACTCTTGGATGCAGCCAAACTTCGACGCCAAAGGATGGACCGAAGGCAAAGCTGGTTTCGGTGCAGGTAGTCCCGCACCTCCCAATGCGCATATTCACACCGATTGGTCCACATCTGAGATATGGGTCAGGCGATCATTCGAACTGAAGAACCTGCCGTTGGGAAAGTCTTACTTGAGACTGCATCATGACGAGGATTGTGTTGTATACATTAACGGAACGGAGGTGGCTCGGCTCAATGGCTACGCAACGAACTATTTCAACTTGGCACTTGCATCAACGGGTGCACTTGCGCAAGGCAAAAACGTGATCGCAATCCACTGCCGACAAACGGGTGGTGGCCAATACATTGATGCAGGCCTTTTTGTAGCTGATTGATCTTACGTCAGCCAGTGAAACGATGGACCTGTGAGCCTTAGACGCTACGAGCTAATTCGTTACCGTAGCCAGAAACCTGAACGAACCGCTGGTCAAGCCGGCGGGATTCAATCGACATCGGTTTCGACATTCCTGTAGAATATGCTTGTTGCAAGTCTGAACAAACGTAGGAGAAGGGAGCTTCATCAATGAAGACGCAAGATGACAATTCAATAGAAACAGCCGCGACAAGTTCCGCAAGTAGCACCATGCCGAGACGCCAGGCATTGCAAGCTACGATCGCGGGAATTGGGCTATCGGCAATAGCATTCGAACCAAGCAGAGCATCTACCCATCGTCAATCCGATACTCGACCGCCCGATGCTCGTCGTGGAGCTACCAAACGTTACGCGATGAAAAAGTCGATCAATCAATGGGCGTTTCCTTATCCGCAGAGAATGAATCTGCGTGAATGCCTTCAGTTGGCAAAAGATGCGGGCTTCGATGGAATCGAACTGAACTACGATCTGGAAAACGATCTTTCGCCCAAGGCAACAACTAAGGACTATCTTGCCATTCGAAAAATGGCGGATGACATTGGTATCGCAATTAGCGGACTCTGCTCGTTCCTGTTTTGGCCCTATCCGCTTTCGTCGAATGATCCAGTAAAACGTTCTCGCGGTATAGAACTCGCCAGTTTGATCGGCCGTGCAGCTCATGATCTGGGTGTGGAAAACGTGCTGGTCGTTCCTGGAGCCGTGCACATCCCTTGGCGAGACGATCACGAGCCTGTGCCCAACGATGTCTGTGATCGACGAGCTCGCGAAGCGATTGGGCAGTTGGTACGTGAAGCAGAAAAAAACAAGATATGCCTCAACATTGAGAATATTTTCTTCAACGGTTACCTAATGACCCCGATGGAGATGAATGCGTTTGTCGATAGCTTTTCCAGTCCATCTGTTCGCGTGCATTTCGACACTGGTAACATCTCGATGTTTCAACATGCGGAACACTGGGTCAGCATCTTAGGAAATCGCATCAAAAACGTTCATCTAAAAGAGTTCACGAAGAAGGGTACGGATTATTCGCTTGAAACCTTTCGACCATTGTTGGATGGAACAACTAACTGGCCCGCGGTTACCGAGGAGTTATCGAAGGTCGGCTATGATGGCTTTTTGACCTTTGAGTATTTCCATCCTTATCCTCACTATCCCGAAGCGTTGATTTGGCAAACCTCGGACTCCATGGATCGCATCTTGGGACGTAAGTTTTAGTGCTTTATTCAGAGTAGCCATCCGGGATTTGAATTTGCAGGTTTCCTAAGCTGTGCAACTTCCAAGCCGGTGGCATTCCGACATACCGCAGGCTCGGCCTGCTGGATTGTTCTGCTTCCAAGCTAAACAAGGCAAACGGCCCCACGTTTTTTGCATGCGCGCGTTGATGAGCCCACACACCCACCTTGAATTTACTTCGCAAAGGTTGCAGATTTCGCATGTAGAATAACAAGCAACTTTTTCCCCATTCCCAGCATGTTATTTGCCTCCTTGCGAATTTGCCTTCTTACGATTGGGGGATTGACACCCTACAATGGCGCCGTTATTCACCCCAAAAGGGCGACGCTGTGAAGCATTTCTGGACGGTTGCGGCTTGCCCCAACCGACCTCAAGGTTTGGCGTACAAAACTCCCCACGTTCGCAAGGTCTTAGCGGTCCAGGCACTCTCTCACCAAAGCGGGTGAGTGCCTAGGTCGCACGCGTAGGACTACTTAGTACACCAAACCTTGGTTGAAGGGGAGGCAAGCTCCCCACAACCCAACATTTTCATTGTCGAAAATGCTTCACAGCGTAGCCAAAAGGATAAATAAGGCGAGTGGAAGGATTTGGTTTGCCGTAGCTTGAGCCCGAGTTTTGCACGGCCTATGCCACTGGTAGATTCAGTCTGGCGCTCGTCCAAAAAAACAGATGGGTGTGCCGGTTCGAATAGATATTGATACTTTAACATTCGCAACGTCCCATTAAACAAACTCACTCGGATTCAAATCCATGTTCTCATCAGAATTATTCTTCGTGCTCCTAAATGAGTTTACGGTTATTTTTCTTTTCATTCTTACGATGGGTTATCTGTTTCCGTGTGGCCACGCATACTACGTTTACTTCCTTCGTACCAACGCGGAAAAAGAGAAACGTCGCATTCAGGATCGGAGGCCAACACGCAGCGGAATCGCGAGAGAAGTGAAGATGTCGTTGCAAGCGATCTTGATCTTTTCGGTCATGTGCACTGGGCTGTTCGAAATGTACAAAGCTGGCATGACCAGTATCTACTGGGATACATTTGCCTACCCTCTCTATTACTTGCCAATTAGCTTTTTCATCTGCCTTGTACTCCACGACACCATGTTCTACTGGTCTCACCGCTTCATGCACTGGCGACCGGTTTTTAAGTATTTCCACGCCGGGCATCATAAATCCGTAAGCCCATCCCCTTGGGCCATTTTTGCGTTCCAACCGTTAGAAGCAATACTGCAATT
>JANLRK010000243.1:0-5129 GCA_031361585.1 Pirellula sp. | reverse complement strand
CTCCCCTGCTGTAGATTTTACGTTCGATTGGGCTGGGTTCGTATGGGTTCGTATGGGTTCGTATGGGTTCATCGTACTTCAAACAGGGTACTGCGAACTATAGAATGCGGGCTGTCATTCTGTTGCAATAATCGCAGGCTGTCAAATCAGAAGTTCCGATGATCCCGCTAACACCGATACTGAAAGCCGAGCTGGTCACAATCGACGACGATATAGTCCGCTATCGAGTCTATTGCGATCAGTGTAACGACTGGCATTTTCACGGGCCGCAAGATCGTCACCGCGAATGCCACGTATCAACCCGGATTCGCTCTATCACCGAACGGTTTACTATATTGAGTTGACCAAAGAACAGGTTGGCAATGGTTGAACAGTAACGCTTGAGCGCCCAAATTTGCAGAGTTTTGGCAATCGTGGAATGCTTACGGTCGTCATCGTCAACGATGGGTGAGATTGCAGAATATGTCAATCAGGTTGTTCCCAGGCCGGTTGCCATGGGGTATTGTAGCGTTGACGAATCCGACTCAATCGCAAATCGGTTTTCGATCAATTGGCCTGTCCGCGAAGTTGCGGCGGTCGAGAAAGTGATGATTTCAAAGTGACAGCTACAGAAGGAAATGAAGTTCCGTGAAATGGTTGCCGAAGGACGCACGAACGCCGATATTGCGCGACTCATGAAAATGAATCCGAGAACGGCCGCAGCATGGCGAGCGAAGTTTGCAACGGAACCGAAAATAAAAAAGCGAAAGGGTTAATGGCCGTTTTCGCGAGTCAGTCCACCAGTCAACAATTGGGGACGCTGTTCTAGATCTAGTTGAACTTGCCCGCAGTCCTTATTTCTCCTGGCGTCATGCGAGCGCGAATGTAATTGGATGCGTTGTGAATATGCCGAAAAGCGATTTTGTAATATCTGAGAGCAATGGCTGCTGGCATATATGTGCGACCCAGGGGCGCATTGTGCGCCAAGTGGCACTGATGTTTTACGGGGGCGCGGCCGTACTCGTTTTAAGCTTCTGCATGGACTACTTTGGAAAAAGCAAATTTATTCCGGAAGTTTCCTATTTTTTTACTGTGCTCGGTTGCCTCGTTGCGATTCTGTTCACTGGATGCGGCATCTGGATCTGGCGTATCAGAAATGTGCGATTATCGATTAACACGAGATCGGGCGAAGTACACTTTGGAAAACGGCTACTCTGCAGCGAGGGAACAGTACAGTCCGTTGTATTGAAATGTCCGTCCAAACTTCCGGAGGATGTAGAAAATTATTTCATCGAGTTCAAGATAAAGGATCAGACATTTGTGGACATTCCAAGTCCCATTTTTGTTGCACTTGGAAACTTCGAGAGTGCATCTGCGATTGCTGCGCAGATGGCTGCTAAGTTAAAGGTAGATGTGGCTCACGATTATTAAAGCGCACCCTGCTTTTCGAGGCCGTCCGTGTTGCCTAAATCGCAGGCTGTCAGATCGGAAGATTCGCTCTATCATCAAACCGCGTACTTCACCGAACGTAGCCCACCAGACGGCAAACGCAGTCTCGTTGATGGGTATATCCTTCGGTGGCTTGCTCTTGCCGAAATGAGTTTTGAACGCAGAACCAACGCATTCATAGACCAACTCAGTCAGTTCCGCGTTGCCCTTCAGATCGATTGTGCCAACTCCCAGCGTTGCACCTTCCCACTCGACCTCCGCGATAGCAACGAGTGGCTTGCGGGGTTCTGGGCGGTGGTAGATTAGGAGGCGCATGTTGTTCTTACTTGATTGCACCGGTTGGGGTGACGTCAGGGGTGACCGGTGCGAGTTGGAGACATTCATTTTCGGGACCGTTAGGAAATGGTGTTGATGCACCTTTGGTGACATTGAGACCGCTGGACTCGAGGAGAAATGAATGGACAGCCAAATGCTCAGGACACGCCCTCCTGTGTGCTTTGGTGCAGTGGTAGTTGTTGTCAGATTGACCGCTCAACTACCGCGTGCTCAAGATGGTCTGTCGACGTGGACGAACCGTGCTTTGGCTTGCATCGATTGCAATTTGAAGAAGGCTGACCGAACTCCGGCTCAGGCGCAAATGAAACTCCGAAAGGAGCCAGTGCGTCAGCTTGCAAGCCGTGCTGCCAGTCACAACATTCTGGATTTTTGTGCGCGAGTTCCCGCGCGAAAGGCTGAACTGGGGCTCGGTTCGCACAGTGAGTCGAGGGCAGGCACCGCAAACAGATGTTTGCCCGGCTGAAATAGCGATTTGGCTACAGTTCGCGCAGCGCCGAACACAACTCAGCCGGGGGAAAAGGGGCATTTGAACTCAGCTTGCGATCGCGACCAACGGCTCACATGCACGGCATGTTCGCTTGCGATTTGTCTCGATCCGTTCCTTTCGAGCCTTCTTCCGCGATGTTTCAAGTCTCTCAGGAATGTCGCCTCCTTTACCGAAGTACATTTCATCTGGCGTTTGTCCACGAAACGCCGAGTGCGGCAGACGCGCGTTGTGCTCTTGGACATAGAAAGCCACCAGCGTCTCGACTGTCCTAACTGAGTCAAGTGTGTTGATGAAGAGCCATTGGTGTTTGAGGGCTCTCCACCATGACTCGATCATCGAGTTTGAAAACGTGATTTCCGTTTGGGCCAGCACGCGATTGAGTATTCCAGATTCGACGAGTTCATCGACCGCACCATTGAAGTTCTCAACGCCACCGTCGGCCAGTAGAATCGGTTTGCAATCGGACATTCCTTTCGACGCGGTTAGTTAAATGGCCACCGTGGCAATCGGATTGAATGTTGAGGATACCTTCCAGGACAGGATACGGCGGGAGTAGTTATCGATCACCGCGTGAAGATAGGCTCTACTACTGTCAAGCAACCGGACCACCGAAGTGTCGATGTGCCAGATCTCGTTGGACTTCATCGCTCGGATTCCAACCTTCGGCTTTGCCGGATGTACGCGTTGCCTTGTTCGTCGCCACCATGTGCTTGCGGAGGCGAACACCTTGCCCAACCGCTGAGCGAGGATGGCCAAAGTTCCGGTTGGAACGTGGCGGTATTCATCCCCTGTTACGAAGTCCTCAATCGTGGCCACCTCATCTGGCGTGAGTTGATGTGGCATATTTTGAGGACAGGACGGGCAGTCGTTCAACTCACATTGCTCTTTACGAGTCCAAGCATGGTATCGGGACTGTGAGAGGCGTATAACTCGCAACACCGAACGCAACGGCAACGTTGGACGAGACCGCTCAATCGCACGCAACAAAATGCGTTTCTGTTTCCCGTCGGGAACTCTCTCATGATTCAGTGCGTAGCCTGACAGTTTGAGCACGACGATCATAACCCGCAGCAACGCGTTGAGCTTCTGAAGCCGGGCCCGAAGCTGCAGGACCTCGTTTTGTAGGTTGATCGCATCAAGCTGAACAACATCGATCGAAATCACCTCGGCGGTCGGCGCCCTTAGCCAGCCGCGTGCTGTTGATGGAGGAACACCTTGCTGAAGGGCGCAGCGGATGTCCTGTGTCGATCCAACGAGCTCTTTCAGACGGTGATCGTATCGATTCTGCGTTTGGGTAGTGGTGGCCATTCCCCGACCATGATTCCGGTTTCACACAGATCAACTGACCGGAAGGAATTGGGCGTCTCGGCGCCCGTGCTACGCGAGAACTCGCGCGGAAAAGTGTAGAATGTTGTGACAGACTGCACGGCAGTGCGCGGTACGCTGGTCTGCGCTGTTCCGCCGGACAAGATCGATATGCCATCAATGCTTATTTAGTTGCCGTCGTTTCTGACGGTGATGTTGTCGTTCCAATAAGTTCCTTCGACCGCGAGCACGCCTCCTGAGAGACTTGCCGTCACTTGGGCTATTGTCTGGTCCGTGTCACGCTTATTGATAACTGGTCATGCGCCGCATCACCCACTCGGCGGTCAGCAGGCCTATGATGACCAGCCAAAGCCAAGGATTGTCCCAGAGAGGCTGGCGGCTGACGATCGCGTCTCCTGGCGTCGCCCGCATGTCATGTAGCAATGCGACGATGTCGGAACTACCTCGGAGCATCTTGCCGCCCGTCGCTACCGCCAGCTTTTGTAATTCCTCCGTGCGCGCACGAGGTTGAATCAGCTCTCGCATGTCCGGTAGGACGAGTACGCGAGCAGTAGCTCTGCCGATCTCCTTTTCGTTATCGGTAGCGACGACTTCAATCTCACGCATCGACAACATGAAGCCGGCGTCACCCGAGGCCATACCGGTCGAGCCGTTTGTGGTGGAAGTGTTGTCAAGCAACGTGAGCGCCAGCCCGTCTAGCTCACCCGAGTAAGAGTTTCCCGAACCACTGGGCACTAGAGGAACCGCTGTGTGATTCGTTCCGGCCCCGTCCGCGGCAGCGCTGGGAGCAACACGGTCAGCTTGGTTAGGGCTGCCGCTGTTCTGCTGGTCCTTGAACTGGGCGGTCAGCTGGTAACTAATCGTCTCCTTGAGTTGCTGATCGTAGGCACACGCGGTAACCAGGATCGGTTGGCCTGGGCGATAGATGACGCGATCGGTTTCTACTTGCAGTCGTTTATTGCCCACAGTCGAGTTTTCGCACAGCCAACGCACCGTGTTGCGCCAGAAACGGCGGAAGTAGCGATTGTCTCCTTCGCCCCATTTCGATTCAAAGTCTCGGCCCCAATCGGCTGTGGTGTCGGGCGCGAACGCGAATGTGCGTCCACGGCCATATGGTTGAACAGCAAAGATTGGCATGATGCCGGCCTGGGGGATCGGGCTAGCGGATTCAGCCAGAAGAGTCGCGGCAGGCTTGAGCCGCCGCATGAAGTTGGTGCCATAAAACGGAGGCATGGCGGCCAG
The DNA here is from genome assembly GCA_031361585.1 of Pirellula sp. Taxonomy (GTDB): domain Bacteria; phylum Planctomycetota; class Planctomycetia; order Pirellulales; family Pirellulaceae; genus JBKCUI01. The sequence continues at coordinate 310 of JANLRK010000243.1, read as the reverse complement.
CACTTGCCGATTCTCCTCGGGATCCTCAACGATCTTCCAGATCGGATGCGAAAGCGCCTCAGGTGGAATTCTTACGCGAAATGTATGATATAACCAGCCGCGCCCCACGGATCCACCCTGCATATCGACGGGTATCAATTGGTCCCAGACCGTCTGGTCCCATCCCCCCGCACCAAAGCTGGTGATACCACCGATCATCATGAAACCGCCGCCGCGTTTATTTACCAACTCGACCGTCCAGTCCAGCTGTTCTCGCGTGAACGCTCCGCTGGAAATGTCACTGCATATCACGCAGTCGAATTGCAGCAAC
>JANLRK010000219.1:0-2393 GCA_031361585.1 Pirellula sp. | reverse complement strand
TATTGCGCGGGTACGGGCGGCAGTTGCCTAATCATCGGCTCCGCCGCAGGCGTTGCTGCCATGGGTTTAGAGAAAATTAACTTCATGTGGTATGCGCGTCGAATTGCACCCATGGCCCTGGCAGGGTACCTAGCTGGGGTCGCCGCCTATTTTCTGCAACATGCGTTGTTCGGATAACTATATGGCGTCGGTTTGTCTCATTGCCTTTTAGTCTCATTGTGAAAATAACGAGACCGTTAGGTTTTGGGTTCGAATCTGGCAAAATAGAACCTGAAGTGACAAACCTGTAAGGGAGTCGTTTTCAATGCACCGTAAACGTATTCGTGCCGTTTAGGTTGAGATATAGTCCCTGTAACGAATATGCATCCCTCTCGCATGCAAATTTTTTACCCAGTTTACCTCAACTCAGAAAATCACGATGACAGTAGATAGTTCACGACCGATAGGAAACGCCGAAGGGCTGGCAAAAAACCTCAAAAGTGATTTGGTCGCTGGGCTCCTAGTCTTTTTGATCGCATTACCGCTTTGCTTAGGCATTTCAGGTGCAAGCGGCTTTCCGGCAATCAATGGAGTCTTTACTGCGATTGCGGGCGGAATCATTTGCGTCTTCCTTAGCAATTCGGAGTTGACAATAAAAGGTCCGGCGGCAGGGATGATTGCGATCTGCCTTGGTGCCGTTACCGATTTTGCTTTAGCAGCCGGGCTTTCGAAAGATCAAATGAGCAATACGGATTTATCCGTGTACATGCAATACTTGCCATCGGTGGCTGCGGTCGCGGTAGTCGCGGGCGTTTTGCAAATTATTTTAGGAGCAATTCGAGCTGGATCCCTCGCCGATCTTTTTCCGTCGGCTGTGATTCATGGACTGCTAGCTTCCATTGGTTTGATTATTATCGGCAAGCAGTTGTATATGTTATTGGGTCTAAAACCAAATGGATCGACCGAAGCATATGAGGCGTATCTTGAACTTCCTGCTCACCTTCCGCATTTCGCTTGGCAAGTCGCGGTTATTGGTTTGGCAAGTTTGGCGCTTCTTTTCGTATATCCGCATTTGAAAAAACAATTTGCAATTTGCAAAATCATCCCAGCGCAACTTATCATTTTGGTGGTCGCCATACCTTCGGCCATGTTTTTGTTTCAGAGCTTTGATGGTTTTAAGCGAAGCTACGAGGTTAGTCATGAAGGGCATCCGGTTGCACAGGTCGTCAAATCACTTTTGGTAAAAGTTCCTGATAGCGCATCAGCGTTACCTGGTTCTTTCATATTTCCAAATTTTTCGATGGTCAATACTTTCATTTTTTGGAAATGGGTAGTGATGTTTACATTGGTCGGGTCGCTCGAGTCGCTCTTGAGCGCAAAGGCGGTCGATGTACTTGACCCCTGGAAACGCAAATCCGATTTGAATCGCGATTTGCTTGCGGTAGGAGCAGCGAACACAGCCGTTGCATTGATCGGTGGCCTTCCGATGATTTCCGAGATCGTCCGCAGTTCTGCTAACAAAGACTACGGCGCGAAGACGCGATGGTCCAATTTTTTCCACGGACTGTTTCTTCTATTGAGCATCGTAATGTTACCGTTTTTGCTAAACAAGATTCCTCTAACAGCGCTAGCGGCAATGTTGATCTATGCTGGCTGTCGACTTGCTCACTACAAAGAGTTTTTGCATATGTTCCATGTAGGCAAGGAACAATTATTGATTTTTCTAAGCACCATCGCTGGCGTGCTTGGTACGGACTTGTTAATCGGAGTCGGTATTGGTATTGCCGTAAAGATTGCATGTGAAATGTTTCTCGGTGTACGTCCTATGGAGTTCGTCAGCCTCCCCGTTTTTATTGATGAAGACGGGAAGAGTCAAAGAATTACGCTTAATGGTAGCGCCACTTTCACGAATTGGCTGATGCTTAAGAAGAAGATTAATGGATTGCCGGCGGGCAGCGACATTGTGATAGATTGCTCTAATTCGCGGTTTCTCGATCATACGGTGATGAGCAGAATGAGCGAGATGAAAAAGGACTTTGAGGCAACTGGCCGAAGCCTGAGCATCGTCGGACTCGATCACCACCAAGCACTTTCACACGACCACTTAGCTGCGAGACGATTGCCAAAATTCAAAAAGTAGAACAGTTGTCTCAACTGTTCCCGCCCTGCGTTGCCAACTCCACATACCTCCGCCTGCCCATGCAATCAAGACTTGTGGGAAATTACGCTGGTACTAAATCCCGAGCAGTTGAGGACAACGACTTGACTCATCTTCCGCTAATCGCTCTGAGTAGTTGAGCCCACGACGAAAACTAGAACGAATAACGAGCCGCAAAACCGCAATCCAGTTTCCGAGCAAACGAATCGATTAAGTTGGCTTGCGTGATTTCGCAGTTGGCGACGGAATTCGCCCC
>JANLRK010000180.1:0-3491 GCA_031361585.1 Pirellula sp. | reverse complement strand
ACCGCACCAAGCCTGGTCTAATCCCCTCGTTGATTCGTTTGATTCCGATTGCTCACCTGTGGGGATTCGAAACTTTTGGCCGTCCAAACGAAGCCGTTATGGCGGACATTCGAGATAAAGTGACGCTCATCCCGGGCATCAAAGCAAACATTGGCCAACCGATTTCACATCGATTGGACCACATCATGTCCGGTGTGCGTGCTCAGATCGCAGTAAAGGTCTTTGGCAATGATTTGCGAGAATTACGCAATGCCAGCCAAGACGTTTACACAGCGATGAGCCAAGTTCCTGGCGTCGTCGACCTGCAACTCGAACCACAGGTCGAAGTGACGCAAGTTCGATTGCAAGTTCGCCGGGAAGACGCTGCTAGATACGGGCTTGCGCCAGGCGACGTCGCTGACCTTTTAGAGACCGCTTACAAGGGTCGAGTCGTATCGCAGGTATTGGATGAAGATCGCTACTTCGGTATGGTCGTCTGGTACGACGAGGCGTCCAGGAGCGATCCCGATGTGATTGCTCAGACGATTATCGATACGCCCTCTGGACGTCGCGTTTCCCTGGCCGAAGTTGTCGATGTGCTCGATACGACAGGTCCCAACACGCTTAATCGAGAACATGTCCAACGCCGCATCGTCGCGTTCTGCAATGTTCAAGGCCGCGACCTTACCAGCGTCGTGGCGGACATTCGCAATATGACTCAGCCCATCGAAGAGCGGCTTCGCAAGTTGCCTGGCGATTATCACATCGAGTATGGTGGGCAGTTCGAGGCACAGCGCGACGCAAATTTCCGATTGTTGATTCTCGGTAGTTTGTCGGTGGTAGGCGTTTTTCTCTTGCTATACAAATGCCTTGAATCCTGGCGAGCCGCGTTGCAGGTCTTGGTTAATATTCCATTGGCAGCAATGGGCTCGATCCTGACGCTTTTGATCGTCAATCAGCCGTCGGCAGAAGCCTTAGCCGCTGCACCCTGGTGGCAATGGCCCAGTGTTTGGATCGGAGCGACAACGTTGTCTGTGGCTCACTGGGTTGGTTTCATCACACTGATCGGGATTGTCAGTCGCAATGGCATCATGATGATCTCGCACTACATGCATTTGATGGAACATGAGGGGGAAGCGTTCGGCGAAGCGATGATTATACGAGGCAGCCTCGAACGCTTGGCCCCCGTGATGATGACGGCCACGACCAGCTTCATAGGTTTGCTGCCATTGATCATGGGAGCCGGACAGACGGGCAAGGAGATCCTCTATCCGCTCGCCCTGGTTGTATTCGGCGGCATGCTGACTTCCACTTTGTTGGACCAACTGGTCACACCAGCTTTGTTCTACCGATTCGGGCATAAAAAATAGAGATTGAAGGGAATTGCCAGTGTCAGAGGTATGGTTCATCCGATATTTGCGATTTTTCGTGAAGGGCTGACTTCACTCCGGCATCCAACATGGCGTCTAGAACTTTTCGTTCTAGCATTTCAGTTTCCCTGAGCAAAGGATTTTAAGAATGAAGATGATACACATTTCGACATTAGCTACCTTAACGCTCGCGATACTCGTTGGCGGCATCAATGCTACTTCTAGTGTCGCACAAGAAAAGAATGAGCAGGCCGTTGGACACGACGTAGAAGCGATGAAGAAAGCAGAACTCAAAATTTCTGAAACGCTGAAGTCGCTTTCTCCGGAAGATCAAAAACTGGCAGCCGCACAGCGTTTCTGTCCGATGATGGCATACAGTCGACTGGGCGCGATGGGGGCACCCATTAAGCTAACAATTGCAGGCAAGCCAGTATTTGTTTGTTGCAAGTCCTGTACGGAAGGCGCGGTCAAAGGGGGCGATGCAACAGTGAAGACGACTCAGAAGCTGATTGAGTCCACTGCAGTTTTGGCAAAGCTTCCCATGAACGAAAGAATGGCCATTGAATCTCAAAAGTACTGTGCTGTTATTGGCGGTAGCTTCCTCGGTTCAATGGGCGCACCGATTAAGTTGACACTCGAAGGCAAGCCTGTTTACCTTTGCTGCAGTGGTTGCACCAAAAAGGCTCAGGCCAATCCATCGGCAACGATTGCCAAAGTCGACGAACTCATAAAGGCGGGAACGAAAGACGGCCATGATCATGACCACCCAGATCACAAAAAGTAAGATCTCCACATGATTCGCCGCGACCTCCGAAGTTCACGGCAATATTATCAAATAGCGTTGGGGTCGGAACAAAGTCTGATTCGGCCCATTTCGCATCATTCTTGTTGCATTTATTGGCCGTGGACGGAACAATTATTCTCCATGGAATTCCAAGCACCTGCTGTAGCATTTAGAAAGTGGAAAACAATGAAAAAACTCGGCTGCGTCATCCTTGTAACCTGCTTGCTTTTACCGGTCGGATGTCAACCTTCGGCGGTTGTTTTAACTGATTCGACGCCGATCAACTCTAATGAACAGATTTCGCATTTGGTCTCGCAAGTTGTCGACGCCTCATGCGGCGAATGTCAATTCAAAATGGAAGGGAGAGGTTGTGACTTGGCCGTGCGAATCGACGGCAAATCATATTTCGTTGATGGAGCGAAGATAGACGACCACGGAGACGCCCACAGTCAACACGGAATGTGCAACGCCATTCGCAAAGCAAAAGTCACTGGCGAGATCAAAGGCGGTAGGTTTGTCGCATCGGCTTTTGAGCTACTGTCGGACGGCCATGAGCTATCGGCTCACTCGCATTGAAATTTTGTTTCGCTAACCGGGTCATCAAACCAAAGTTACGAATTCCGTTTGACCGTAACTAGACAAAACGAAGGTGCTGATCTGTCTCGCAAAATTCGAAACAAACTAGTCGAAAAGTCGAACACAGCACAGCAGCGAACGCCCGGTTCCGAATGGTAATCATTAGGATTTACCTACCGCTCTGAGCCAAAACTAAGTTCGAGTAAAATCGTCGATTTCTTGAACTATATTTTCGTCGCAGCTCATAAAAGGCTTCGCGACCAAAGGCATGCAAACGGACGGTTTGCCAACAAATGGCAAGGTAATCGCTCGATCGGCGCAGCCAATCGGCGTATCGAAAGTTTGCAATGGTTCGAAAAGCGTCGTTGAAGGAGTTAGGCCGCGACCCGACTGTAGTTCTTTAGCAGCCCGCCGAGTCGCTCTTCGCATAGAATGTAGCTCAGGCTGAGCGTATTCGGTGCACCAAAAGCGCAACGTCTACGAGACAGGTCCCAATCGCGGAGCAGGAAAACACCACAGCCTTCCTGATTGATACTCGAAATCTCAATTCCCTTTGCATTCAATGAACAAAAGCGTTTGGCCTCGCAAACCATGACATGCACCCGGATTTCCTATCCCTGATACTTGGGATTGCCGATACATTGTACAAAAGATACATTGAACAAATAAGGGTCTCTAATGAATCGTTGGGTTTCGTACTTACTTCTAATTTCAATCGTTCGGTTACAGCTAGTTTGCTGCTGTGGTTCGATTGCCCATTTGGAGTTGGGATGCGAAGCATC
>JANLRK010000170.1:0-11948 GCA_031361585.1 Pirellula sp. | reverse complement strand
ATCTACTTTGAGACGAGCTTCCTCATCCAGGACCAAATCCGAAGCGGCCATCTGCATATAGATGTATTGTCTAAGGGTGGCTGCGGCTTTTTCATTTCGGTCCGCATGCCTTCCCCACGAGAGCATGCGTTCGGGCGAGTCAATGAGCCAGCCTGGCTCGATGGAGCGTTCGATCGATTTATGGTTTAGCATTGAGGTCTTAGTATTGAGGTGGTGAGCAACGGGAAACAAACCAATCACGCTCTAGCGACCGCAACTTCGGTTGCCAGACCGTGGTCAATCGTCAAGGAGCGCTGGCATTCGACCAGTTATCGCACGGTGCAAGCAGGCTGGCAGAATAATCAACCTGTTGCCAAATCGACAAAGACGAATGGTTCAATGTGGGCTGCCAGGGAGAGATGGTTCAACCGATTACCTATAGATCATACAATTCTGGATCGACATTTGGAGCCTCGAAGAACCGGGAAAGCATTTTTCCTTTTATGGCTGGGGTCGCAAACGGATCACCATCACCATCCAGCGCATCACCCATTTCCTCGTCGATCTTGTCAGGATCTTCGCCGGCTTCCATGCGTTTCATGGCCTCGAGCATCGCACCCGTTGGTTGCATGCCGGTCAGTTCAAACATCCGTTTCATGACGTTGGCCATTTGGCGCGGGTCCTCTGGACCATCGCCGCTCTCGTCCATATGCGGTGCCATTTCCGCCATGAGTGCCTCCATTTTGCTTTCATCGACATTTTCGAAAGGGTCCGGAGCACTGCTGCTTTCAGTTAATCCCTTGGAGATCGCAAAGCGGCTAATCTTTTTTTCTAGCTTTTTGCGACCGCATTTTGGGCATTTCGGCGCGATCGCTTGATTCATCGAACGGGCGAAAAAACTGTAAATAGTGTGGCAGGATGGGCAATAGAATTCGTAAATGGGCATCTTCTTTGGGCCTCGATCGATGATTTGGGAAGTCGAACAACAGCGTACATCAACCGGCAGCATTCGTCAGCGCTGGTTTCCTTCAGCTTGACCTATGCCGTTCTCCGCAGGTATTATTGCGACGTGTCCTATCTCGCTATCAATAAACTCGATTTACCCTGTTGAACTACCTTGTCCGATCGGCCACGCCTGCTGCATGAAGATAGTCCCAATGAAACGGTTGGATCGACGGTAGGACTCATTGGATCGCAGGCTGCTGATCCGCCGCTTTTGCCGACACCTGATGTATTAGCCGACTTGGCCCTGCACAGCCAGCGTCTTGAGGAGGCAACCCCGGAAGAGATATTGACGTGGGCGATCGAACGATACGGTGACAAATTTACGATGGCTACGGCGTTCGGACCTGAGGGGATGACGATCCTTGAGATGTTGTCTCGAATCTCACCCAAAACCTGGGTTTTCAATCTTGATACGGGCTACCAATTTCCTGAAACGCTGGCCCTGCGTGACAGGGTTGCCGAGTTGTACGGGATCGAAGTTGAGCTTCGGAAGCCTGAGTTGACGGTTTTTGAATACGAAAAACGGCATGGTGGACCTCTTTACAAAAGCAATTCGAATCAATGTTGCGGAGATCGCAAGCTGTCGGTTCTCACGAAAGCGGCCAACGGAATGCATTGTTGGGCAAGTGCGATTCGTAGAGACCAGAGTCCAGATCGAGCCTTGTCGCCAATTGTCGGTTGGGACAAAAAATTTCACCTCGTAAAGGTGAGTCCTCTGGCCAACTGGACCAAAACCCAAGTCTGGAATCGTATTCTCGAGCGAAAAATACCCTATAACCCGCTGCACGACGAAGGATTTCCCAGCATCGGATGCTGGCCTTGCACAAAAGCTGTGGGGTTAGGTGAGGACGAGCGTGCCGGGAGATGGAGTGGAACAGGGAAGACCGAATGCGGTCTGCACACGCAGGAGTAGCAGATCGATCCAATGTGTGAGTTTGCTGGCGGGGTAATTAATCTTTCACTAAGTCTTTAATCTCTTTGCATGGACTTGTCAAAAACCAAGGTTTTGTGTTACGCTACGCAGCTTGGTTGGCGCGTCGATCCTTTGAGTCTTAGCGACGACATGAGTAATTTTTTGTCACTGCCTGGTGGAAACACATGTTTCTCGCCTTTGATTTAGGAGCATTTGTTCGTGGGTGTAAAGAAAACAGGTCGAGGTCGTCGTAAAATTGGTCGTAAGAAGAGGCGAATGCGTGCTAGGATCCGGCACCGAAAGAAATAAACGATCGGTCGGGGACTGGTGCAATCACCTTTTTTTCGTTCCTACCTTTCTGTTCCTCTCTTCCAATTCCAAAAATTCCACTATCCCGGAGTTTTCGATTGCGCGGTTGGCCGCCTCGAATTATACTCCGGGTATGTTTTTGTTGGAAATCGTAGTCTTCCCGAGTGGAAAATCAAACTGTGAAAACCTGGGTTTTTCAATCAATTTTGATCGCAGCGGTCTTGTCGTTTGATTCTGGAATCGGCCGCGCCCAGTCTGTTTCTGCGAGTGATTCTTTGCTTAACTCCGCCAGGCAGGGCTTGGCACCCCGAAAGCTTGCAAGTGGTGTTATGACGGTTGTACCGCCAGACCAGGATTCGGAAGATACGGCTCTCGGACCGTTTGATTTGGATTTCGTTGCCAAACACCCAGAGCTCGAGTGGGCTGCACCGGATTTCCCCGAGAACAAACCTCACTTTTCGTCACCGTCAGAGACACTCTTGTCACTGTCGCGAGATATTATTTTCCGACACAACGTTTGGGGGCTCGAGTTTTCATTCAAACCTGCCAGGCTCATCGAAGTCGATGTTCCTACTCTAAGCGGGAAACTGCAGAAAAAAGTAGTCTGGTATCTCGTTTACAAAGTTCGTTACACGGGTGAAGATCTGTCTCCACGGATTGAGTCCGAGGTTCCGCTTGAACCGGAAAAGATTCGATTTGATTCGGTGCGTTTTCTTCCAAGTTTTTCGCTATTGAGCAAAGAGCGAAACATCAACATCGGAGCCCAAGTACTGGCCTCAGCCAAAGATGCGATCGCTGCAAGAGAACGGATTGGAAAGCCACTCCACGATCACATCGAAATCGGCAAGTTGGATATTTCGGCTAGCACCCCGGAAGACGACAAGTCGGTTTGGGGCGTCGCAACCTGGACCGATGTCGATCCGAGAGTCGATTTTTTTGCGATCGATGTTCGCGGATTGACGAATGCTTATAAAATCCGGATGGATTCGGATGGAAAAACAAACTTCGACCGCAAAACATTACGGATCTACTTTTGGCGACCTGGCGACTCCATTGACGAGTCCAAGGACCGGATTTTGCTTGGGCTGCCAGCCTTTGCCAACAAAGACAGAGTCGAATACTTCCTAAAGCAGTATAACCTAAAAGAACGCCTTGATTATCAGTGGATTTATCGCTAAACTCTTGCCCCGCGATCGCGAAGAATATTAGCGGGTTTTGACAATCCAACTCGGCATAGGCAGTTAGGTATAGGCTTCTAAATGGCACATAAAAAGGGTCAGGGATCAACACGAAACGGTCGTGATTCCAACGCACAACGTCGCGGCGTAAAGAAATTCGGCGGGGAAAAAGTCATTTCTGGCAACATTCTTATTCGCCAAGTCGGAACGAAATGGCACCCAGGATGCAATGTAGGCATGGGCAAGGATTACACGATTTATTCGCTCGTCGAAGGCAATGTTTACTTCGATCAAGAAGGTCGCCGGATCAACGTTAAAATCGCTGAATCTGCTTAGAGACTTTAGTACAATCCGTGGATAGGTTTCTAGCCTGTCATTTTGAACCGACAGGCCGGAAGCCTATCCCACAGGCTCGCTCATTGGCCCCAGCCCAGATCTGATCTTTTATTATGTTCGTCGACCGCGTTGAAATTGAAGCCATCTCCGGTAAAGGTGGTAGCGGTTGCATGGCGTTCCGCCGAGAAAAGCACGTTCCTAGAGGTGGTCCTTGTGGGGGTGACGGTGGCAGCGGCGGTAGCGTCATCATACGCGCCAAAGCGGGAGTGAATTCCCTGGTTCAGTTTGCAAATCAACGCCATTGGCGAGCAGAAAACGGCACTCCCGGACAGGGCGCGGACTGCCATGGAAAGAGTGGTCAAGATCTAATACTAGTCGTTCCACCGGGCACCGTGTTAATGGATCGAGACTCAGGCATGATTCTGAGAGATCTTGTCAATCCAGGAGACGAAATCGTTGCCGCCCGAGGCGGTCGAGGCGGCTGGGGGAACACCCATTTCAAATCGTCAACCAATCAAGCTCCACGCGATACGACCGATGGCGGTGCGGGTGAACAACGCCGATTGATTTTCGAATTGAAAGCCATTGCGGATGTCGGCCTCGTTGGAATGCCAAATGCTGGCAAGAGCACTTTGCTAAGCCGGCTTTCGCGAGCCCGTCCAGAAATCGCCGATTACCCATTTACAACCAAATTCCCAAACCTCGGTTTGGTATCCGTCGACATTGATCGCAACTTTGTTATGGCGGATATTCCAGGACTCATTGAGGGTGCTGCGCAAGGGTCCGGCCTCGGCCACGATTTCCTACGCCATATAATGAGAGCTGGTATTCTGGTGCATCTAGTCGAGCCAATGCCAATGGATCAATCGGATCCCATTGGAAACTACCATGCCATTCGTAAAGAGCTCGCGGAATACAGCAGCGACCTGGCTGCTCGACCTGAAATCTTGGCTATTACCAAGGCCGAACTGCCAGATGCCGAGGTTGTTTATGATTTGCTTTGCGAAAATTTAGGACGAAAAGATATTTTCCTCATCAGCGCGGTGACCGGCCAAGGGCTCAACACGCTGGTTAACAAGATCGCAACGTTACTCGCAGAGCAAAACGCGGAACTTGCTACCGCAGCCCAATGATTCTTGTCGATATAGGCAATAGCGGTTTACGCGCGTCACGTATCGCAAACGGACAATTGTTTCAAAATGAAAAAGTTTTTCGACTGTCTTGGTCCGCTGCTGTCGGGGCTTTTCGGAAACCCTCTCCTGAACAAGAAATTGCACCTGATCAACGCTGGTGCAAACTTGAGGACCACTCGGCATTCGACTGGCTTGTTTCCCAATTCAGTGTGAGCGCTGGCGAACCGTGGCTTGTGTCCTGTGTCCAACGGCATGCCTTGGATCAGCTGAATGCCAGTTTGATCCGAAGTGGTTCGAGCATTGTTCCAAAGGTCGTGTCGTACGCGGATATTCCTATGACCATTGATGTCGAATCGCCCGACAAGACCGGGGTCGATCGTTTGCTTGCGGCATTCAGTGCCTATCGTCACGTCAATCAATCGAAATCGAGCTCTCAGTCGGTCATCGTCATTCAAGCGGGCACGGCTGTAACGGTTGACTTTGTCGACGTATCTGGAGTGTTCCGCGGTGGTTCTATTATGCCGGGACTTGGGCTTTCGCTTCAACTTCTAGCCGCCGGGACGGACATGCTTCCATGGCTAGGGAATCACGCGGTCGATGTGCGACCCATATTGCCAGGAAAGAACACCGAACAAGCTATTTCGGCCGGCGTCAATGCTGCTCTGGTCGGTGGAGCATCTCATCTGGTCGAGCGTTACCGACGCGAAAATTCCAAGGACGGAGCATCAGTCAAGGCCATCGTTTCCGGTGGTGATGGAAGCCTGCTAGAGCCATATATTGCCCCACCGGCTGAGTTTGTAAACCACGTTGTACTTCGCGGTCTTAGCTACATCGGGTTCCCTCCATGAGAGAAATTGCATTGTCTACTCGTTGCCGAGTTGCTGTAATTTCGCTCTCAATTGTTCGACTTCTCTTTCTGCATCATCAGCACGTCCCTTCTCCTCATCAGCACGTCGCTTCTCCTCATCAGCACGTCGCTTCTCCTCATTAGCTCGTTGCTTCTCCTCATTAGCTCGTTGCTTCTCCTCATTAGCTCGTTGCTTCTCCTCTTCGGCAAGCTGCTTTTCCAAATCGGCTCGCTGTTTTTCCAAATCAGCTCGTTGCTTCTCGACGAATGCGAGTTCTTTTCCTGTTGGCAAAAGTTGTCCGCCGGCCGTGGTCCATCGCAGCCAAGACTGAGGCATATCTTCATAGGTCCCTTGCCAGATTTGCACTCCTAGACCTAACGATGCAAAAACTGGCGACTTGGATTCGTCCAATTCGTAACGGCCGCTCGCGAGCCGATAGACCCGAAGCGGCTTTAAACTCAAGTGCAGTTCTGGATCGTAGATTATGTAGTACGTAATCCCAATCTTGGCGTAGCCTTGGAGCTTGATCGTATCTTCGCCACCTTCGACGTTCGAAACGATTTCTACCACCAAATCTGGGGCCTTGCCGTACTCCCACAAAAAATACGACCGATTCCTTTTCGGAAATGGGTCCGCTGGCGACGAGACCCCCAAGCTAACCAAAACATCGGGGACAAACGGGGCTGTGCGTATCGCAAAGAAGAGTCCGACGTTGCTCATCGCAACAAATGGCTCGTCAGGTTGCCATGAACAATAAAGGGCCTCAGCCAATAGCCGCTGTTGCTTTTCGGAGAATTGATTATCCACAGGCGTATCGTCCTCCGTAACAATAGCATCAATGTTTGGATGCAATTCGACTGGCAGCGGATGATGTTCAGAAACCATCATTGGCGACTGAGCCGGTGCTTCGCTAGACATGTCACAACTCCTAAGCCATTGTCACTTACATTTCCTTCGCTATTGTAACAACGCTCTGCATTGTAAACAAGAAACAGAGAGCAAACCCACCTCTTCTTGCCACTCTATGGAACCGATTCGAAAAATGTGCGAGCCCAAGCTTTTTTTGGAATGCAAGGTTAGCAGCATCGATTGCCCTTTGGGTCTGCAAAAGATCAACCGCGTCGGTTTTATTCATACAAACACCTTCGCATTCTGACCGACGGCAAAACCCAATCGCTTGATTTCCTCAATCAAAGCGTAGACTGCGCCGCCATCGATGTCCTTCGCCCCAATACTTACTTTCCAATGATTCGTCTTGATGACAGCTCGCGTGTAGTAGGATGACTCCGTTTCCGTTCCAAGAAAAGTGACATCTGAAAGCAGTGCGCACTTTCTGGTTAAGGGTAGCGACCAGAGTCGCAGTTGGTAGTCTATTTTGCCGTCAGCAACACGCAGCCATTGATAGGTGCTTTGAAATGCAGTGAAAATTGAAAACGTGACGAACATCACGATAGCAAACAACACAGAACCATATTGAATGACTGGCTTATCTAAAATTTCCATGCCAACAAACGCGGCTACTAGAGCTACCATCGTCAGCAAGTAAATCCATGAAAATTCGCTTCTTGTGGCAATGACAAATCCTTCGTCAGTCGATTTGGCTAAACTCATTTCCGATTTTTTTGGCAGTGTAAGCATTTGGTAAAAACAAACCGTTCAAACAATCCATAACTACCAATTCCCAACCGAGCGAAACGCCCCTCAAAAAATTTCGAATTCCTGAGTTAGTAGTCTCTCGGTGACTCGGTGTCTCCGATGAATACTGCTCCCGGAATCGCAGGTCCGCATCTCCGAGGCTAACGTCTCACCGCCCGCAGAAATTCGCCGCGACATGGTGCTTGTGAACTAGCGTTCGCTTTAAAATCGCAGCGTAGGCTGAGAAGTTTCAAAATCGTTGAGGGGTTCGAACGTCCATTGGGTATTAATTGAATAGGATAAGGACAAACCAAGCGTCGGACCGCGTCAACCGCTAGACTGGGGGTTAGTACTCATTCAAGCAATACATCGATCCCCAACGACAAGGTTTGCGCCGATGTCCACCGGTTCCGTTACTCAATGGCTTCAAGATTTGAAAGATGGCGACGAGCAGTCGGCTCAGTTGCTGTGGGTACGTTATTTTGATCGCCTCACGCTGCTTGCGAGGAAGCGGATTGGTGGCATCGCTAGGCTTGCGACCGATGGCGAAGACGTTGCACTCAGCGCGTTTCATAGTCTTTGCACAGGGATCGGTGACGGTCGGTTCGCCGATTTGGCCGATCGTGAGAGTCTTTGGAAGCTGCTGGTAACGATTGCTGTTCGCAAAACCCAGCGCGCAATCCGCGATGAATACAGGCAGAAGCGGGGTGGCGGTGCCGTACTAGGCGAGTCGGCGCTCATGTCGCGTGAGGACGTCGCGGCAGGAGTACACGGTTTGGAACGAGTGTTAGGCAACGAACCGACGCCGGAGTTCGCGGCCCAAGTTGCCGAGGAATGGCACGAGTTATTAAATCGATTGAATGATGACGAATTGCGAAAAATTGCAATTTGGAAAATGGAAGGTCTAACTTCCAACGAGATTGCCCAACGTTTGGGCAAGGCGTTGGCAACAATTGAGCGGCGTCTGAAACTGATTCGTACAGTGTGGACAGAATCGAATAGCTAGGAAAACTAATGTCGTCACATTTTGCAAACGCCCCGTTGACATCTGTTCAATTAAGTCGCATTGACGACCTATGCAATAGGTTCGAGGCATCGCACCAAACCGGTGCGACGCCTGCCGTCGAAGAATATCTTACGGAAGTTGAAAAACCGCTTCGGCTGTCGCTGCTCAAAGAGTTATTGCAGATCGACTCGCATTACAAGACCGATCCGAAACTGGATGCGGCAAGATTGACTGCGCTATTCCCCGATTTAGATCGAGCCACGCTGGCTAGATTGCTAGCCCAGAATTCCGCAAAAAAGTCCAACGGGCAGTTTCCCGTCGTGGATGGCTACGCCATTGTGAGTGAGCTTGGACGCGGCGGCATGGGGGTCGTTTACAAAGCAAACGATTTGAGGTTGGATCGATTCGTTGCATTGAAAATGATGCATCCGGAGGGACCGGCTCGTGAGCAAGTTGTAGTACGCATGTTGACCGAGGCGCGAGCGGCGGCCCATCTTCAACACCCGAATCTCGTTCCAATTTACGAAGTACGAGAATGCGATGGCTGTCCCGTTCTGGTGTTTGAGTATATCGATGGCGGGACCCTTGCTGAACGCATTGCGCGACAACCCATTGATCCGGACATTGCGGCACACATGATGGAGACATTGGCCAAGGTGTTGGCATATGCGCATTCTCGCGGCATCGTTCATCGTGATTTAAAGCCAGCGAATATTCTTATAGCCCAAGACGGCACATTGAAAGTGAGTGACTTTGGACTTGCCCGTCAGCTCGACGACGACAAGCGACAGACCAAGTCAGGCATGCTCATCGGAACGCCGGGCTATATGGCACCTGAGCAAGCAAGCGGCAACCTCGGGCAACTTGGCCCGGCTGCGGACATTCACGGTTTGGGTGCGATTCTGTACGAGATGCTATCGGGCCAGCCAGCCTTTCGAGGAACGAGTATTTTGGAAACTCTCGAAATGGTTCGAACACAAGATCCAGTCCCGCCTCGTCGATTGCGCCGCAGCGTGCCACGTGATTTGGAAACGATTTGTTTGAAGTGTCTTCGAAAGAACCCTGACGAACGTTACTTGTCGGCGAGTTTGTTGTCGGCCGAATTGGGACGATTCCTGAAGCAAGAGCCGATCATGGCGAGGCCCATTGGTAGGCTCGAGAAGATCAACCGGTGGTGTCGACGGAATCCGCGCGAAGCCGTTTTGGCATCACTTTCTTTGCTCGTGTCTGTGGCATGTTTCTTGGCAGTGTTGTGGGCTTGGCAAAAGACGGAGCTTGCCTTTGAAAGTGAAAAGATTGCTTACGAGAGTGAAAAGACTAGGGCCATAAGCGAAAAGCTCCAAAATGAAGAAGCCCAAAAAATGGCGATCGCTTCCAATCGCCGCTTTGATAAGGCGGCCGCGAGTGCAGAGGAGTTATTGCGTGTTAGTCAGCGTCTGCTGAACCAGCCTAACATGGATACACTCGGGCGAGAAACGTTTGAAAAGGCGATGAAGTTCAAGCAGTCGTTAATTGAGGAGAGCAGCGGAACCGATGGGACGAGTGTTGAGATTGCCAGAGCGCTCGGCGGGTTCGCGGTCACTCAAGGCGAACTGGGACTCTTCAACGAAGCCGCAGTTACGCTGCAACAGTCTATGGCTGCACTTCAATCATTGGATGAAAGCACCCGTAGTTCGTCTGATGTACAACGCGAAATGATTTCAACGCTTTTGCGCCAATCGTCGGTACTGAGTCATCTCAATCGCAAGGAAGAAGCAATTGAATCACTTCGACAGGGCGTAACGATTGGAGAGCGACTTTTCCAATCGAATCCGACGAATGCAGGAGACATGGTTAGACTTGGAAATATGCTTGTCAATTGGTCGATTCATTCCGTTACCGTAGAGGAAAAAAAGAAACAACTCACGAGAGCCGTCGAGCTGGAGCGAAGCGCTCTCGAAATGGACTCCGCTAATGGCTACTTTCGCTTCGAGCTGGCGTTGTCGCTTGAAAGCCTGGCGTCTGTCTTGGTTGCCAGCGATGCGGAACTTGCTATGAATCTAATGCGGGAATCCGTTATGTATTTTGAACAATCGCTATCGAAGGATAACGTTCCAAGAAAAAGTGCCTATTACTTCTCGAGAGCGAGCCGTACCTTGACTGCCATGTACTTGCGTGAAAAGCAGTTTGCAGAAGCGGACAAGGTACTACAGAATGGATTCAATGTTATCCAAACGACAGCCAAAGCATTCCCCAATTACACGGATGGTCGAACTGAGTACGCAATTAGTCTTTTGGCGAAGGCGAGGATTTCGTTGGATCAAAAGGACTATCAAACGGCTGACGCATTATTAGCCGACGCAATGCGCGAAGTCACTGAAATCCTAAGATTATTTCCCGACGATTCCGTGGGTTTATCTGCTTATGCTAGTGTGGCGTCGGATTGGGGCAGAAGATTGGAGGTATTGGAGCGATATCGCGAAAGCGCGGAGGTGCGAAGTGAGTTAATTCGACGGTACCAAATAAAACGAGAACAAGATCCAAAAAAGCGTGCACATATTGCCAAAATCGACGAAGCTTTTCTATCGTTAATAGAACTTGCTAAGAAGTGCGATGAATCGATGAAGCAATTTGTATTGGCGACGATCGACGAGCTTTTGCGTGGCAACGCTCGCGATATGAATTCGGTGGCTTGGTTCTTTGTACTCCCAAAGTCAGCCAACGTCGAAGACGGTATTTACGCATCCGCATTGGCGGCCCGAGCTATTGTCCTCCAGCCGGAGGATGCAACGTTTCACAATACATTAGGCGTCGCCCTGTTTCGGGCTGGCAATTTGGATAGAGCACGCGCCGAATTGGAAAAGTCACTATCGATCAGCACAACATGGGCTGGGGCCGACTGGTACATTCTGGCAATGGTCTGCCATAGGGAAGGCAACACGGCTGAGGCTGCGAGCTATCTACAGAAGGCTATGCAGTGGCGTCTCGCGAAGCAGCCGAATTTCCCCGATCTGAAGCTACTCGAGGCCGAGGCCCTAGAACTTATCTCAGCTGAACCAACATCAGCCAGTGGAATGTAGTTTGGATCTGAAGCTCGTTTAACCGATCGGAGCGATTGGCGCAGATCGCGGGGAAAAGCAAAAAGGGAAGGGCAAAAAGATAGATCAGTAGATCAGGGGAATCAGGGGTCCATCGGGATCAGGAGATCAAGGGCTCTTGCAGGGAACAAGGCAAGAGAAGGACCATTTCAAATTGATTGGAGACGGCGAGGGTATTCACTGGCCAGACCTCGATGAGGACATCAGCGTCGAAGGTCTCTTAGCTGGAAAACGATCAGCAGAAAGTGATGCGTCCCTGTCACGCTGGCTCCAGAATCGACAGTAGGACACGAAAAGGAAGTATGGGAAAGGTGTCAGAAGTATGGGAAAGGTGCCATTCGTGTCAGGAACCGTTTTTCAGTTTTCGTGGTCGTCCGTTTTTCTCTATTGGATGTTTATTTTCCGTGCGTGGTCCCGGCTGTGACTTCGGCAGCGGCCGGTTTACTTCTACTGACCTTTCTTCTTCTTTGTCGTACCGCCGGGAGTGTTGGGGTTCACATCGGCCGAATCCGGCCTGAACGGTGTGGCG
>JANLRK010000145.1:0-14097 GCA_031361585.1 Pirellula sp. | reverse complement strand
GTCTAGATATTCCAGAAATGTGAATCGCTACTCCTCCGCTTATGATGGCCGACACCGTCCCATTGGGCATGCGGTGCGTGGCAGCCACCGAGTCCACTTCGAGCGGCGTTACTGGAAGACGTGGTTGCACGTCTGGGTTGTCGATAGACTTGAATGGCTTACCGTTACCGTTGTGAATTTCGCGCCGAACGATTTCCAAGGCAATTGACAAATCGAAGATATGTCGCAATCGACCATAAACGGGATAGTCGCGTTGCAATCGATCGAAGTTACGCGTGAACTTTTTTGCGAACGCATCCGCTGCTAGGTCCGGCGAACTCGTAGTCACCCGTTCCCCTTTTGAGTTCATCATTTGCGCTTCGCTTAGAACTTGTACATTGGATGACGCAAAGTGATAAATTTTGCGATCAGGATCCATCGGAATCTTGTGATCGGTCAAAGAGAACCACCATCGGACCATGCTTGAGTCTGTAACGTTGCTCGCACTTGTGTAGACCTCTTTCTCTTGCCAATAGGACTTCATTTGCGTCGGGCAAGTTTCCAGACCTAGACCCAAACGTTTCATGTGCGCATCGGCGACCAGCAAAGCGTAGCCTGTCGGCGAATTTTGGCTCAACCCAATCACTTTGGCTTGTTGTCGGCCAAGCTTCTGACGCCATTGCTCTGCCCAACGGTCGGGTTGACGTTGCATAGACCGCATTGAAGATGCCGATCGAGCCATTTCATATGCTTCCGTCAATCGTTTTGGGTCCGGATCGATCGAGCATCCAAATTCACCTTTGTTTTGCAAGATGTGTGGGGCGATGCAAAGCAAGTCCTCGAGCAGGACAGGTGGCAGTCCGGTTTCTGGATTCAGCAACTCGCGTGAGACGTTGGTCACTAGGTTTCCAGCCGGCCCACCAAGAAACCATTCACGCGATTCTTTATCGTATGCAACGTAGTCAATTCGATAGAGTCCACCAAGTACCTCCATCGCAACGTTGGCTCGCGAACCCTTTGCGTCCTTCAATCGCTCAGCAACCTGATCATCCAATTGGTGCAATGAAATCCATCGCAATGCAGTCGGCTGTTGCCATTCACCTAAATCCATCAATGACACGTTCGATGGCTTGCCGCTTTTCCCTTGATCGCGCAATGTTTTGAGTGGCGAGGGGATATCTTTGCTCGGATCGATGCGTTCTATCAAACCGCTTGAGTCGATTCGCACCCCTTGCCGATAGGGATAGAGGGATGCTGACCCACCGGTGGAGGCCCATTCTGCATCAACAACGTTTTCAATCAAGCCGATCAGCTCGGAATAATTTGCTATCGATGCGCCGCCATTCCAATTTCCGCCGTCGCTGCTTTGGTGCAGTTGGCTAAGCCATTCAAGCCGTTGGTCGCTAGGCATCGATCTGAGCTCAGAGATGGCGGTACTGCTACTTCCAGAGTGGAGCGCATCCCTGATGCGTCTTGCGCCCGCCGCGCCGGAATCAATTGGATCTTGTAGAACTGCAAGTCCGCTGGTGCAGTTCAAAATTTGAAATAGTACACCAACCAAGACTGCAAATAGCGAACGCATGATTGATGCTCCGTGGATAAATCGATACCATCTAGAATTCTACGGACTGCGGGACGAGATACTTTAAGTGTATCGACATCGCGTGGCCAGGCGATTCTCCTCTCTCCAAAATTGCCAAATCTTCGCAACCTTTTTTTGTCTGGTGATAACTCGCTAGGAGTTCAAGATGCATTGCCGATTCGAATTCAAATTCCTTCTGTCCGCTTTTATTGCGGGATTGTTACCTTTTTGCGAAACAACCATGGCTCAACAAACCAGCAGCTCGGCCGCCCCAGCCGCAACCGATGTCGATCCATATCAATGGCTTGAGGACGTTACCGGCGAAAAAGCGATCGAGTGGGTGAAGGCTCGCAACGTAAAATCGCAAGCAAAACTTGAATCCGATCCTAAATTCAATGCTTTACGCGAAGATCTGCTAGCCATCCTGGATTCCGATGCTCGCATTCCATTCGTTGGTAAGCAGGGTGAGTACTACTACAACTTTTGGCGGGACAAGAAGAACGAGCGTGGACTTTGGCGCCGGACAACGCTTAACGAATTCAAAATGGCGGCACCGAAATGGGAGCTCATTCTAGATTTGGATGCGCTTGGAAAGGCCGAAAACGAAAACTGGGTTTGGAAGGGGGCGAGTCTTCTACGCCCTGACTACAAACGTGCCCTCGTGACGCTCTCCCGCGGCGGAGCCGACGCAGACGTGACCAGGGAGTTTGACTTGGATAAACGCGAGTTCGTCAAGGACGGATTTTCGCGACCTGAAGCCAAAGGCAGCATGGGTTGGATCGACTTAGACCACGTTTTTGTGATGACCGATTTTGGGGCTGGATCTATGACCGAGTCCGGCTATCCCCGCATTGCAAAAAAGTGGAGGAGAGGAACGCCATTCGAATCTGCCGAAGTTATCTACGAAGGCAAAATCGAGGACATGTCGGCCGGTGCTTTTCACGACGACTCGCCAGGCTATGAACGCAATTTTGTGGATCGAAACCTAGCGTTTTACAATGACGAACTGTACCTCCTGGATGCGAACTCCAAGCTGATCAAGATCGATGCGCCAAACAGCGCAACGAAGCGAGTGTTCCATCAATATCTAGCCATTGAGTTGCGTAAGTCCTGGGATGTCGGAGGCAAGACCTATCCGGCTGGAGCGCTCTTGATCACGAACTTCGACGCGTTTCTCAAAGGAGAACGCAAGCTCGAAATGGTTTTCGAACCTTCGGACACAACTGCGTTATCCAGTTTTGGTTTCACCAAGGACTTTGCGTATATCAATGTCTTAGAAGATGTGAAAAACAGAATCTACGTGTTGAAGCCAACCGAAAAAGGTTGGGTTCGAGAACCGCTCAAGGGGGCACCAGGTCTCGGGACAGTCAATATTTCGTCGGTGGACTCGGACGAATCGAATGATTTCTTCATGACCACAACAAACTACTTGAATCCAACGACGCTTTCGCTCGGAACGATTGGCTCCGAACCGACGGTGCTCAAGCAACTACCTGCGTTCTTTGATGCGAAAGGCCTGTCGATTTCGCAGCACTTTGCAACCAGCAAGGATGGCACACGCATCCCGTACTTTATGGTTGCACCCGAAGGACTGAAACCAAGTGCCAACAATCCGACACTTTTATACGGATACGGCGGCTTTGAAATCTCGATGCAACCTGGCTATAGTCCTGCAGTCGGACGGGCTTGGATCAGCCAAGGTGGAGTCTATGTCGTTGCCAATATCCGTGGTGGGGGCGAATACGGACCTCGCTGGCACCAAGCTGCACTCAAAGAGAACAGGCTGCGATGCTATGAAGATTTCGCTGCGGTCGCACAGGATCTATATACTCGTAAAGTGACTCAACCAGACAAACTCGGAATCCAAGGTGGCTCGAACGGCGGACTTTTGGTTGGCAATATGGTTACTCGGTATCCCGGTCTCTTCAAAGCCGCCGTTTGCCAAGTGCCATTGCTGGACATGCAGCGCTACAACAAATTGCTCGCCGGTGCATCGTGGATGGCGGAATATGGAAATCCAGATGACCCCAAGCAATGGGAATATATCAAGTCCTTTTCGCCTTATCACAATGTCAAGCCGGGAGTGAAGTACGCCAATGTTCTCTTTACGACATCGACTCGCGATGACCGTGTTCACCCTGGCCACGCGCGCAAGATGATGGCCAAGATGGAGGAGCAAGGCCACTCGGTACTGTACTACGAAAACATCGAAGGTGGCCACGGCGGGGCTGCAAATAATCGTCAATCCGCTTTTATGCAAGCGATCGCCTACACATTTTTGAAGCAACAATTGTTCGGCGAATAGCATTAATCCATGACATATTTGCAGTTAGAAGGTAAACGATTGGTCGTGATGGGCGTCGCCAATCGAAAGAGCGTCGCCTACGTCATCGGTAAAGGACTCGAGTCCAACGGTGCATTGGTCGAGTATGTTGTTCGAAGTCAAAAGCGACGAGACGAAGTTAGCAAACTGTTCCCGAAAAGCCCCATTTGGATTTGCGACGTTGAGGACGAAGCACAGATATCTGCCCTTGCTGCCGACCTAGCCCATAACAAGGAAGCGATTCATGGTTTGGTGCACTCGATTGCGTTTGCGGACTACAGTGATGGAATGAAACCATTTCACCAAACAACTCGCAAGCAGTTTTTGCAGGCAATGGATATCTCTTGCTTTTCGTTTATCGCAGTGAGCAACGCGGTCAAGGAGTTACTCTCACCGACTGCCTCGATAGTAACCATTGGCATCTCAACGACCCGCATGGCGAGCGAAAGCTATGGATTTATGGCGCCGGTCAAGGCAGCTCTCGATTCTTCGCTTGCGTTCTTATCGAAATCGTTTAGCCGTTTTTCCAAAATTCGATTCAATGCCGTGGGTGCGGGACTCTTAAAGACAAGCGCCTCGGCGGGCATACCAGGTTATGTCGATGCTTATCTTTTTTCAGAAAAAGCGATTCCGCGCGGTACCGGTGTGACGACTCAGGAAGTCGCAGATACGGTATTATTCCTGCTCAGTCCTCGCTCGTCCGGAATAACAGCGCAGACATTGGTGGTCGATGCGGGAATGTCCACCAATTACTTCGACAATGAAATCGTATCACGTGTGGCTGGCGGTGGCTGATGTGCGTAGACGCCATCTTGCGTCCATACTATTAAAAATACCGCAGGCTTGTCCTGCTGGATTATTGCGCTTCCAGGCTACACAAAGAAATCGCCCCAGCGGTTGCTTCTAGTTAGATTTCGACGATGCTTCTGGAAATCGTATTTGCT
This sequence comes from Pirellula sp., assembly GCA_031361585.1. Taxonomy (GTDB): domain Bacteria; phylum Planctomycetota; class Planctomycetia; order Pirellulales; family Pirellulaceae; genus JBKCUI01. The sequence continues at coordinate 9,269 of JANLRK010000145.1, read as the reverse complement.
TGGCAGGGAGTTCGAGTCGAAGGGTCGTCCAGGTAACCACCGCAATCAATACCGGCACCATTGCCCAAAGTGCGGCATGACCCCAGCCAAGGTTCCAATGCGAGGAAGCCTTGTCTCGCGATAGGCCATGCTCGAGTGCTACTGGATTGTTCGTAACCATCAGCAAGGAAAACGTTCCCAGCATAAGTTCAACAAAGAACATCAGCGAGGTCGGAAGTCCAACACGCGGCAGCAACATGTAAATAGCCATCACCATCCACGTCATCAGAAGAGCCAGCAACTGCACCTTGCCCAAGACTGACCTCGGAGCCAAATCCAAATAGCCACACCTCTGCCGATAGATCGCAACTGCGAGCAAACCGAGTACTCCCAGGGCGACGCTTGACAATACCGAGCTTGACGGAAGAGAAAGCGTCTCGTTCGAAACAAGATTCAGCTTCAGCCATGCCTGATAATTCGTTCGGAAGTTGAATGCAAAAAGGACTCCAAAGAGAATAAAAACCGCGAACGCATCGAACCAGCTCGACGGAGAGTCTTCGACGGGCGCGGCAAGTTGCCCTCGAACGAGACGGATGACTGCCAGGGACATTCCCAACCCCATCGCGCCACCCAATGTCTGTTCCATGATGGTCCAATATCCAAATTCTTGCAGGATGGGGTATTGTCCGATCGGCCCCCATTTCGCTTTGCCTAAGGCTTGAATGAACTCCCCCAATACAAAGCCACAACCTCCAGCCAAGGTTCCGTAAAGGATCAACATCATTGCAACTCGATTGCTACGAGACCAGTACCAGTACTGAAATGCGAGCAACATCCCAAGGCAACCAGCCCAAGCATCGCCGCGAGAAGGATTCATTCGCAACCCCATGGCACCGATCAATACAAACATCCCTACGAACCAAGTGATCGAAAGCCATGCGGTCAAGCCCGTAGCATCGCGCCAACGTGGAACAATTACCCAAAGGAGAATTGAAATCAACAATGTGACCGATGCGTCCAGCCACAACGTGTCGTAAAGCCAGCTGGTTTCAGTCGGTCGATCGGGGGCTTTTGAGAATTGTTCAAGACTCCATGCTTTCCAACCCAACCACTCCAAGAGCAGCCAACTGCAATAGATAACGATCAACGGCCAGAGAAACTTGTCGAGAAGCGATCTTGGAGCCGTGAAGCCTAAGGCTATTAGTGCACCCCCTATTCCGCCATACAATCCACCAACGATGAAGAGTCCGGTGTAGCCATAAGCACTATTGAGCCAAGAGCCGCCTTGACTGTAGCCGATCAGCAGGCCGTAAGATGCAGTCCCGGCAAAGCCCCAACCAATGGCTCCGAGGAAACCAAGGATGGCTCCTCGTTTCCACCAATCCGCTCGCATGCTGACAACGGCAAGGCAAAGACCGAGCATGGCTCCAGGCATTGCTGCTCCACGTGAATGGCCAAACGCGCCACGGATCCCCCAACCTGCTGCCATAATGAAAGTGACGGCAACCAGCAATCGAACCATTTCCATTTTTCCAAAAATGGTCTCTGGCTTCATGGTCGCTATTGGCATGTCGTTACTTTAAAAAAGAGTTGCAATAGTTTCGGGATTTGCTGATCCTATGCGAGCTAAGCATCGCAATTTACAGGTCAGACTAGATCAGGTCAAACGCGGCGTGAGATGGAATCCACGGTTGACAGATTTAGGCGCAAAGCTTTGATCGGGGAAGTCAGGGCAACCATCAATTTTAAGTTGGATGAAGCACTAGCGGCAGACTCACCAGTAACATGGCCCACTGGGCCGTGCGAAACTCGGGCCAGGGGCCCAAGCTACGTTAAACCAGCGCCTGACGCTCACCTTAAACGAGTCACCTCGACTGCAACTGAAAAAGGCCATATGCTAAATGCAACGTTTAACACTTCCCACTCAAATCTGTTGCGGACTATCCTCAATGATTCCCACATTCCCCATCCCTGAACCAGCCATTGTTTGGAATCGTTTTTTTGAATTGCTTCAGGTCCCTCGGCCCTCGAAAGCTGAGGGGGCTGCCATCGATTTTTTGAATCGATGGGCGGATGCACTAGGTTTTGAATCACGTCGCGACTCCACCGGCAATCTGGTGGTCCATGTTCCGTCTACGATCGCCCAGCCCTCGGGTCAAGTGGTCGTCTTACAGTGCCACGTCGATATTGTGTCTGTCACCGCCGATGGCAATGCACATGGTGCTGATGCGGCTCGCGGACTGATCCCTACAGTACGAGGCGATTTCGATCCGGCAAACGAAAAACGACTCATCCCCAACGCCGCAGGCGATTGGATCAACGCCCCATTTACAACGCTGGGTGCCGATAATGGTATCGGTGTGGCGATGATGATGGCATTGGCTGAAGCCAGCCACCGACCAGTGCCAATGCAATTGCTCTTTACCATTGATGAAGAGGCGGGCATGACTGGCGCATTTGGGATGGATTCCAAGGCGCTTGGCATCACCGGAAAACAACTGATCAATATCGATACCGAAGACGATGATGAAATCACTATCGGTGCTGCTGGCGGCCGCGACATTGAAATTCAATGGATTGGCCAGTGGCAGCAAGTCAAAGACGCAGCTTGTTTTTCGCTCGAGCTCAAAGGACTCAAGGGTGGTCACTCCGGCGTTGAAATCAATCAAGGAAGAGCCAACGCAAATCGGACTCTGTCTCGGGCCTTGAGCAAACTTTCGGAGGCGTTCGATTTGCGATTGCTGAAATGGAATGGAGGCTCGCGTCGTAATGCCATTCCAGACTTGTGTACCGCGACGTTTATTTTCGATCAAGCCAAAGAGCAACAAGCCAAAGAGAGCATCCAGGTATGTTGCGATCAATGGAATCAACTATTCGCAGGTCGAGACAATCCAATAGCGATAGAACTGAAAAGGGATCCGGATCTGAAACCTGATGCTTGTTTGTCTGCGGCAAGTACGCGCACGCTGATACAAATGCTTACCGCAATTCCTACAGGAATCTGCGAGATGACTTCCGACATTCCGACGTTAGTAGAATCATCCTGCAATCTTGCCATTATTGAAGTAGACGAGTCGGAACCAGCAAAAATCATCTGCAGCGTCCGCGGAACGACTAGCTTTGCCGCGGACGACATCTGTGATACATTGCGATCGATCGTGGGGCTAGCCCACGGCACTGTCGAAATCACCGATGGCTATCCTGGCTGGAAACCGAATTTGTCATCACCTCTCCTTAAGGTCGCGACGGAACAATACCAGAAGTTGTTTGGTTCGGCTCCCAAGGTGCATGCCATACACGCGGGTCTTGAATGTGGACTGCTGATTGAGAAACTGCCAGGTCTAGATGCCATTTCGATCGGTCCGACTATTAAAGGGAACCATGCAGTCGGTGAACGAGTTCAAATTAGTTCAGTTGCGAAATCCTTCCGCTATTTGAATGCGATTCTTGATTCGCTAGCAGGATCGCAAAGTCACTCTCGGCAAGAGTGACCTACCGTAGGTCGCACGCCCAGGGTTAAACGGGGGGTAGACGCGTGCAGCAGAGAATGCGAACTAGGACTTAATTCAAACATACTTCTAGAAGTCGGTTCCATCGGAACGAGCCTGACTTGGAAGCTAGCTCGTTTATTTCATTCGCAAACAATCTTGCCTTGTCCCCCTGCCCCTCTAACTTTAACAGTGCCGTCAGTAGCAGCAGCTCGCGAGCTGAATGGTTTGGAGCCTCCAACACCGATTGCGAAAGCTGTTCCATTGCCGCAGTTACGTCTACCGCACAAGCAGCAAAATATTCGTGAAGAGAATTCTTGGAGAGCTCGCTTGGTTGCACCTGGCTGCCAGCTTCGCAAGCCAATTCAAGTAGATTTAGAACTTCTTCGGTCGATGGTTTTTGGGAAGAACTTGCTTCGCTAGAAAAATAGTTTAACAATGCTTGACGCAAATACACGCCTGCACCTTTCGATTGCTTGATGCGTTCCATGCTCTTGCACGACGAATGCGCATTTTCTAGTTCGCCGGCGGCAATCATGTCATCGACGATCCCGACAGCGGCCTTGGTCCATATCGGTGAATAAGGCTGCAACAGCATAGGCTTATGGGAAACCAATTGAATCCCATGTTGGTCGGCAAGGGCATTCTCATGGTTTTCTTGTTGCCTGACTTTGGCAACTTGTATCCCCGGTAGCGTAGATTCGGACTGAATCGCTCGAGTCCTCATCGCAAGTGGGCTGGTCTTTTGAATCGTCGGCGATCTACTGCTTGCAACCGGGAAGCCAACACCGTCGTTGATGCTACTCCATGTATTGCAGGCCGGGGCATAATAAACCGGTGGGTAATAAACGGGTGCGTAGTAGACCGGTGCAAAGTAAGTCGGAGTGTAATAGTTTACCGAGTAGTATCTCGGCACATAACCGAACGAAAAGGACGGATAGTAATAGGATGATTGAAGGTTGTAAAAGCTAGAATAGCCGCCGTAATAGTTCGAGCCCCAACCGTGATAGCCGAAGCCACAGTGATGATGGTGAAACGGGTAATGTGCAAGGGCCTGCGAATCCATTGAAAGACCGCCAAGCGTTGCACTTCCGATCACAAATGTCCACTTGGCAAGAGACCGGGAAAACCAATTCTTTGTGCACATGTTTTAGCTCGTCAACTCTTAGAGTCTGCACTAGGATTTCGTAGAAACGCACAACTAAGTATTGGACCTAAGTCGCAAGTTAGCCAGTACCTACACCGGATTTACCTGGAAAAACTGCACCAACCCCGAGAAGCAGCCAGGCGCTCATCAATGTAGCCCCACCCAAAGGGACGATGCTCCAATGCCCCATTGCGCTAAAAAAAACCATGCTGTAAAGCCCACCGGAAAAAAGGCAAATACCTGCGAGAAATAGAATGCAAGCTATTCTCCACGTTCGCCTTGAACCTGTGGCAGGGCTAAGTCCGATGCATAGAATCGCAAGCGTGTGGTACATCTGGTATTTCACAGCAATCTCACACTGCGTGAGTTTCTTTTGAACTTCGAGTTCCGAATTGCCAGCATCTTGAAGCCGTTTAGGGAGTGAGTGCGATCCCATGGCTCCAATCCCGACGCAAACGAGGCCAGAAATAGCAGCAATAAAAACCAACCTGGGTGAACCAATCATGGTTGTCCTCAAAAAAGATGCCGCTGGCGGGACTCGAACCCGCACGGGGTTTCCCCCAGCAGATTTTAAATCTGCTGCGTCTGCCATTTCGCCACAGCGACATCGCGAACCAAGAATGTATCCCAAAGACTTTTCCAATGGTAGTGGCTATCCGCTTAACGGTTAGCCGTAGGTGTACTTTATCTGGAGTAAGTACGCCTACGGCTGACGGTTAAACGATGATTCGACGGAACCTGCCGCGCGCTTTATTTCCTATTTCTTATTTTTTCCAGGCTTGATTTTGGAACCTCGAGCCTACTCGATGAATCCAACGAGAAGCGCTGTCGCAGTGGCAGCGCGAATTCCAGTGTCATGGTTTCATTGGCCCGAAGGAGGATTTTTTCCTATGGAAACGATTCCGGTGTGCACTCATTCCTCTTTGGATTGTTTGCCAACGGTGCGTGAGGCCAGCAAAATTCGCGATATTGTCCAATTGCATCGCATTGCCGAGGTTAGAGCCCAACAAGGCTTGTCGTTGAGAGCAATCGCTCGACGAACCGGAGTTGACCTTCAAGAATTGAAGCGGCAAGAGTTGCCGGACTCCAATCTGACTTTGATCGACTTGACTCGATGGGCCAAGGCCCTAGAGGTTCCTATCGAAAATCTTATCGTAGATCACGACAGTGAACTTTCGGATCCGGTTCAATCGAGAGCGGCAATGGTGAAAGTAATGAAGACAGTCGTCGCGTTAACAGAGGTTGCAGCCTCACCGAGAGTAGTACGTCTAACAACGATGCTACGTGAGCAAATGATCGAGCTGATGCCTGAGCTAGCCGAAATCGGCGGTTGGCCCAATTTTGGCAGTCGTCGACCACCTGACCAACAAGGTCGGATTGGCGAAAACCCGATTGACGTACAGAGTCTTCGACTTGAATGAGTGTTTGACAATCGTTTCAAAAAGCTATTCTAAGATTTTTTTATTAGTCTCCTGAAATCGACATTGTCAAAAAAACGGCCAGCCCAAAGCTGGCCGTTTTTTCTTAGTCGATCCATCTTTTGCATAGATCGCCATAAGCGTCGATTCGACGGTCTCTCAGGAAGGGCCAATGTGTTCGTTGCTCATCGATTTGGTTGAGATCGCATTCAACAATGACTATTTCTTCCTCTGAATGGCTAGCTCGATGCAAGAGGTTTCCCGCAGGATCAAACACGAACGAAGCCCCCCAGAACTCGATCGAGCTCTCGACACCAACGCGGTTGGCCGCACCGACAAAGACCCCGTTGGCTATGGCGTGCGAACGCATCATGGTTTCCCAGGCTTCGTGTTGGCTTCGCCCGTAGATTGGTTTGTCGGCGACGCTCCATCCAATGGCCGTTGGGTAGAGCAGGATCTCCGCTCCGCGCAACGCAAAGAGTCGTGCCGCCTCTGGATACCATTGGTCCCAGCAAACTCCTACACCAATGACGCCGACGCTCGTCTTTGCGACTGTGAAACCGGTATCGCCGGGCGTAAAGTAAAACTTTTCGTAGTAGAGGGGATCGTCTGGAATGTGCATTTTTCGATAGAATCCGACTTGCGAACCATCGGTATCGAACACGAGCGCGGTATTGTGATAAAGGCCGTGGGCTCGTCGTTCGAATATAGATCCAGTGACAACGACTGCGCATTCCCTGGCGATTTCGCTGAGCGTCTTGCTGGTTGGTCCTGGAATAGATTCAGCCCATTGAAATCGTTCGTGTTCCTCGCTTTGGCATGGATAGGGTGCGTTGAATAACTCTTGTAGGCAGACGATGTTAGCGCCGAGCGAGGCCGCTTGACGTACGCGAGTAACTGCTTTAGCGACATTTTGCTCTTGGCTCTCGTTGCAAGTCATTTGGACGGTTGCAAGCCGAACGATGCGATCCTTGGGAGCAGCCATGCTTGATTGCCTTATTGAACAATAAACGGTAACGGCATTTTGACAAATGCAAATTCTAGCAGGATTCGAGATGAATGCGGGCGTTAATTGTGGGCGCAAACCATGGCGTAAGGCTGGCGTAAGGCTCGGGGTTAAACGATTGAACCAAACTGCAATTTTTTGAAAATGTACTTAGCAATCCTTGTCTCTGCTGCCGATCGTCTACAATGAAAGCATACAATCTATTCCTCAGAATCGCTGCTTTGTCTCTTAAATATTTGGGATACGGCCCCTCCCCTGCGATCATTACGAATGCAATCCCGTTTCCGAACGCACATGCGATATCAACTCTTGCTTTTCCTCCTTTGGGGAATCGTTTCTGCTCGTTTGGTCGACGCTGACGATTCGCTCGATGAACAGTTACCTGCAAAGGGAGCTGAGATTTACAAAGCGCAATGTGCTTCCTGCCACGGTGAGAAAGGAGAGGGGGGAACAAAACAATACGCTGAGCCACTTGCCGGCGATGCGAGCCGCAAGGAACTTGCCAAACTGATCTCGGATACCATGCCAGAGCAAGATCCTGAGTCCTGCGTCGGCAAGGACGCTGAGGCCGTCGCCGACTACGTATTTGACCAGTTTTATAGCGATGCGGCTCAGGTTCGAAATCGCCCACCTCGCGTAGGACTTGCACGTCTTACTGGGCCACAACTCAGGCAGAGTCTAGCCGATCTGTACTCACACTTCGGTGGCACTCCAAGTGCTACTAAAGATCGGGGTGTGAAAGCAATCTACTTTGACGGAGTTCGCTGGAAAAACGAAAACAAAAAAATGGAGAGAGTGGATCCTGTCATTCAATTCGATTTCGGCCATAACTCGCCTGGCGATGGCATCGATCCGAAAGCCTTTTATATCAACTGGGAGGGGGGCGTATTGGCCAACGTGACCGGCCGTTACGAAATCATTGTTCGTAGCACTTGCTCGTTCGTAATGGATTTTGGAAAGATTGGTCGTGAACTCATCAACAACCATGTTCAGTCAGGCGACAAGACTGAGTTTCGTACATTCGTCACTCTAACTGCAGGTCGCGTTTATCCATTTAAAATTGACTTCATTCAACGCGAACGCAAAACCGAAAAACCACCAGCCAGAGTATCGTTGTCCTGGATTCCTCCCAACGGAACCGAACAGCTGATCCCAACGAGGAACCTGATTACACAGGGTGCGACACCTACGTTTTCTCTCGCAACGGAACTGCCTCCCGATGATCGCAGTTACGGTTTTGAACGGGGCATCGCGATCAATCGGCAATGGGACGAATCGACAACCGCCTCAAGCCTCGAGTTTGCTCAAGTGGCATCTGACGAACTTTGGCCTGCGTATCGAAAAAAACACGCAAAGGATTCTGACGAAAATCGAACGCAGCTCCGCGCCTTCCTAACCGAAATCGTTGAGGTCGCATTTCGAGCGCCGTTATCAAAAGATCTTAAGAAGCGATACATCGACGATCAAGTCAACGCAACTGAGGACGATACCGAAGCCATTCAACGTTCTTTGTTGGTTTCGCTCAAGTCGCCAAGATTTCTCTACCCATTGGCGGACCAAGGACAATCTCGTTCGGCTCGCTATCTGAATCGTTTGACGCTGACTCTTTTTGATTCGTTGCCAACCCAGGATTGGCTCGCCACCAAAATTCGGAAAAACGAACTAGAGCAGGTCGATGCGATTCGAAGCCTGGCTCGCGAGTTCGTCAATGACTATCGTGCGCAGGCCAAGGTGCGGGATATGCTGCACGAATGGCTAAACATAAAACGGTTTGGTGAGATTACCAAAAATGAAGCCTTGTTTCCCGGCTATGATCGAGAGATCGTAAGCGATCTTCGCGATTCGCTCGACGCGTTTTTGGAGGAAGTCGTTGGAAGCGAATCCAGCGACTATCGACAACTGTTCCTGGCGGATTGGACCTTTACCAGTGATCGGTTGGCAACATTCTATGGTGAAACATGGCAGCCCCTCGCAAGCGAAACTTCTGTGAACAGCACGGAGACACTACCGCGACTCCGACGCAGTGTCAGCGATTCTCAAAGGCGGTTTGGAGTGCTTTCGCATCCCTACCTGATGAGCGGCATGTCCTACCACGATTCGACTTCTCCGATCCATCGGGGCGTGTTTCTCATTCGCTACGTTCTTGGCCGGACGCTTCGACCACCCAGTGAAGCGTTCACGCCGCTGAGCCCGGACCTGCATCCAGATTTGACTACCCGCGAAAGAGTAGC
>JANLRK010000135.1:0-3095 GCA_031361585.1 Pirellula sp. | reverse complement strand
CCCGCACCCAAAAGAACAATGCCATCAATACTGCAAAATAGCCAAGGTAACCCAGTGCCAAAGCCGCCATAGCGATCTTCACTTAATTGGTCGAAATTTGAAGAGTCATGATTCGACCCCCCGACAGAAGTTTTAGGCTTGGAGTGCAATTTACGCAACTCTGTAGCAATAAAGGGATCGTAGATTCGCGAGAATCCTGTTCGGACTGGCAGTGCAAGGTAACTCTCGGCAAGAGTGACCTACGTTAGGTCGCTCCCGGCAGGCCCGCCGGGAACGATTGGGAGGTCCATTGGAACTCAACCAAATGATTTCATAGCAGAAAATGCTTCATTGCGATGGCCGCCGGTCCGTGAGGCATTCGGGCGAGGGGCGGCAATATTGAACAAGATTGCAACGTGAATATTTAATGAAAACGACTATCATAGGGGTCCACTTGCAGCCGTCGAATGAAATTAGCAAACCGGATGTCCAGAGTCCGCGATCGAACACAATGACCAACGATACTAACGAACCAGTCGAAAAGGCTGAAAAACTATCCTTCCTCGAGCAGACAGAGCATTCGCTGATCCGATGGTTCGTTGACCGCGAGCTTCCAAAATACCGTGCCAAACAAGTTCTGAGCGCTGTCTACCAGCGTCGAATAGATAGCTTTTTGGACATGACCGAATTGCCGAAGGATTTGCGGGCCAAGTTGGATGAGCATTTCTGCATTTTCAAGTCCAAGACTGCAGAGTCGCAACAGTCAGAGGACGGTACAGAAAAACTGCTATTGGAATTGCCAGATGGAGGTCGCATTGAATGCGTTCTTTTGCGTGATGGTCCGAGACGATCGGTTTGCTTGAGCAGCCAAGTTGGTTGCGCGATGGGCTGCGTATTCTGTGCAAGTGGTCTCGATGGCGTAGACCGCAATTTGACGCGCGGCGAGATTTTAGAACAGGCCTTGAAACTCCAACGATTGCTCGATCCTGAGGAACGTCTAAGCCACATTGTCATGATGGGAATGGGTGAACCGCTTGCTAATCTGCGCAATGTACTCGATGCACTGGATGTAGCTCGTGATAGCGACTACGGCCTTGGAATTAGTCCTCGCCGTATCACGATCAGTACCGTGGGATTGCCCCCCTCGATCGACAAGTTGGCGGAGGCTCATTCACCATTTCAACTTGCGATCAGCTTGCACGCACCCAACGATGAATTGCGTACGCGGCTTGTTCCGGTAAACAAGAACATTGGAATCGAAGCCATTATGGCCGCTTCGGAACGTTACTTTGCTGTTACCAGTCGACGGTTGACCTTTGAGTACGTCCTGCTCAAGGATCTGAACGATTCGCCACAATGCGCCGAACAGTTGGTAAAACTCCTTAGGCGTCGCACGGCCATGTTGAACGTTATTCCATACAACCCGGTTCCCGGCTTGCCGTACGAAACGCCGACCTCGGAATCGATTCTTGAATTTCGCCGCATCCTTATGGAAGGCGGAATCAACGTCATGTTTCGACAACGCAAAGGCAATGACATTCAAGCGGCTTGTGGCCAGCTTCGTCGGCTTCGCGAACGTGAACCTCAAGTCTTTACACTCAACAGCAACGCTCAATAGAGCAACGCTCAATAGAAAAGTTGCTCGCACGCTTTATTGAATATGCTTAGAACAATTATTGGCTCGATCGTGTTGCTATTGGTCGTGCTCAGTGTGGGCGCAGCCATTGCCTATCAAAAACATCGGATGCTGACGGCGGCCCCTCCTCCGCAAGAAGAGCATCCTGAGATTGTCGTCTTTGCCAAGCCGGAATCGGTGTCCATGCGCAACAGCACAACCACGGTCGGCACGGTACTTGCGCCGCGTTCCGTCCAATTGCGCACCGAAGTTGTTGGAACTGTTTCGGAGATGTCATTCAAGTCGGGCCAAGTCGTAGATGCGGACCAAGTGCTGTTGAAACTGGATACGAGCGTCGAGGAGGCCCAGCTCGCCGGCGCCAGGGCAGCTTTGAAAATCTCGGAATCCACACTCAAACGTACTCAGCAGGCCGCCAATCTTCGAGCCATCAGTGAACTCGAATTGGAACAAGCGGACGCGATCATGTCGCAAGCAAAAGCAGACGTACTGCGTTTGCAAGCGACCATTCGCAAGAAAACACTAAAGGCTCCATTCTGTGCGCGTGCAGGTTTGTTCGACATTCAAGTTGGCCAGTACTTGCCCGAGGGAACCCAAATCACCATGCTACAGGGCATCGACAACTTCGTGCTCATCGATTTTATGATGCCCCAACAGGCTGCCGACGAACTCCATGAAGGTGATGAAGTAAGGCTTGTGTTAGAACCGCAGAGTCCGTACGCGAAAATCATCGCTGTTGATTCTCAGGCCGACCGAGTCACCCGCAATGTGATGGCCCGCGCTCGCGTCGATAAGCCGCCGGCATCAATGCAGCCAAATGATTCCGTTAGGATCGAGTTAGAATATGGCGATACTGTAGAAGCCCTTACCATTCCGGCTGCCGGTCTTCGACGCTCTCCAACAGGTGCGTTTGTCTACGTGGTCAAACCGGATTTGGAGAACGCCGACCTACTACGAGTGCACGTTCAAAGCGTTGTACCGAGCAAGACGATCGGCCAACGCGTCGCGATCCTTTCTGGCATAAGCCTGGACGAAACGATTGTCTCTGACGGATCCTTTAAACTTCGAGAAGGACTTTGGGTAACGAACGCATCCGCGAAATCGGCTACTGTTCCGTTGGAACTAGGGACTGCCTCGCGATGAAATCGTTTACCGATATCTTTATAAAGCACCCGGTGTTGGCTGTGGTTGTCAACTTGATGGTTCTCTTGGTGGGAATTAGGGCAGCGCAGCTGTTGCCTATCCAACAGTTCCCCAAATTGGAGAGCACCACGATCCAAATCACGACGGTCTATATCGGTGCAAGTGCCGAAACAACGCGTGGCTTCTTGACCACCCCGATTGAGAAGGCCGTTTCATCGATTGCAGGCATCGATTTTTTGGATTCGACCAGTGTGGCAGGTGTCAGCACGATCACCATTCACTTGAAACTCAATTACAATTCGACCGCTGCTCTTTCGGAAATTAACGCAAGGCTACAACA
>JANLRK010000123.1:0-7513 GCA_031361585.1 Pirellula sp. | reverse complement strand
ATCTAGCCCACGCATGGTGCCGGTCGATGTAGCAAATCGGTCGACTTCTATTCCCATGCGGTGCAGCATCGACACGAACAAATTGGGCAGCGGATAATTATTCTTAGTATCAAAAGCCAAGTGCCTCCCATGCTTGAACCCGCCACCGGCGAATAAGACCGGCAAGTTCGTCGTCACATGGGTATTGGCGTTACCTAGATTGCTTCCGTACAAAATCATCGTTCTGTCCAGCAGCGTTTCGTTCCCCTCCTTTGCGTTTTTTAAGTTTGCAAAGAGTTCGTCGAGAAGCCGCATATGCCATTGATCTATGGCTTCTAATTGCTTGATCTTAGTTTCGTTTTTCCCGTGATGCGACAAGCTATGGTAACCTTCTGTGATATCCGTACCTTGAACTGCGATGGTTGGCGAGTTGACGCTGTCGAGCATCAACGTAATCGCTCGCGTCGAATCAGTCTCTAACGCGAGCCGTGCCATGTCATATAGGAGTCGGACCTTTTCCATGTATTCCTTGGGATCACTTGGATCTATGGGAGCAGGTGCAAGCGTTTTTGGCTTGGGAACGTTCTCCCATTGCTCGGCGGCTTCGAGTCGCGTTTCTAGCTCGCGAACTGCGGTCAGATATTGATCGACTCGATCTCGGTCTTTCGGTCCAAGGGTTCGGACCAAGTCTTTCGTCTGCCCGGCAACGGCATCCATAATGCTCTTGCCAACTTCCAGTTTTTGCAGCTGGTGTTCGATTTCACGCTTGGAACCCTGCAGAAAAAGCTGTTCATAAACCTTCGAAGGTTTTTCTTCGCAAGGGATCAAGACACCCGCACCGGTCCAAGACAAACTGCGTTGCCCCTTCTGAACGTTAACCCCCATGGTCATTGAAGAAAACCGCGTGAGATGTCCGACACGTTCGGAAATAAATTGATCGAGCGAAATCGTGTTGCGAAATCCACCGCTGCCAGGGTGCGGCGCTGCGGTTAGGAAGCATATATCAGCCGGATGACCGCCATCCACATCGGGATGCGAAACGCCGCTGAAAACTGTGAAATCCTCTCGATGTTTTTCTAGCAACTGAAGATACGGTGAAAGTTCGTAGGAACTGCCTGCCGCCTGAGGAAAAAATTTCTCCGGAAGTAGACCGAGGTTGTTGCAGATCCCAAGCATTCGCCGAGGGGGATTGTTTGCATTCGACTGGCTTTTGTTGGCGGCGGTCGCCAGAGCAGGCAGCATCGCGTCCAGCAGCGGCAACGAAAGTCCAACACCCAATCCGCGAAGCAACGTTCGGCGTGGCAGCGACTTGTTGGTCAAATTTCTACCGATTCTTTGCGTTTCCATAACATCTTCTCAAGTCTAAAAACAGATTTGCGAGTCTTCTTCATTCACTTATACAGAAACAATTCACTTGTCACAATTTCAGCGATCATCGATTTTACTCGATAGTCGTCCTTTGCCAGCCGATCCAAGATATTTTCGATCTCAGGGCGATCGCTAAACCTCAACGCCGCACCAGTCGCATAAACGACCAGTTGTTGAAGTAGATTTTTTGCAATCGAACGCTCATCCTGGACTAAGAGTTTCTTTAACTCATAGATATTCGCAAATTTCTTCCCGTTAGCGAGGTTTCCGGAGGCATCGACTGGCGGGCCCTGCCGAAAGGCAAACGGCTGCCCATTTTTCCCAAATCCTTCGATCGTCTTGCCTTCGTCACCGACGCTTCGATAGTGATCGCGCCATCCCCCTGCGACGTCGAAGTTCTCTAGGGCAAATCCAACTGGATCGATGATCGCGTGGCATCGATTGCAACTCGTATCAGCCCGATGCAACTCTAGTTGCTGGCGAATGGTGGTTGCACCGCGAGTATCGGGTTCGATGGCTGGCACGCCCTTGGGCGGTGGAGGATTTTTGATACCGAGTATGCGTTCGTTGATCCATACCCCACGAACCACAGGAGAAGTGGTCGTTCCATTGGCTGTGACCTTCAACACACTGGCCTGCGTCAACATTCCACCACGTGGGGTACCGCTTGGCAAACTCACACGCCGCAGTGCAACGCCCTCGATTGCAGGGAGTTGGTAGTGCTTGGATAGTCGCTCGTTAAGGAACGCGAACTCCGAATCGACGATGTTTCGAGCAGGTAAATTCTCGCGAACTAGCACTTGAAAATACATTTGAGTTTCGGCTAATGCTGCGTCGACCAGCGAATCATCGAGATAATAGTCGGGATAGAGTTGTTCGTCCGGAGACGTATCATTGATTTTGCGGAGGTCGAGCCAATACGCCAAGAATGCATCCACAAACTGCCTCGATTTTTCGTGGTCCAACAAGCGGTTGATTTGTTGTTTGAGTTCCGCTCTATCCTCGCTTGTTTGTGTGTGTAGTTTTCCGTCGGCGGCGAGCTGTCGAAGTTCGTTGTCGGGCAAACTGTTCCATAGAAAAAGGCTTAGCCTGTTTGCGATTGCAAAATTGTCGAGCCGGCCAACACGTTCCTCTAGACAGAGAAACTCAGGCGAACATAAGATGGCAGTGTAGCCTGCGAAGAGAGCTTCTTGGAATGGTAGCTTTGCTTCGGTAGCTGCACTCACGACGCCGAGAAAACGACTAACTTCCGAATCTCCGACGTTGCGATGATAAGCTGCCGTCAGGAAATTCGTGAGCAAACGCCTCGCCTCAGTCAAATAATCGGTCGCTTTGACTTCGACTTGCTCACCATTTTGGGAAGGCATCCATTGATCGAAGAGCAGTCGATGCCCTTGTGTTGGCCACGGATCAATGATGGGGCCTTCTACCTCTAGGTAGCTAAATGCAACTCCTGGCATGCCGTCTGTTTCGGCCAGTGGATTGTGCCAGTTGGATGGCCGCGAGCGGAACAAGCGAACCGCATCTGGCTGTATCGACTCGCCCGCAAGCAGGTAGACATCCAGCTCTTGCACCGTCGGATCAATTTGAAAATCGAACTCACCTAGTTTTCGTAACTGGCGAGGAGAGGAAACAGAATAAATGGCAACTGGTTCGGTCCGTCGTCCTCGCGAGATCTTTTCGCGGTCTGGTCGCCACCACTTTTTCTCTTCGCCCGCAGCCCAGAATGTGTATCCTTTGAAACGGAGCTTGTAATGACCGGACTCAGGTGCCTTGAAATTGCTAAAGCGGGGCTCGATAGGCTCGTAGCTGCTCGCGACAACTCCAAAAGCTTCTCTTTCGCGTTTCTCGGGATCGCTGTCGCCAACGGTGAAGGGTGCGTCATTGTTGTTTAGAACTTCTACATCAGCGTCGTAGTCGATCAGGGGAAAGGTGGCTCGTTCGGGACTGCGATTGAACTCGGTGTAGCGGACCTTGCCGCTAAAGCTTTTTTGATCGCGAGCGTAATACTTTCGAATGGACTTCTCTCGCGGTGTCGGCGATTTCGCAGCGACTTCTCTCAAAGCATAATCGGCGGCTTGCATGTAGCGAGCGAGATTGACATGCGACGTATCTAGCGCCTCACCGATCTTGTTGAATCGCTGCAACTCACCATCCTCGGGGAGAATTGTCTTTAATTGCAACCAAGGTGCGGCGAGAAGTTGGCGAACACTGTTTTCATATTCGTATCGATTCATACGTCGCCAAACCGAACGACCAGAAGTAGCAAGTTCATGCCGATCCATTTCTACCAAGCCGTTGAAAAGCCCTTGGCTAATCGGGCGAATCTGTTCGTCCGCGAGCTCACTCTTAGGTGGCATTTCACGGGCTACGGCCCGGTCATGGACTTTGGCCCAAATATCGAAGTTGGGACCGGCCATGGACTGTTTTGAAAGGGACACCAAATTCAATCCAGCCTCGGGGGATTCTGCAGAATGGCAATCCGCACAGTGCTGCTGAATAAAGTTGACGACACTTGCGGGAGCTAGCTGAGTCGAATCGAGCGCAACGTCATCTGCTTGAGTAAATGCTAAGATCGCATGGACGGCGACCCAAGCAATTACTGCGGAGCACCATTGTGGATGCCACATAAGCAAAAATCCGGACGGTGGGGAAAGGTGTAAGGCGCGTAGGTTGAGCAGAATACATTGAGCATTTCGGACACCCATCATACTCGATACTCTTTACAAACTCAATTTTGGATCCCAAAATGCTGCGAACGGCCAAGCGCCCTGTTCGATTCGACTCCTACTTACCAGTCCTGACGAAACGCCCCAGCCAACGCTTGACCTTCGGCAAAATGGGACGTGAGACCAGCAGTGAAATTCTCGAATGAATTGACTGGCTGAATACGGATGGACTGTTCGGTTGTTTAGGCGTTTTGCACCTCGTACATGGCAGGATGAACCATGAATGGATCACCCGAGAAACTTCCTACACCGTTTGACGACGGCGCGGTCTACGACCTCCTCCTTGGGGACATCCCATACGGACTCGGCTTCTACACCGGCTTGGCAAAGGAAGCCAAGGGACCGGTGCTGGATGTCTGTTGCGGTACGGGCCGGATCCTGTTGCCTTGTCTGCAAGAGGGTGTCGATATCGAAGGGCTGGACCTGTTTGTCCCGATGCTGGACACTCTACGGCAAAAGTCAAAGGAGCTGGGTCTTTCGCCGCGCTTGAGTCAGGCAGACATGAGCGACTTCGACCTGCCACGCCACTACGCGCTGATTATGATTCCATTCAACGCATTCGGCCACAATATGACGCAAGAGGCGCAAATCCGCTGCCTGTCGCTGTGCCGGCAGCATTTGTTGCCCGGTGGTCTGTTGGCTTTTGACACGTTCTTTCCATCGCTCGCGATTATCGGCACGCCGCAGAACACGCGCGTGCTGGAAGGCGAAATTCCGCATCCTTCAACTGGTCTGCCGATGCGGATGTACGATACTCGTAGTTTCGATCGGGCCGCTCAGGTTCAACATTCCATTAACGAGTTAGAATTGTTGCGCGCCGACGGCAGTTTGCAGCAGGTCCATCGTTCCGAAATGAGTCTGCGTTACATTTACAAAAACGAAATGGCTTTGCTATTGCGGACTGCCGGATATACTCGTTTCGAGATCTACGGCAACTTCGACCGCCGTCCACTCATCTACGAAGACGATGCGATGATTGTCGAGGCGTGGAAGGATTGAGTGCGCGCGAATTGCCTGACAGGTAAAAAGCTCTCAAAATCAAATCACAAAAGGAGATTGCATTATGTCTCGATCTACTTGGTCGGCTGCCATTTCCAGTGCACTACAATCGGAATAAAAAGAGTTTCACGCGGGAACTTTTTGTCATCATCATTTGAAGTCAATCTTTCTTGAGATTGTCATTCGCTGCTGAAAATGAAAAATCGCTTGCCGCTACTTCTAGATTTCCAAACCCGAGTATCGCAGAGTAAACCGCATACACTAGATTCGTCATTACCGAAACATTATGCCCCGTCGGCCGCTTCTGTGATGTCATGGAACCGACCTAGTACTCAGAGATGCCATTTCCTTTTCTAGCCGCGAAGCAATTTCGGGCTGATCCTTTGCCAGATTGTTTGCCTCAGACGGATCGGCTATTAGATCGTAGAGCTCGAAAGGGGCATTTGCCCTGGGTCGAATCCCCTTGAGGTTTTCATAGCGGATCGCTTGCATGAGTCCATCCTTGCTGGGGGACTCCCAGTAGAAACGTTCTTTGACCTTGGGTTGTTGAGATCCTGTCATGGTAGGCAACAGCGATGCACCATCGAGGCCTTTTGGGGGCGCTACTTTTGCTATCCCGCAAAGTGTTGGAAAAATATCGTCATGCGAAATGGCGCTATCGTTGGTGGTTCCAGCCGTGATCATTCCAGGCCAAGACGCAATAAAAGGGACACGAATCCCACCTTCGTACAGACTGAACTTCCAGCCGCGCAGGCCACCACCGTTCTGAAAAAAATCGGGATCGGCTCCACCTGCGTTGATTGGGCCATTGTCGCTCGTGAAAAGAACAAGCGTGGTGTTGTCGAGATCAAGATCTTTGAGTAGTTTAATCAATCGTCCAATGTCGCGATCCATGCGTGTTACCATGGCCGCGTAGGTGGCCCGCGGCTTTTCATTCGATGCATACCTGTCCCCCACATAGGGATTTTCCGAAAACCGATCCTCATACTCAGCAAGTGAATCGGAGGGAACGAGAAGTTCTGCATGCGGAATCGTGGTCGAGAGGTAGCAGAAGAAGGGAGAGTCCTTGTTCGCTCGAATAAACTCGATCGCGGCATCGTGCATTACGTCCGGCGCATAGGTGTGGCGCTCGGATTTTTCGTGTTTGTTTCCAGACAGAAAGAACTTGGCTCGATCCTTCCAGATCCAATCAGGATAGTGGAAATGTGCGTCTGCTTGGTCTAAGTAGCCCACCCAGTTGCCAAAACCATGTCGATACGGTTCGCCCGTAGTTCCAGAATCTCCGAGTCCCCATTTGCCAAAGCCAGCCGTAGCGTAGCCGGCTTTCTGCAAGAGCTCGACGAAGGTGACGTCCACTGGTGTCAGGCGTTGCTTGGGATCGTTGGCTCGAACTCGGCAATGTCCGGTGTGCAGGCCCGTCAGGAGAACACAGCGAGAAGGGGCACACATGCAACAACCAGCGTATGCTTGAGTGAATCGCATCCCTCGGTTTGCGAGCTGATCTAGATTCGGTGTGGCAACTTTCGACTGGCCATAGCAACCCAGTCCACCGTATCCTAGATCATCTGCCATGATCAGTACGATGTTCGGTAAACGATCGCCGTAGGCTGACGTTGTGGGAAGGCAAGAAGCAATACACAATAACACAAATGGAACGACGTTTTTCACAGTGAATTACAGTTTGAAATCGTATGGTTTGATGGCTTTGGGATCATAGTCGATCTGAAGCGTGGAGTTCTTGTTGTATTTGGTGACCGAGCCTGAGTTCTTTTCGTAGCGGAACCTGTCAAAGGTTTCGAGGGAGGTGTTGTCTACTTCAGCAACCAACGAAATGCTTGACGCATTCCGCTACAACCGCTTCGCCGAGGTGGCGTTCGCCGAGAAGTGTCTATTTTGAACTGTATTTTGGATACAATTATTGGTCAAGTATCAATGTCTAGCAAAAGCCCGACTTTCCGTATCGGGGGGCTTGCCTTACCCACAATGATGGAAAATTTTGGAAACATGAAAGCAACTCACTGCGATGATTCCGTTCGAGCATGCCGAGCTTTTGCATTGGTATTAAGCTTGATGGATTGTATTTTTGCATTCAATTCTATGTCGCTTTTTGGCGTATCGCTTGCCCTTTCGCACGACGAGTCAATGCCACATGTTGATCGAGTCGATTCTCAGCCTTTGCTGGTCCTAACCAATCGGCTCCGCGAAGGTATGCAATCAATAGGCGCTCCTTTTGCGACGGAGCAATTGGCAGCACTCAAAGCTCTTGAATCAGAACATGACGACGCAAAGATCACTGTTCGCATTCAAGAGTTGTTGGATCCGATGTGCGTGGCTGCGGTGGAAATCGGTATTGACGGAAAAACCAAGGTAACGCCAAGTGCTCAAGCGGAGCTTATGGAAAACGGTTGGCGGGCCATGCTAATAAAAGTTGTCAATCG
>JANLRK010000109.1:0-36877 GCA_031361585.1 Pirellula sp. | reverse complement strand
AAATGCTTAGAGGTACATGACGGGTGCCGATGGCGCATCCGCTGATCTACCGCAATCAAACGAAGGAAACGAGAACATGAGATCTTTAATTGCACTGTCGTCTCTATTTGCAATGACGTTCGTCACGGTCATAACGCCGCTACAAGCCGCTCCGGAGTCCGAGAAGAGTCTATATGAACGGCTTGGCGGCGTGTTCGCGATTGCCGCGGTTGTTGACCACTTCAGCGATGCGGTGGTTCTAAACCCGGTCGTGGGAAAAACTTCGAAGAACCCAGCTCTTAAGGAATGGCATACCAAGAACCTGGACAGGTTGCCGGGTCTTAAGTTCATGCGCACCCTTTGGGTCTGCGAGGTCACAGGCGGCCCATTCAAATTTTCGGCAACCAAGGCGGGTCAAACTCACTTGGGTCTTGAGGAGGCGCATCGTGACCTCAAGATATCTCCGGAAGAATTCGACGAGGTGGCCGCCGAGCTCGGACGCAGCCTTGATTTTGCAAAAGTCCCTACGCACGAGAAGGGCGAAGTCCTCGCCGCTTTCGCAGCACATAAGAAAGAGGTGACGGCTGGCTACAAATCAGGCAAGACCAGATAAAACAATTCGACCTGTACGATTCAAATAAGTTTGGAACTTACTGAGCCTGAGGCCTCAATGAAAATGTAGGGAGGCCTACACTTCTGTTGACGCATGGTTGGTCGTTGGACTCTACCGCTTGCAAGTACATGATCAATAGTCTGAGCACTCGCTATCGTGTCGTCACAATTCGATCGGTTAAAACAGGGGAGGCGAAGCGTTTACCTCCGCAAGTAACGTGCCTGAACATAACGTTGGTTCACAGACTATCATCGGCGCGATCTATGGACCTCCATTGAGGCGGTTAATTTCTTAGAGTGGGAGAGGCCGACTCCTGCGAAAGCGGCGAGTGACGGTAAGCTGATCCCAGCCTATGAAAAGATCGGTGGGGGGCCATCTGCGCTATACGACGCCATCGCGCTGCTCTCTTCGAAAGAAGGGGCGGACCGCCTTTCAACAGATTCAGCCGTTCGCGACTTTATCGGAGATGCGTTGTCTCACCGCAAATTTATCGCATAAGCGCAACAGGCCATTGGTCTCCTAAAACAATCGGGAATCAATTCAAGTAATCGCGATCAGGTCGTTTTGCTTAACCAAGCAGACTCTGCGAAATCGTTTATTACTCGTTGTCGTAACTTACGGAGCTGGGTCGATGAATAGTCGAACGGTGTTGCGAATGGTGACTATGTCAAAACGCAAACGATGGGGAATTTTCGTTCGGACTGACTTGTCATGTTGCTGCTTGACCTACCCGCAACCACACGCGCAGTCCAGAGTAATAATTCATTTGCGATTTTTTCGCCTCGCTATAGCCCGTGTAACCCTGGTTCATTGCCTTCTCGTCGCATTGTTCTGATTTCATTACAACAAACAATCGCTTGTGGCACGTCCGTTGCTTATGGTTCCCTACTGATTTGCGTTATCGAAAATACGCGTTGAATCACTTTACTATCACAACCAACCCCAGACGACTTATCGAAGTAATTACGGCGTCGATCATGAGTCGAGTCGAACCGGACGCTAACGCGTTCCGGCTGATGAGCCACAGGGCGCTAGCTAGCTCGCGGTCTCCGGCAAGTACTGTGATCGATGCCGACCAGTAATGTACCTTTATAGAATTTTTTGACTTTGGAGTTTTGATGATGAAAATGCAGAATATAAATTCTGGAAACATAACCGACAGTCGCGGAGTTGCCGCACGGCACTCCGAAGGGGAGATTGCAAAGACAATCGAGGAACAAACGGCAAAGATTCCGTCAGAGACGTTTTTGATGGCTGCGGGTGGGGCTATTTTCCTGTCGCTCACGTTGAAGATGACCGGGAGAGATCATCATGCACTTTTTGTAGGGCAATGGGTTGCTCCAATTTTAATACTTGGGTTGTATAATAAGCTGGTAAAAGTAGCAGGCTCGGATAGAACGTGTCGCTAGATTGGATGTTCGTCGCGTTTTCTTGGTACGAAAAATGCTTTAACATTTAATGTAGCCAATCACGTGATTTTTAAGGCAAGCTAGGGGACGTCGAACTTAAGCTGGGCCGCGAAACACTTTCGCTAGCGTTCCCTAGTAGCGGAATGCGTCAAGCATTTGGTTGGCGTCCAGCATTCACGAAAGCTTTGACAGCTTCCGCTACGATTTAAATCGGCCCGCCTTATGATCGACGCCAGCTAGGGCGATAGAAATAAAATTAAGGGCTCTTAATTCGTGTCATCGTCCACACCACTTTCGACGGCGAAGAAGAATATCCAAGCGATCGCGAGACTGGAGCAGGAGCTTCACGACAACCGGTCGCGAACCGAGCGGGTTGGAGATTGGATCGCTCATTTTTTTGGTAGCTTGCAGTTCATCGCCGCTCATGTTACGGTCCTGGTGGCGTGGGTCGCAATTAACATTCGGACGACTCCGAGTTTAGAGCCGTTCGACCCATATCCGTTTCCGCTCCTAAGCCTCGTCTTCAGTATCGAATTCTTCTTTTTGACCACGTTCGTGTTAATGAATCAAAACCTCCAATCTCGTCGGCAGGAGAAATGGGACCACCTGACATTGCAGGTTAGCATCTTGACTGAGCAGGAGGTCACTAAGAGTATGCAAGCGATCCATCAAATCTGCCGTCATCTTGGTATTGAGGAGGCTATATCAGATCTGGAGTTAAAGAATATGGCCCAGGACACACCGCTCGCGGAGCTCGTAGACGAACTTGAGAGAGCTCGTGAGCCGCCCGTTGTCGTTTCATCGTCGACTATCCTCCAGCACCCTTCTTAAAACATCATCATGAATACCTTCATTCCAGGGCTCTGGTTGGGAACGCTCTGTCTTGGAGGCTCTGCCTCATTTGTTGGGCTCTTTCAAAACCCGCCAAAGGGCTCGCTTGCCTAGGATCCCAAGCGAGATGAACTCCGTTGCTTCGAATTCACCAAATTGTCCCGCGATACGTTTGTTGAATTTGACGCCGCTTAGCATTCCAGCAAACCTACCCACGAAACGCTTGAACCAACTCGTCTTGGTAGGATACGACTTAGCGATCTGTTCTAGGACGCTGATATCACTTTTGATTTGTTCCAAAAGCCGCTCAAGGCAAAGCTTCAACGAGGGATTATCGGTTTGCGCAATTAACCGTCCAACGATTTGCACCGCACTCGAAGCTCCACCTCGATGATCGCTAAGGTAACTTGCGACGGCATCCTGATTTAAGTCTGATCCTTGCAATTTAGACACCATAACCGGTGGATTCGCATTCGTTATTGTAAATATCTGATGATGCTTCAAAGCAAAGGATGTGCCAGCCGATGGCATTGTTGGATGTAACGCGGTCTTACGTGTGGTGGGACGGGGAAAAGGGAAAAACCACGAAAACCAACACGATTTTGCACCTCATCGCTAAAATTTCTTGACTTGTACGCCATCAACGTCAACCGCGGCGGGCGGCTTCGATTGCAGCGATGTCGATGTTTTTCATTTTCATCATCGCATCAAATGCGCGCTTGGCGGTCGCGACGTCAGGGTCTGTGATCGCCCTCGACAAGACAATTGTCGTAATCTGCCATGACACGCCCCACCTGTCTTTGCACTAGCCGCATACGCTCTCCTTCCCATCATTGCCAGTGATCGCTTCCCAGTAGCGATCCGTTTCGGCTTGATCAGCCGTGGCGACCTGAAACGAGAATGCTTCGTTGTGCGTGAACTCGTCTCCGCCGTTAAGCCCGATGCAAGGATGTCGAAAAATCCTGTAGGCTGGTTTGCAATCTATGTGCAAGACCTGAAGCGCGCGACGAAATTCTATGAGGCTGTCCTGCAAATCAAATTGGATAGGCTGGTGTCTGCAGGTTCTTGGGTAACGGTGCCAGCGTGAATCCATATGTCTTCTGCCGTAGCGAAAGATATTCGCCGGCCTGATCGCGACGAACGAGGGACATACCACCCGACATTGGATGCACTTGTCGAAATGCGCAATATCGAATGAACATCGACATGGCGATACTCGCCACCGATGTCGACATCGACTGTTGCCGACTTGAATGCAACTGTTCCACATTAAAAAGAGTGTGTCCCAACGAGAAAAACCTGTGATAACATTCATACAACAACTTGGATAATTGCTTGGGAGTCAGGTTAGGATGACGCCATACCAAACTGGTTGTGTCAAAGCGGTCCAGGTTCGCCTCGGATATCAAATCTTGTCATAGGAAGTCGTCGTATTGCTCGGTTCCGGGAATGGTACGCTGGTACTCGTAGTTACGAGTCGCTATGCAATACAAAAACCGCGTTAGAAGTAGGCTCAATTCGATGATGTAGATGCGTCACGGTCGCCTGCGTGAGTTCGACTCCAAAGAACAGAATGAGCGACGAATAGTAAATCCAGACGATGAAGGCAACCAATGATCCGGCAGCACCGAACGGCGTTGCAACTCCAACTTTTCCTAGATAAAGCCCAATAAAAACTTTTCCAATCGTGAACAGCAGAGCGGTTACAAGTGCTCCAAACCAAACATCGCGCCAATCTATTTTCACGTCGGGAAGAAACTTGAAAATCATAGCGAAAAGTGCTGTGACCAATAAAAAACTTAAGAGCGTATTCGCGATTTGCATCATCAAGGCAAGACCTGGAACAAGTCCTTCGAGATAGCCGCTGAAGGCAGCCAGCCCTGTCGTGATGATCAACGTCACCATCAGTAAGAAACCAACGGCAAGCACCATTCCAAACGAAAGAAATCGATCCCGAACTGTCCCCCAAATCCCACGGCCGGGCTTCGCCTTTACGTTCCAAACAATATTGAGAGCTCCTTGGAGCTCGCCGAAAACACCCGAGGCCCCAAAGAGAAGTGTTACGATCCCAATCACGGAAGCCAAGGTACCGGCAGTCGGGCGGTCTGCTTTCTCAATGACGGATCTCATGACCGCGGCTCCAGATTCTCCAAGAATGTCACTTAACTGATCCACCAATCGTCCAGACGCAGCATCGTCTCCAAAAACTGCACCTGCAATTGCCGTGACGATCACTAAAAGTGGTGCTACGGAAAGGATGGTGTAGAACGCCAGTGCGGCCGAAAGCCTGGGTGCGTTGTCGCTTATCCATCCTGAACCAGCGTCGCGTAAAATCGTCCACACAAGTCGTAAATTCATGCTGTATCTGACTTGTCAGAAATGGTTCTACTTATTGGAGTATGACGGGCCGTAAATTTGGCGAAAAAGACGGAGACGCGTGTTCATAGATTATCTGTAAGCATTTTGTATGCCAACTAAAGCAGTTCGCATGCTTGGTTGGAATACGCATGCTCGACATTTAGGCGAATGATCTTGAATCGACCTAATTGATTGCGGTACAGCATGTGGAATTTTAATCGTCACATGGGGTGCGGGCTTGGACTCATCGTGCTGCAAGCAGGTTTGCTGCTCACGAGCGCGTCGGTTCATAACCCAATCGATGACGAGTTGGCGCATTTGGAGCCATCGATAGCGGACAAGATTTAATATTGCTAAAGCGATGGATGGAGGCTAGCCCCGGGCTAAAACCGAATGGATAGGCACACACGGCCCAGGGGGCCAGGCTACGGGATTCTTATCTGTGGACTAGTTTTTTGAATTCGGCCATCAGTTTGGTTGTGATGGAACCGATGCCGCCTTGGGCAATCGACCTACCGTCGATCGAAACCACAGGGATGACTTCGGCTGCACTGCCGGTGAGAAAGCACTCGTCCGCTACAAAAAGATCATGGCGAGTTAGCGTGACCTCTTCGGCCGGAATACCAAGTTCATCCGCTAGCTCGAGGATTGCGTTGCGAGTGATGCCTTCAAGGATGCCCGCATCCTTAGGGGGCGTTTGGAGAACGCCGCGCTTTACGATGAAGATGTTGTCGCCCGTGCATTCAGCAACCTCGCCTTTGATGTTGAGCATTAACGCTTCGACGCAGCCAGCTTGCAAGCCCTCGATCTTGGCCATGATATTGTTGAGGTAGTTCAGTGATTTTACTCTCGGGCTAAGGGCAGCAGGATGGTTTCGAATGGTGGAAGCCGTGATGATCTTGAGCCCTTTCTGGTAATATTCCTCCGGATAGAGCGAAATCGAATCTGCGATAATGATCACTTGCGGATTGCTGGTTCGGTTTGGGTCCAATCCGAGCGATCCCGATCCCCGAGTTACAACTAGTCGGATGTATGCATCCCGGAGGGAATTGATTTGCAGCGTTTTATTGACGTCCTCCTCCATTTGCACTTTGGTGATCGGGATTGTCAAACTGATTGCCTGGGCGGATTCGTATAGTCGATCGAGGTGCTCCTTCATCCGGAAGACTTTACCCGAATAACTTCGCATCCCCTCAAATACACCGTCGCCGTAGAGCAGTCCGTGATCGTAGACGCTGATCTTTGCGTTTTCTTTGTCGTAGAACTGGCCGCCGATATAAATTTGAAGTGGCATATTAATGGATTTTCAGAATGGAACTGCAATCAAGAGAAAACGAAATGTTACCAGACGTGTGCAGAACGAGAAAGGATCCCCGGTTGTGCGCAATACCAAATGTCAGACATGGGTGGGAAGCGCTAGGTTCATTGCAAATCTGAGTTTAGTGCGGCATTCATTTGTGCGAAAACCGCCTTGCACGAGGAGGGCTGGAATCACGGCGGAAACCGCCGTGCCACACTGATTTGCCACCAATCGTACATGTCGAAGAGAGACTCCCGGAGATTTTGATCGTGCTTGGCTCGCGATCGAGTCCACGCCTCGGATTGCATTAGTTCATTGGCACTCATTGGAAGCCCTGATTGTTGCAAAAGTTGCTCTAACACCCATTGAGAAGACGATTCACTTACCGACGTCCGCCAAATCGTCTCGAAGCCATGAATGGGCCGATGAGCAGTTGCCAAGATCGACAACGACCGTGATCGAGCGATCCGCTCGATCAAGAAACGCGACCAAAACCGCAATTGCTCATAGCCATCGAGAATGACGATCGAGGACTGAGTCCACTGCTTGGTAGAGGCCAACAATGTTCGCCAAGTGGACCGGTCAGTCGAGAACCGCAGTTGATGAACGCTGGATTTTTCGATCACACGCGACAGCTCGCAAACAAAGCTGACGATCAGCGTTGATTTGCCGGAGCCATGAGGACCGACGACAATTCCTCGTTTGGATGGCAGATTCAAAAACCGCTGAACAAGTTCGTTCACGTTGCCGCCATCGAAGCACTTGTAGGGAATAGCTCCAGGCTGAATGAATCGAGTTGAGAACGGATTATGCTGCATGTTGGCTGGAAGAGACTATTTCGCCCAATAGAGATGATCCAATCATAATTCCTATTCTTCCAGAAGTGTAGCACCCCACTGCTTACTGCTTACCCCACACCTTTCGAGGGGCAGACGCTAGCACTCGAACGACAAATCTTCGTCGTTCTTGTAATCGAGATCGATACCGAGTCGCGACTGCA
Organism: Pirellula sp.; assembly: GCA_031361585.1. Classification (GTDB taxonomy): domain Bacteria; phylum Planctomycetota; class Planctomycetia; order Pirellulales; family Pirellulaceae; genus JBKCUI01. The sequence goes on along the minus strand of JANLRK010000109.1, from coordinate 29,387 downwards.
ACTTGGAAAATTCGCGGGCCAAAATATCCGTACTGCTATGAACATGTTCGGCTTCGGTAATGAATCGAATCTGTTCATCGGGGTAGACGTCGTGTTTGATCAAGACTCTTTCAAAGGATTCCAAAGGCGATCCATAGCAAATCAACATCTTATGTTCGTCGAACTGTATTTCTTGCTGTTTTCGAGGATTGAGCACGGCAATGCCGGTACAACCATCATTTAGCAGCATGTCTTCGAAATCATATAGAACGCTTTTGAGAACTGGCAGGTCGATGTGCTCGCGATAGAGGTCTTCGTGTTCGTCGGATGCACCGCTGTGGCTTGTCTCTAAAACTAAATCAACCTCGTTGCCTAAGCAGTCGATTAGGTCCATGAATAAATCAAAAAGCCGTTCACGAGAAGCGGCAGCCATGATTACAGGAACTTGCGTGTTCGTCTTTGGATCCGTGTAGGAATCGTGACGGAAACCTTGGCGTGGAACCACCTGCAGGTCGTACGACGGACGGATTGCATTGGTAAGATCGAATGCACCGTACCGGAATACACCCATGTGGGCTTCTAGGTCATCGCCGTCCAGCGAACGAAAGCTTGACGTAGGGCTAGAGCGTTGATTAGACTCGGGCGCACTGGTCGGTTTGCTGGATTGGAACTTGGGGGACTTGCCCATTGGAATAGCTGTCGCAGTTCTAGGGTGAAAGGGATCGGCTGGACTCAAAACGAAAAGGATTCGTTCCAGCAAGTACCCTTGAGGAACAACCAAGATTAGGTCACCTGAGTAACGTGCCCGTGGATTTCAGAATATTTCCCATCGTTTTCTTGCCCTTACAATCGCTACAGACTGAATAGTCTCAGTTCACGGATCGAGGTTCTTGAGAATTCGATTACCATGAGAGAAAGTATCTGGCAACAACTCAATCAAACCACCCCATGAACATTCGAACTAGCCAATCCATTTTTGCTTTCTCGTTCGCCCTGATGGCTTGCTTCTATTGCGGCAGCTGCTTTGTTGGCTGTACACCGAGAACACCTACAGAACAGGACGAAGCAATTGACAAGGTGCTTCATGAAATCGGGATCGAGTCCAATGCCAAAGCGGCAATAGACAATCCGAACCTGGTTGAATCGGAGGCAGTCGCTCCGTCTATCGTCAAACAGCAAACGGGAAACTCGCCTGCGGGTCAAACAATCGAATCCTCTATTACCAGTAGTAAGACGAAAACAAAGGACTTCTTGGATCCGATTACTGGAAGGAGGCAGACGCCTAAAATTGAGATTACAGTCGATGATCCTAGTGAACCATGGGGCAGGTCGGTCAAATTGCCACGTGAAACCTGGGAGGTTCAATACTTGGGAAATGCACAAGTTGGATTCGTCTACCGAAAGGTCGACAATGCTGCAGCCGGCCTCAATACTCTGCGTCACGAAGCAAGAAGCCGAATGCGAGTGTCCCTGAAGGGGATTCCGTTCGAGCAGCGAATGGATCTTTCGACGATAGAGCAGGACAACGGCGAAATACGACAAATCTGGGGGAGCCTGGAGATGGGTGCAAATAAACAGTCTTTTGAAGGGACGGTGAGAGATGGTGTGATGAAATTCATTGGGCTGGAAAACGGCCAACCATTTTCCCTCGATATTGAATGGAAAGAAAGCTACCGAGGTCCATTCGCGGTCGAACAGTCAATGCGGCGACGCCCCTTACAACCTGGGAAATTAAGGACCCTGAAGTATTTCGATCCATTCATCAGAAAAATCATTGATGGCAGATTGGAAGCAAGCGAGTACATCATGACCCCGACGATGCTTGATGGAACCAAAGATCTCTTAGAAGTCCGTAGCATTGGAATGGTGGGGGAAAGTGGTTCGCAAGCCCTTTTGTGGGTAGACAAAAAGGGAGAGGTCTTCAAGTCGTTGATTCAGGCAAATGATATTATGTCGTATCGCACCGAACCGATCGCTGCGCAACTTTTCGAATCGATCATCGACCTAAGAGCTATCGAATCCTTTTCCATTCCGCTAAAAGGTCCGATCGATGTCCTTTCAAGTCCGACTCGTGCCTCGGTCAAGTATCGATTCCACCATCGCTCCGAGCAACCGTTTCCCCTATTCAGCGACAAGATAGGGCAGCAGATTAGTTCAACCTATCCAGGAGCAGCATCGGACCCAAAAACCGTGTATGTCACGGTGCGAAAGAACGGTGGCGGTCCAGATTTGCTCCAAGGATCAAATCTCTCTACTACCGAGGAAATCGGAGCATCACTAGCATCCGAATTTGTTCCCTCGCATTTAAAAAAAGTAATCGAAATCGCAAATGGCTTGATTTCAGCAGACCAAAATATTTTGCCAGGCAAGTCGTCCAACACAGAAAAGGCCAACTCGTGTCGACGTGAAATCCAAAAGCGGATTGCATTGAAAGAGTTTGACAAACGAATTGGAACGGTATTGGAGTCACTCAAGGCCAAGCAAGCCAATTGTATCGAACATGCGCTATTATTCGCTTCCATCTGCCGAGCGATCGATATCCCAACTCGCATTGCGATGGGAGTCAAATTCAATCAATCCGCTGAAATGCCTGAGATGAAATTCCATGCGTGGGTTGAGATTCGCGATGGCTCGCGCTGGGTGCCTATGGATTCGACGGAAGAGGCGTTCCCAACCTCGATCGATCGGATCAAAATCAAAGAATCCAACTTCAACGCGAAAAACCCCTATCTTGATGTTTTGAGTGTCTATCGGCTTCTGCCTGAACTGGAAATACAAGTCTTACCTCAATAGAATTTTCAACACTCTTAACCTTCTTGCAACAATCAGTCCGGCATGCTCCATGAAAAGATATGTTGGAATCTGTACGGCGATTATCGCAATCGGTTTGATTGTCCGGGTGATGGCTGCTGTCGTATGGCAGAATTCCATTTCGAGCGAAACGCATTTCCGCTTTGGAGACAGCGATTCCTACTGGATGATGGCCAGGAAGATTGCCCTGGGCCTTCCGTATCAGTACGGTAGCCCTGATTCGAGAATTTTTAGAGCTCCACTATATCCGCTCTTTCTTTCGCCCTGGACTTGGATCGACGGCGCTAGTCAGAAAGCGTCTTGGATAGCTGTGTTAACGGCGAGGATAGTGGGTTGCAGCTTGGGCGCACTTTGCATCGCATTTGTCATTCGTTCCGCCAATAGACTATTTGGCATCCAGCAACGACATCCAAGCATAGACGCAGGCATGTGGGCAGGCCTGCTCGCGCTTCTCTATCCAGGCGCAATAGGAATGAGCATTTTTATTCTAAGCGAGGCGGTTTTTTGCCCACTCATGTTGCTAAGCTTGGCGTGTACTTCCCTGGCGATCCTGGCCAAGAAACAGGAACAATGGGAGGTTGCGTGGACTTGGATGTTGCTGTCCGGTGCGATAAGTGGAGCTGGTTGTTTGGCCCGCCCGAGTTGGAGCCTTTGGCCAGCCGTGCTCTTTTCCTATCTGATCGTTGTCATGTTTCAATCGTTTGCTGGGGTCGCCGGGAAGAATCCCTGGATACGAATGCGGTGGTTGGCTGGATGCGTTTTGTTTTGCGTTGGAATCTGCACGGTTATGAGTCCATGGTGGGTGCGAAACTATTTAGAGACAGACAAATTTGTGCCGACCACGCTTCAAGTTGGGGCTAGTTTGTACGACGGTTGGCATCCCGGCGCGACCGGCAGTAGCGATGAAAATATGGAATTCGTGAATGACTTTATTGTTGAACAAAAAAACGAAGACCAACGAAAACTTGCGGCCGGAAATCAGCTAGAAAGCACCCTGGAGTGGCGCCTGGATAGGCGACTAAAGAATGCTGCTATTACCTGGGCGATGGAAAACTCATCTGACGCTATGAGGCTTGGATTGGTAAAGTTCGTCAAGACGTGGTCACCGCTTCCCGTTGCTCGAGAACTTGGCAGCGACACCGTGAGGTGGCTGGAAGCGATTGGCTACTGTGCGATCATGTGTTTTGCGGCGATCGGCATGTGGCAATGCAGATTGCAGTTGGGCGCATGGTTGTATGCGATGCCGTGTGTCTACTTCGGATTATTGCACGTGTTCTTTATCGGTTCCGTACGATATCGACAACCGGCGGTCTTGGCCATCTGCGTACTTGGAGGCGTTGGATGTGCCACGGTAATTCGATGGATAGTTAACAGAACTAAGCGCGACGGATCGATAGCCCCATACGATGTCACGGCCGATAGTAGCCCCAAATGAAAACAAAGCGAGCAACTCCGCGGATGCGATACGTCGCAGCCGTGATCGCGTTTGGGAACTTCGTCTGGTTTGGATACTGTTGTTCGCAATTCTAGGGCTCTGGTGTTACTTTTCGCTGATCGGACGCGTGGACAGCAAGCTGACCAACGAGATCCTCAAACACATACGCAAAGAGTTCCCCTCGCACTTCGTCTCCATCGACCGAGCCCATTTTCAGCCGGGTCAATCGATTACGATCGAAGGGATTCGCATTGCCAAGCCCACAGACCAAGGCTTGCGAGACGTTTTCCGTTGTGGACGAATCGTCTGTTTTGGGCCGATTGAAATGATCGGCCTAGTCCAAGGACAGTTGCCTGTCCAGAAAGTTGTAACGGATGATGTCGAGTTATGTATTTGGCCACTCAGCGATGGTCGATTCAGCATACAGGAACTCTCGAGTCCAAAGCCGCTCAGTCCTAGCTTTCCTACGATCGATGTCCGTTCCGGACTTATTCGAGTTGGAGTAGAAACAGGTCGAGTCGAGCAAGAGATCATTCTTCATGATTTGCGGGCTCATGCGGAACTTGCACCAAGAATTCATGACGGGCAAATCATGCCTCTCTCGGCCAATGTTTCGGCTAGCGTTGCAAGCAGCTATTTCAATAAAGCAACCATTCGATCTGCCATCAGCGAAGACAAATTATCATGGCGCGCCGAAGGCAATGTGACAAAACTTGCCTATTCGCAACGGCTAGCTGGACAACTTCCCTACAGGATTCAGCAGCACTTGGTTCATGCAGCTGGCTTTAGTGGCGAACTCGATGCGAGTTTTGCAGCTCATTCCGAAAAGGGCGCAATCACGTATGAAGCCAGGGCTACTATCGCTGATGGGCGATTGATGCATCCGCTAGTGCCGTATCCGCTCGAGTCGATTTCCGGTGAAGTGTTCTGCAAAAATGGACTGATGCAACTTCGAAAGGTTCGAGCAGCCAGCGGTCAAACTTCGGTTGCCCTAGCGTGTGATCTGCACGGATATGCGGTCGGTTCGCCGATTGCCGCGACGATCACGGTCAAGGACCTATCGCTAGACCAACGCCTTTACCAAGCGCTGCCGGCGTCGATTCAGGAGGCATGGCAAAAGCTTGGCGTAAGTGGTCTCGTCGATGCACAGGCGACACTTGGCTTTGATGGCACACGATGGACGCCCGAAGTGAAAATAAGAGCCAATAATGCTGGACTCGAACCCGAGTTTTTTCCATATCCCGTCCGCAATATACAAGGGGACTTTGTTTATCAAAACGATACCATTGTGGCCGAATCGCTGACCGGAACCGCAGGTGGTCAAAAAATCAGTGGCGCTCTTATTCTTTCTCGAGCTCAGCCAAGATGGCTGATGGACCTGAAACTCGCAGCGGATGGACCCATTGCAATCGATGAAACTCTTCTCAAATCACTTTCCCCTCGAGGAACGCCAGAAAGCAGTTTCCAAAAGTTCGTGCTGTCCCTGCATCCCACCGGAACAGTCCACCTGAAACAAGGGCACTTTCAGCGTCTGGCAAACAAGCCGGACAGTATTTCACGATCGCTGGAACTGACCTTCTCCGAATGCGCAATCAAATACGATGGCTTTCGCTATCCTATCGATGGCATTAACGGAGAAGCGACACTGGACAATGAACGTTTGATATTGAAGGATTTCACAGGTCGCAACGACGGAGCAAAGATCAAATGCCGCGGTGTGTGCCAAGGACACAACGCAAACCTGGAATCGGTAGAACTCTTTTTCGATGGATACGATATTAGTTTAGACGAAGAACTGCAACATGCTCTGCCAAAAAACGTACGCGGGTTGTGGGACCAGTTGCAACCGAGTGGCGTCTTGGACCAAGTTGCAATGAAGCTGTCGCGTAAACATTCGAATGACCCAATCGATTTGCGAGTTGAAATCAAAGAATTCGGAGAGGCGGAGTCGCGGGCCGGAGGGGCAGTATCCATCCGCCCTGTTTCGCTGCCGTATCAAGTGAACGATGTAGAATGCAATGTTGTTTACCGGCCAGGTCGAATCGATATCCATTCCTTTTTTGGAAAGCATGAGTCGAGCAAGCTGCAGACGGAGGGTCAATGCAGTTTGCACTCGGATGGGACCTGGGACGGGCGTTTGACTTGGTTGCCTAGGACACGCTTGCTGGTGGACCAAAGCCTAATTTCGTGCCTGCCGTCCTACCTGAAAGATCCATTGGTCAAGCTCGATTTTCGCGGGCCTGTCAGCATCACGGGCACCACGCGTGTCTCATCCCCACCCACGCCGTCAGACTCCATTGTTCGAGAGTGGGATTTGGATCTTCAGATCGAAGATGGAACACTCGGTGGAGGCGGAATCGCAAGTGGTATACGAGGCTCGCTCACACTTGCCGGGGAAAACACTCCATCGGGTCCGATAGCCTTTGGCTCATTGGACCTGGACGCCCTGTCAATCAAGGATATCGCGGTAACAAGGGTCGAAGGTCCATTTGCATTCAATCGCCAAGAGCTACTTTTTGGCCGCGACGTCGCGACATGGCAACAGAAGAACCATCTGCGTTCGCCGACTCGAAAGAGCAGGGATAGCGCAGTTGTTTCGGCTGTTTACCAATCTCCGGTCTTGGGGGCAACCAATAACTCGCTTGCACAAGCTGGTTATCGAGGCTCATTTCGGGAAGCACTTTCTAGGCGTATTGATTTATTGGGTCGAATTGCCGCCCCACCCCCGACGAATCCAAACGCCATTCGCTCGCCGGAAGATGTCGTGCCTTTGGATGTTGTTGAGTCGGACATACGGGCTCGTACATTGAGCGGAACGGTATTCGTCAGTGGCGTCGAATCGTTGGATGGACAGCAACGTTCCAAGTATCGTCTCCGGCTTGTCGCAGCTGATTTCCAAGGGTTCCTGGTCGACCTTGGCGAAACGAATACGCAGGCCAAAGGCGAACTATCGATTCAGTGTGACCTACAAGGAGCGCTCACCAATACCGCGTCGTTAGAAGGTCAGGGGAAAGCGTGGCTTCGCAAGGCCAATTTGTACGAACTGCCTGCGATGATACGCCTCTTTCGATTGCTTTCTGTTAGTCCAGGCCAGGGAGCGTTTGACTCCGCCGACATTCAATTCGGAATTGACGGGGATCGTTTGCCGATACGCGAGTTGGTACTCGATGGCGATATCGTTTCGATGCGGGGCTCAGGTTGGGTAAATATGCGAAGGGAACTGCATCTAGATCTTTTCGCAAACGTTGGACGACGCAGTTTGGTAGGCTCCATCTTTAGCCCGGCAACACTTTGGCAAATTGAGGTCAACGGTACTACCGCTAACCTTCAGATTCGCCGACCCATTTCCTTGATGAACTCGCTGGACAAAGTCCTGCCCGAAAGCAAGGTCGCGCCGTAGAACTGAATGCGTTGCCGGTTCGTTTGCTCTTGGCCTCGCGACGAGATTTAGCTAGCAAAGGCCGTGGCTGATTGGGCTAGCCCTGAAGTTCCTTTCCTTTGTAGAAATGAGTTTTCAGGTGTAAGGACGCGTATCCGTGTGGGACTTTTCGCCACTAGTCAGAAACACTTGAATTGGCCGGCAGAAGTTCATCGGGTCGAAGGAACAGGCAACAATTCATAGGACGACTGAAAATGCAAATTATGCCCAGCGGCGGTGCATGGACGAATCCTGCGGCTCTCACGCAACAGGCTCTTGGTGATTCGAAACATAGCGGAACAGTAAAAAACGCTGTTCCCTCGACGGAACCTGTAAACCCACTCGAGCAAAGCGGAAAAGCATCCGATCGTGACGCCAACGAACGTTACGATGGCCCCCAACAGAAAAGCAACACATCCAATTCGACCATCGCCGATCCGATAGCAGAGGCGGAGTCTTTACTCTCGCTGCCCGCCAATGATGAACTCGGCGCTTCGACGCTCGACTTGCTTGGTTGAACGATCCCGGTGATGCGAGGCGGTCTCCGCTGACTTCAACTGGATCTTCGGGACTACATGAGCCAGCAACTAAAAATTCGAATCTGACGCTGACCATCACCAAGGTCAACTAGCGACGAAGTGCATTTCCAACCTGCAGCCAGGATCCACTTTTCAAATCGATCGCCAGTGTGACGTTGTGGTTCGCTCAAATAGGCTACTCCGCCCGGTGCCAAATGCCGTCGCAAGCAAGGCTCCAAAAGAGGGAATAACCTGAAATCGTAAACGATGTCGGAACCGATAATGATAGGAAACGGTTGTATTTGCATTTTCCTATCTCTCCAATCCAGAAGCCTCACTTGCACTTTGTCTGATACTTGCCTCGCATTGAATTTGCAGACCATCAGAGCCGTTGGCACTGCATCCGTAATTAGAACCTTGGCTCCACGCATGCCGGCCGAAATGCCTGCGCGGCCACTTCCACCTCCCAATTCCAAGATTCGTATACCGTTTAGACAAGGTAAGGTACCCAAGAATTGATCAAGCCCTTGCGCGGCTCGCCATGACGCAGCCCAAAACGGATCCAGTTCAACGGTGCCTTCTTGACTCTTCGATAGGGCATTCAACAGCAACGAATCTGGATCAACCACCCGTGTCCACGGGTACTCTTGGCCCGCAATGGTGGTCGAGGTGTGTTCGATGGGCACTTGCTGTTGGATTCGAGCCAGCAGTCGTGCTTCCTTGTCCAAACGGCTTTTGGAATGGCTCGCCACTTTCCTACCTGGGCTCTTCCATTTCCCGAATGTAAGCTCGTAGACGCTCAAGTTCGTCCTCGGTGCCCTTCAGCTTTAACATGTTGGCAACGCGTTTTTGCAACTCATGGGAATTCACAGGTTTCGAAAGAAAATCATCGGTGCCAGCGGCAACTGCTCTCTCGATGTCGCCTAGCTCACTCAATGCGGTCACCATCAGGATCATGATGCGAGAATGGACAGGGTCTGCCTTTAACTTACGGCAGACCTCAAAGCCGTTAAGCTTGGGCATCATGACGTCCAAGAGAATCAAGTCAGGCTGAAACGACTTGACTTTGTTTAACGTATCTTGGCCATCGATTGCCATTTCCGTGTCGCAATCGATCTTTGCCAGCAACGCTTCGAGCAATTCGCGATTCTGTGCATTGTCGTCCGCGATAAGTATTCTTGGTGTGGTCATCAGCACATTCGAGGCAAGAGTTAAACGGCAATTGCCAATCCTGCTGCCGGGACAGGAAAATGATTGGTCATCTGTTTGACTTCCGAACGAATCTGTTCCAAAGCGGACTCGTTATCGTGCGACTTGAGAGCGGACGCGATCCAAATGCCAATTGTCTTGAATTCATCCACTCCCATCCCTCTGGTCGTCAATGCAGGCGAGCCGATTCGAATGCCGCTTGGATCCATCGGCTTTCGGGTATCGAATGGAATCATGTTCATGTTGACGGTGATACCGCAATGGTCGAGTGCCTTCTCAGCAATCTTTCCACCGATACCGAAACTGGTGACATCGACTAGCACGAGATGATTGTCGGTGCCGCCGCTGATCAACCTCAGACCCTTGGACATGAGGGATTGGGCAAGCGCCCTTGAATTATCGATGACCTGCTTGCCATACTCCTTGAAACTTGGCAGCAACGCTTCGGCGAAGCACACTGCTTTGCCAGCAACGACATGCATCAGTGGGCCTCCTTGGATGCCAGGGAAGACAGCGCTATTGATCGGCTTGGCATACTCATTTTTGCAAAGGATCAATCCGCTCCTTGGGCCTCGCAACGTTTTATGCGTTGTTGTCGTTACATAATCAGCGTACGGGACCGGGGAGTTGTGAACGCCTGCTGCGACCAAGCCTGCATAGTGCGCCATATCGACAAGCAACTTGGCCCCGACCTCCCTGGCGATTTCTGCAAACTTGTCGTGAAAAATCTCGCGAGGGTAAGCGCTCGCGCCGGCTACGATCATCTTGGGTTTCTGTTCTCGGGCTAACTTAGCCACTTGGTCGAAGTCGATGCGATGATGAACAGGATCGACACCATAGGAATGAAACTTGTACAGCTTGCCGCTGATATTCAATTTCATCCCATGCGTAAGATGCCCACCTTGAGCTAAATCCAACCCAAGAACGGTATCGCCTGGTTCTAACGCAGAAAGATAAACGGCAGTGTTGGCTTGTGAACCAGAGTGAGGCTGCACGTTTGCATGCTCAGCACCGAACAGCTCTTTGGCCCGATCTATCGCTAATTGCTCTATGACATCAACAAACTCGCACCCACCGTAGTATCGCCTACCGGGATAGCCCTCGGCATACTTGTTCGTGAGAACACTTCCAACGGCCTGCATTACCGCCGGACTTGTGTAATTTTCACTCGCGATCATCTCAAGCCCTTCCTGTTGGCGAAGTGCTTCCGATTCAATCGCGGCCCATACCGCTGGATCCTGAGACTGAAGTATGCTCATAAAACTTATTAATAGTTAGGGTGATGGCAAATTCCGGGCTGCCGCGACGCAAAACAGATTCTCGTTTAGGCATTCTTTCCCGTCAATCTACGTTGCCTGCATTGCGGGCTTGCCTCCCTAAATGATGACTGTGCAGTTGCGCTTGCCAGCACGTTTTCGAGTTCGGTTTCACACGTCGACCGGTGTTAGACGACTCATCGACGCCGGAAAATCCGACGGGCTATAGGTATGGCCATGGCCATCGGTGCTGAACCAGCGTGCTGCTGCATTCTGCCATGGGGTAGCGTACCTGGGACGCAACTCCCCACCCTGTCCCATTCGTTCATTGCAATCAACATGTGCTGGTACGCAATACTGATTTGGGGCTCCTGCTACACCCTCGAATGGATGGTGCAATCCTAGTACGTGCCCCATCTCGTGAATGGCTGTATTGAAAGGTTGGGAAAAACCACTAGCTGCCGGAGCAACGTCATGTATGTCCATGTCATCAAATTGAGCAGAATCGGATCGAAATGCAAGGCCATTGGCTGCACCCGCTTTTACTACTTGAATGCGATGGTTGGCCGAGAAGAGTGGAACAAAACTAACTTTAAGGACACAGTGCAAGTTGACTCGCGACTTACCGCCTGGCTTGCTGACCTCCAAATCCGTGAGAGAGTTAGGAGAGGCCAACCAGAACTTTTCCGACCAGCTTGCCTCTAGTAAATTCTTCAGCTTCGATTTCCAAGCAGTGAATTCTGACTTGCTCCACCAGGCTGCAGTGAATTGATTGCCATTGCCATCTCGGACAATTGCGCCCCCTTTAACGGCGGAAACTGCAAGCTGTAGAGTTAGTACTAATGATGCATTCCAATTGGGCCCGATATCCTTCGTGTCGACGTGGTATTTGCAATTGATTCCATTTACCGGCAACCGCCCTTTACTTTTGTTTTTCTTTACATCCAACTGAAAGTAATCCACAACGCTGTTATCGGCTGCATTGCGAGCTTCAATCATTGCGTCACCCTCGCGACGTCCGACGAGCTCGAACCATTGAATCTTGTTGGTAGCACCCTCCACCGTATCACGAGAAGCGATGGAAGCTACCGATGGATCGTTTGGCCCAACCTTCACTCCGGTTCCATCAAATATTCCGAAACGAAAGGCTCCACCGACCGAGGTTGACTGCGTCTTCTTTCCTACCTTCTCCGCGCCAGCACTGAGGTTAGGGCCAGACCATTTAACGAAGTGTACCATGATGTAAACAATCCTTCCAAGGTTTGATGCGTTGGTGTACGAACACATAAAACTATCGAGAGACAGTTAATTTATTGTTCGCCGCATTGTTCTCGTACGCTGTGCTCAGAAGTTGTCTTTTTTTTGGGGGTTGCCTTAGAATTACCAAAGAAGTGGGTAGGCAATCCCAAATGACGGGCATAGATAGCGAGCCCAGCCTGCGATATTCTTGAACTCCGCCGCAGGAGCGCGACACCTAAGCGTGAATTTGGTGGCGTTCAGCGAGAAGTCTCGAAATTCTTCAAACCAGCGACTCTGAGACTGGTGAAAAAGTTTTCTTGCAATTAGTGTAGATCAGTGAGTACCTTTTAAGCGTCTGAATTGCTCAGATGACTCTTCTTGACTTTTCTTACTATGTTTGGGCCAGTACATGGATCCGCTTATCTCCTCGCGAGTCACTTGGTGTCCTGTCAATCCGCCGTCCTGTTTGTCCGTTTTTAGCATCGTCATGGCGTTGGTTCCGCTCGGTCGAGTGGAAGCGGATTTAATGATTTTTAGAAATGCCGGGCTTTTTGCTACCGCGACCTCTGGGCGTACGACCAATGTCGTGAACTTCGACTCTACTCCTGTAGGAACCTCGCTAACAAGCTCGAATTATCAAGGGATGGCGTTTGGCGCAAACCCCAACATTCAGGGGAACTTGATTATTACAACCGGAGCTCCAGCGATTACGGGAGGGCTCAAAGCATTTTCGGGAACAAATTTCTTAGGATCGGATGCGGGTGAACTGATTACCCTGGGAACCAACCAGAGTTTTTCCTTTGCGTTTCAAAGTCCCGTGAGTGCGGTCGGCTTGTACTTTATTTCCGAAAGCTCTTTAGCATCTGGCGAACTCGGGATACGAGTTGGTGCTGGTGCTGGAGCAACGTCAGCGGTGATCGACCCACTAAACGGGAACGAAATCGCTCTGACGGGTGGGACTGCGACCAACTCCTTCGCGTACTTTGTTGGAATAGTGGACACCAACACGTTGGGAGTTCTACCGAGCATTACCGTTTTCCCAGGTTCCACGACGGCAGCTCCTTTTGGAATCGACAACATAACATCAACGGTTACCGCAGTTCCTGAACCTGGCTCACTCTTGATCATGGTCTTAGCCGCATTTGTTGGGCTGGGTGCTAGAGCTCGACGAGTAAGTCGCAAGTCGTGAATCGCATTTCATCAAAGAGTTTGCAAATGATTGACGACTGGCGTAAAAAGTAATACGATCCCTTAATCGGTGGTTTGCGTGACAGCATCCAACCGAGCAGAGTGACGCCCAAAAACACATCTGTCTCTTCCTACTTTTGAGGTGTTCTATGCGAAGTTGCTTTCTCGCTGTCTTGTTCACACTCGCCGTTACATTGCCGGGGCAATGCGGCACATTCATCGTCGCTTCCGACGCTGCTCAGATAAGGCTGATGCTCGAGCTTCGAGCGCAACAGTTTCTAAATCGCGCCACCTTCGGCGCAAAGGATGCTGAGATTTCTAGTTTGGCAGATTCGATGGCGACTCTTGGCATCGAAGGGGCTTGTTCCAAGTGGATCGATGATCAATTTGCGCTGCCAACGACTTTTCATACAGCCACCATGAAAACATTCATGGCTACAGATGGGATCACCGCCTACAACGACGCCACTAAAAATCTGCTTCGGTATCGCCACCATGCGTGGTGGCACAATGCGATAACTGCACCCGATCAATTGAAGCAACGGTTGGCTTGGGCATTGATTCAAATCTGCGTGGTTGGCGAAGGTGGAGACAACTTCAATTTCGTAGAAATACCGACGGGGCAACCTACCAAACCCTACTGGTTTGGTATGAGCACATATTACGACATGCTGCTAAATCGGTGCGATGACAGGTATCGAGACGTTCTTCAGGATGTGACCTACCACCCTGTCATGGGTGTGTGGCTGAGCTCATTGCGCAATCAAAAAGGGAATGCTGCGATCGGTTCTTTTCCAGACGAAAACTATGCCCGGGAAATCATGCAATTGATGTCGATTGGTCTGAATGAACTTAATAACGACGGCACTTTTAAGCTGGACGGGACCGGAAACGTAATACCCACATATAACAACGCGATCATCGGCGACTTTGCGCGCACCTTCACCGGTTTGAACTATGCGAGTGGCGATGGGACCAACATTTACAGCGGGTACACGAATTATCTCGATCCGATGATCATGACCAATTCCGTGCACGATTCGGGATCGAAAAAGCTCCTCAATGGGCAGACGATTCCTGGAAATGCGAATGGGAATGTCGACATTTCCAATGCATTGGATAATTTGTACGCGCATCCAAACGTTGCACCCTTTATTAGTCGCCTGTTGATTCAACGACTCGTGAGATCGAACCCGTCGAAGGGATACCTTACAAGAGTCTCGAAGGTCTTCAATGACAATGGGTCAGGCGTTAAAGGAGACATGCGAGCGGTGGTCAAAGCCATCTTGACCGATAGCGAAGCTTGGACCTCTATTCGAATGACGCGGTTGCGAAATCCCACACGACTCGTCGTGACAAGCGCTGGAACCGAATATAGCCGATTGGTCGAACCGGTTGTGCAATACGCCAGTTTCTTTCGACGCTACGGAGTACCGCCAACAGATACTAGCGGCCGGTATTTCTTGAGCGCGGCCCCGGGAACTTGGAACCAGGCCCCGTATCGCGCCCCTTCGGTTTTCAATTTTTATTTACCGCATCATCAACCCTCCGGCGGTCTTGCAACAGCGGTCGGCTCTAGAAATATTCCGAACGAAGACCTTTTCGCTCCGGAGTTCCAATTGTTGACAGCGGTCGTTTCGAATGCATGGCACAACCGAAGTCGCTCCGATATCGTCAACGAGTACATCGATCAGTACCTATATACGACCGGCACCACCAACACGAACACGCGATTGACCTTCGATTTCTCCAATGAAAAAAGCAATGCGGCTAGCCAAACTGGCCTTGTTGAATATCTAGACAAAGTCCTGTGCAATGGCACGATGACAGACGACTTTAGGACGCGTCTAAGCGATGCAATCGCGACTAAGGTGACACTGTCCTCACCGCCAACAGCCAATCAATTGAGAGACCGTGTGCGAGGGGCCATGATTACCGTCATGAACTCGCCGTATTATCTCATTCGTTACTGATCACGTTGTTTCTGTTCTCATTGAAGTTCAGTAAACCAAATTCAGCAAAGTCTATTAACAAACGGGTTAGGAATCAACGAAATGGCCAGAAACAATCTATCGTTTGAATCGATTCAAGAACGAGATAACTTTGCGAGACGCAGAGCCTTTATGCAGTTTACAGGTGGCTGTGCGGCGCTCGGCTCGACTTCGGTTCTTTCGCAATTGCTCAATTTGCAATTGACCGGTTCGGCATATGCTCAAACAGGAGGAACCGGCTACAAGGCTATTGTTTGCGTTTTCTTGAATGGTGGCATCGATTCGTTCAACGTCTTGACGCCCTACGATGACGCGGAACACGCGATCTACACGACAGTTCGGTCAACGTTGGCAAAGCCAAAAACCGAATTGCTTCCAATCCCCGTGGATATCGCATCACCCGGCGGACGGAAATTAGGAATTCACAATGGTATGCCTGAAGTCCAATCGCTTTACAATGGCGGCAAGTTAGCATTTCTAGCCAATGTCGGCAGCTTGGTTGTCCCAACCACCAAGACCACCTACAACAACGGTAGCGCGGTCAAACCGCTCGGCCTATTTTCACACGCCGATCTCATTCAACATTGGCAGACCTCGGTTCCACAGTCTCGTTCACAGGCAAGTGGTTGGGGGGGCCGAATGTCAGATTTGCTCACCGCTAGTCATAACCCAACCGACTTGATTTCCATCAATATTGCGTTGGGTTCCCTAAACGTTTTCCAGACGGGTAACCAAGTCGTCCCGTATGTCGTCAGTTCGTCCGGTGCTACGTTGCCTGGTGGGTATCGCACCAACAATACGACGGGCGCCAACTACGACCAAATCCATAACACAGTGATCAACGGCTCTACGGGGCTCAACGGAATCTATCCGCCGGCCGATAGTGCATTAGGCGCACTTTATAGTGATTTGCTACAACGCACTCTGGCACGATACAAACGACGCAGCATCGATGCTGCCCAAACCTTTTATGACAATACCGACAATGCAGGCACTGGTAGTACGGGCGGTATTCTGCCAGCAAGTATTAGCGCGAGGTTCGACGCAATTAACAACGACGCTACCATTCCGGGTGGCTTGAAGGGTTTTGCGCAAAACTTGAGTATGGTTGCGCGTGTCATTCGCGCAAGGACTGCATTTAGTCAAACGCGACAGATCTTTTTTGTGTCCCTCGGTGGCTGGGACATGCATGACAATTTGATAACGAACCAAGCGTCCATGTTGCCTGGTTTCAGCAAAGCCATGTCGGCGTTTTACAACGCGACCGTTGATCTCGGTGTAGCGGACAAAGTGACTACGTTTACTGCCTCGGATTTCGGCCGAACACTCTCGGCGAACGCCACGGGCAGCGATCACGCATGGGGTGGTAACCATATTATTATGGGTGGCGCAGTCGGTGGTGGAAAGGTTTATGGTTCCTATCCTCAATCGCTAGCTCTCAACACCGAACTGGATCTCGGGCGCGGACGATTGATTCCAACAACTTCCGTAGATGCCTACAACGCCGAACTGGCAACTTGGTTTGGAGTTCCAAACAATTCGATGCTGACCGACATCTTGCCTAATCTGCGCAACTTCTATCAGGAGGGTGCTGCATCAAGACCGATCGGGTTCCTACCCTCAGCGTAATTGCTGACCTCACGTAGGTCCGGCTGTTCTCAGCCGGACAGTGTAGCTCGGCACTCCGTGCCGTTTTTCCGGCACGGAGTGCCGAGCTACACTTCACGTTATCTCATGATTGGGATTGACCTCCGCGGGTCAAGTTCACTATCACCAACTATTGTGGTTTCTGTTGGATAGCTTCCGACTTGGTTTCGAAAAGCCTGTGCAATAGCGCATTTTTATGACATGGATAATCCGATTTCGTCATGCTATTCTTGCGTTGGTTGCTGTAGCCGTCTTCGGTTCCTTTACGATTGCCCAAGAAAGCATCGAACTTCGAGCTCGCCAAGATTCACTGCCCCCTCCGTCCGGCATGATCAGGATGACGCTTCAAGGTGATGTGAAACTGGATGCGCTCGTTGGTTTTGTTTCTCAGCGCATGGGGATTAAGTTCGCCTATAACGACGACGTTGCGTCGAGAACCATCACTATCCGGACACCACAGGAAATTCCCGTCGCGTCTCTGCCAATGCTTCTTGGTAGTGTCCTTCGAACCGAAGGATTGGCGATTGTGGAATCCGATACACCAGGCTGGAAACGCATCGTCAAAGTTAATGAAAAAGTCAACGACATGATGCCGTTTGCTGCGCCTGGTAAAGCGTCGCAATCACCGGATCGAGATGGTCCGGCTGCCATCGTAACTCAGGTTTTCATACTGAAGAGCCTGGATGCCGCCACGCTAGTAACGGTCCTGAAACCATTTCTTAGTGGAACGGGAGCCAGTGCGGTTGCGATCCCAGAAGCTAACGCCGTTATCGTCAACGACTATGCCGCCAGCGTGAAAACCATGTCGGATCTGCTCGACCTGATCGACCAGCCCGCCGGCGGAGGAGTGTACCAGGTCTACGAAGCCAAGTTCCAAATCGCACAAGTGTTGACCGAACAAGTCAAGGGTATCCTCACCACGCAATCGACAACACAATTGGGTGTAGATAAAAGCGGTGGCTCCAAAGTAAAACTTTTCACCGAGCCGGTCGGCAAACGGATTGTTATTGCAGGCAATGCCGATTCGGTAAAGCGAGCGATAGATCTGCTGAAAAGGCTCGATGTTTCTTTAGGAATCACTACCGAAGTCTATCGCATTAAAAACACGAACGCGGATCGAATCGACAAATTGATCAAGGGATTCGTTGAACCACCCAATGACGAAACCTCATATCAAACAACGGTCGATACCGAAGGCAACTTGTTAATCGTGCGAGCCTCCGCAGAAGTTCATCGCCAAGTCGCTAAGCTAATCGCCAATCTCGATACCGCGGTCGACACGGCCGAGAGCCCTATTCAATTTTATAAATTAAAGAACGCCAGTGCGCTCGATGTTTTGTACTCGCTCTTAGCGTTACAAGAGGCCTATGGGACGGGTGGCTTCAATGGTGCGCCAGCTGCATTCTATTCTCCCTTTGGTGGCGGACCCGGATATCAGGGTGGTGGCGGAGCCGGATATCAGGGCAATAACTTCGGCGGCTTCAATGGGATGGGGCCACCAGCCGGAGGACAAGGCCAAGTCAACCGAGGTGGCTTAACAGTTACGCCGTTGCCGCTTGCCCCCAACGGTGATGGTAGAGATCCATTGGTACAGCAACCTCCAAATCCACTTGCGCGACCAACAACAGCAGCGGGTCCGGGTTCTGGTCGCAGCGGTAGCGCCACGGGGAATTCAATAGGCGGTCAAGTTGGCAACGGAGCGGTAGGTTCACCGTTTGCTGGCGGTGGTTTCGGCGGCGGTGGATTTGGCGGCGGCGGATTTGGTGGCGGCGGTGGATTTGGTGGCGGCGGTGGCGGTGGCGTCGCAACCCTCCCTGGAGGCGCTCGTGTTTCCGCGGACGTTTCCACCAACAGCCTCATCGTTTACGCCCCATCCAGCGTTCAGCAGCTCTATGCCAAGTTGATCGAATCGTTGGATCAACGACGCCCGCAGGTACTAATCGAAGCCCAAGTGATAGCGGTGGATACGTCCGACAACTATACGCTCGGCGTCGAAGTCTCCGGGGGGGATCGAGTCGGTTCCAAGAGACTATTCAAATTCACATCCTTCGGGCTTAGCGAAGTGAACCGCGACACAGGTGCACTGCGGGTCATTCCCGGCCTTGGCTTCAACGGAACTTTGATTGATCCCGACGTGGCCGACATGGTCGTTAGGGCGTTGGCCGGGCATTCGCGCGCACGTGTTCTTGCAGCCCCAAAAATTCTCGTGAACGATAACAGTACCGGAAAACTCGAAAGTGTCACGAGTGTTCCGTTCAGCAGTATCAACGCATCGCAAACCGTTTCCACCACAAGTCTAGGAGGCAACCAGCAAGCGGGAACCATCATTACTGTCACTCCGCACATCAACGAAGACAATCATTTGCAACTGGATTTCGATGTTGAGTTCAGCACGTTTTCCGGGACAGCCTCGGCGGGTTTGCCTCCCGCTCGCCAGATCGATCGCGTAGGTAGCACGGTTACGATTCCGGATGGCAAGACAGTTGTCGTTGGCGGTTTGAAGCGCATCGGCGACAACTATTCATTTGCTGGTATTCCATGGATTGAAAAGATCCCGATCCTTCGGACTTTGACCAGCCGCACCGATACCAATCAGTCTACAATGTCTTTCTTCCTGTTCATTCGACCAATGGTATTGCGTGATTCGCGCTTTGCGGATCTCCGGTACTTGTCCGACAAGGACGCAGGCAAGGCGTGCCTTCCTGGGGATTTTCCGACCAGTCAGCCTGAGCTGATTCGCTAACTAAAATGCGGCGACTAGAGGAACTCGCAAATCGACTGTCATTACCGATCGAGATAGATTTATCCGGCTATCGAGCCTCTGCCGCATTCATTCGTCAGTTTCCAATTGGCTACGTGCGCGAGCATCAGATCATGGCGTTTCAATGCGCTGACGAGGAAGTGCTTCGATTAGCAATTAGCGACGAGAATGCGTGGCCACAATTGGACGTCGTTTCGCGAAGATTGCGTCACACTGTGCGTCCGATGTTAGCGACTGCGGAACAGATTCGTGTAGCAATCAATGCAGCCTATTCGGTGCGGGACGGTGAAACAGAACAGGTTTTGGAATCGATCGGGCTGGAATCGATTTCAGATCAACTTACTTTGCTGGCTTCTCGCGAAGATTTGTTGGACGCCGATGGTCGTGCCCCAATCATTCGATTGGTCAATCAACTGATCTTCGATGCAGTCATGGCAGGGGCGTCTGACATTCACATCCAACCCTACGAGGGTTTTGTAAAAATTCGACAGCGAATCGACGGCGTTCTATTCGACAGCTTTGAGATTCCGAAGTCGATACAGGAGGAGGTTCTCACACGTATCAAAGTTCTCGGGAAAATGAATATCGCCGAGAAACGTCTTCCGCAGGACGGGCGAGCGACTGTCCAACTTGGCGATCGGGTGATCGATTTGCGAATTGCGTCCTTGCCAACTAGCCATAACGAACGGATCGTGATTCGGTTGCTGGACAAGAGTGCGAGACTTTACACGCTAGACGACTTAGGAATGTCGCCAACAACTCTGAAACGATGGCAGTCGCTGATCCGAGTTGACCATGGCATGATTCTGGTGACGGGTCCGACTGGAAGCGGAAAAAGCACGACTCTTTACGGTGCATTGCAGGAAATCAACTCCAAAGAATCAAACATCCTGACGCTCGAGGACCCCATCGAGTATCAGTTGGATGGCATTAGCCAAACCCAGATCAACGAAAAAAAGGGGATGACATTCGCTTCAGGGATGAGGAATCTTCTCCGCCAAGACCCGGACATCATAATGGTCGGCGAGATTCGTGATCGTGAAACGGCCAACATGGCCATCCAAGCGTCGTTAACGGGACATCTCGTACTGAGCACGCTACATACGAACGACGCAGCTAGCGCGATTACGCGGTTGTTGGACCTAAGTGTTGAGCCCTATTTGGTGTCCAGTTCGTTGGTTGCCTCTCTGGCGCAGCGACTTGTTCGACAGCTATGCCTTTCATGCAAGACCATTGCGGTGGACGGAACCGCTTCGCCGAAGGGATGCGACCGCTGTCGTGGCTCGGGTTTCCGCGGGCGCATCGGTTTGTTTGAACTGTTGGTTACCAATGATCGGATTCGTACCTTAATCCAATCTAGGGAAAATGCGACGACGATCCGTCAAGCGGCTCTTGAATCGGATATGACGTTGCTTTTCGAAGACGGAAAAAACAAGATCCAACAGGGACGCACAACACTCGAGGAAGTGCTGCGAGTAACCAGCCTCCAATCGGTGGTCGGATAATGCCAGTATTTTCATACCATGGAGTGAATGCGACCCGATCCACTGTCAAAGGGACGATCGTGGCAGATTCGCCACGCCAAGCCCGCGATCAGTTGCGAGGACAAGGGGTAGCAGTTCAGTCGCTAAGCGAATCGAGAGGAGCTCGCAGTTTTCGCTGGTTTCCATCGCTGTCTGCTCGCAGAGCGCGACTGCATTGGACGACCGGCTCCCACGAGCTCTCGATGCTCCTCCGTGCAGGAATTCCGTTGCTTGAATCACTGGATACGCTTGCCGCGCAGCATCGGGGCGCATTCCGAACCGCGATCGTCAGGGTGCGAGATCGAGTTGCGTCGGGGACTGCTTTAGCCGACGCAATGGCGGAGAATGCGGAGGTATTCGATGTAGCATCGATTCGACTGATCGAGGTGGGTGAAAACGCAGGCACGCTAGAAACAGTTCTGGAGCAATTGTCGGACTACAAACAGAGGATGTCACAGCTTGGTGACAAGGTCTTTACTGCGTTGCTCTACCCTGCATTTCTTGTTGTATTCGGCATTTTTGCCACGATTTTTTTGATGACTTGGGTTCTCCCTCCACTTTTGGAAAACCTTCAAGAAACCGTTAAAGTGTTGCCGTGGCCAACTCGAGTCGCCAAGGCGTTAAGCGATCTCGTCGTTGGTTATGGCCTTTGGCTATTGCTTGGGCTGGTTATTTCCATCGGGATCGCTGTGAAAGGTCTTCGCAGCAAGACGGGCAAGGCTTGGTTGGATCGGTTCGTTTTGCGACTACCCATCCTCGGGCCGATGCTTGTAAAGCAAAATGTTTCTAGGATTGCCATGATCGTCGGTTTGTTGTCCCGGAGTGGCCTGACCTTGCCCAGTGCCGTGCAGTTAGCGGCCACGTCCATCAACAATATCGTACTCCGATCGGCTCTTGAGATGGCATGCGAGGACATGGCATCGGGCAAGGAGTTAGCCGAGTCACTTGAACGATCTGGCGTGTTTCCACCCCTCGCCGTTCGGGTCTTTTCGGTGGGGCGCGACACTGGAAAACTAGATGATATGCTCACACGACTGAGCGATGATTACAATCAACAACTGGGCGTAGCGTCCGCTCGCTTGACAGCCTTGATCGAGCCGGTACTAATTCTAGTACTAGCTCTGTTTGTTGGTTTCTTGCTATTGGCAACGATTCTACCGATCCTTCAAGCGGGAAACCTTCAAAACATTTCGTGAAGAGGAACAAAAGGGAACGCAATGATGACATCTAGCCGACGAGCAGCATTTTCGCTTGTAGAACTCATGGTCGTGGTGATCATCATTGGCCTGCTTAGCACCTTGGTGGCGGTTCAGACACGCAGTTATTTGATTGCTAGTAAGCAAAACGCTGCCAGAGCTGAGATAGCAACCATGGTCAGCGCTTTAGAGTCATATTACGCAGATCAATCGCGCTATCCCAGCAACGACGAGGGGATTGAGATCTTGACCAAGGGTACTCGTAGCTTCCCTGACGGTTTTCTCAAGAAAGTCCCAACCGATCCGTGGGGACGCCCTTACGAATACGTTAGTCCCGCTGTCAATTCGCCATTCACCATCCTGTGTCTGGGCGGAGATGGACGCGAGGGTGGCGAGGGCGGCGACGCTGACATTAGCAGCGAGGCACTCAATGCGAAGGCCAAATAACCGAGTATGCCGTGCATTTACTATGCTCGAGCTGTTCGCGGTTTTGATCGTGCTTGGATTGATTTCTACGATCGCGGTGATATCGGTCATTGGGCATCTGGACCAATCCGAGTTACTGCGTATGTCCCATTTGCTCGCCAATGCAGATCGAAAGGAACGGGAAGCCACGCGTCAAAGCCCCATTGCGGGTGGGCTTGCAATTGACCGATCCAAGCAGCGATTGCGGTACAGCTGTTCTGCAAACACCGTTGACTTTAGCCGCAACGTGCGACTCGCTGAAGTGATCCTAAGCACGCCAGTGTCTGGCAACGATGGAATTCTGTTTTCTCAATCAGGTCAGAGCTCCACCTATGCATTTCGATTGGAAAGCCGAAGGGGTGCATCGAAATGGGTGTTGATTGTAGGGATGACTGGGCAAGTTCTCGTTAGCGACAACTCCGATGAAGTGCGATCGCTCATGGCGATGGGAAGATAGAAGTGCGAACCAAGCGACTAGCATTTACTCTGATCGAAGTCATCGTAGGCCTCGTCCTCATGGGATCGCTCGTCGCCTCAGGGTTGGTCGCATTATCATCTCATCAGCATTCCATTTTGCTTGCGAAACAGAAACAACAAGCGAATTTAATTGCCGAAAGACTCTTAACGAATTGGTATGAAGTGCAAGGCCGAGTGCCCGTTCGCGACCAAGGCATTGCCGCCACGGCAGGTGAGTGGATTTGGCGAACGCAGCCCGTCGGATTAAGATCGGTTTGTGGATTGCAAGCGAGCGTTATTCGATTGGAGGTGCTTGGAAGAGTTGGAAGGAGTGTCGATCCTCAGGTTTTGGTATCGATCGAATTGCTGCAAAGTCAGAATGCGAGCGGTTTACGATGAGGAAGCGTGCGTTCACTCTGATTGAGATCATCATAGCGTTGGTACTTGGTACTTTATTATTGGCGACGTTGATGGGAGTATTGCGCCGTAGCTTTTCTGAGATTGGCAATGCAACCCGAACCGATCCAAGCATTGCAAGACTTGGACTATTGGTAGAGCAGTTCGGTCGCGATATAGCGAACGCGAGGAGTATGGTTATTGGTATCAATCGAGTTGAATTTGTTGGATTCGGACATCGCGACCCGGCTACGCTGATCGCGACGCTTCGACCGGCACGTGTCATTTACGAAATTCGGCAAGATGGAATGAAATCGCTTTTGGTACGTATTCAGACCGAAGACTTGCATGGCTTGCCGATGTCTACCGGGCCATTCGTTGAACCGGTTTATATCGGAGCGAAAACCATGATTGTTTCATCCAATCAAGTTAATGCTTTCTCCGCTGCGGAGAGGATTAACCGCCCGACCGCCATACCGAGCTCTGTTCAAATCGTTATCCTCGATCAAGGCGATCGAACTATTCTCGATCAGACGTTCACTCGGCAGCGGGACGCCTCATGAGGAAAGCCATTTGCCGATCTAGAAGAGGGTTTGTTTTGATGATGGTGTTGGTTGCGATCATCTTGGTCGGGGTCGCCATGACGACAACTGCTAGAAGGAGTTTGCAGGCTAGCCTGTCGGCTATCGAGGCACAACAATTAATGCAGCGGCGATGGGGGATGCACAGCTGCCAACGAACTTTGCTTCCGGCCGCCTATGGATTGTTTGAAGTCAGCGATCTCAAGGCTAGAAAGCTGCGAGGCAAGCAGGCCGCTTTTCCATCCATCATCGAGGATCGAGTTAGCTTAGGCGGCCAAACATTTGACCTTTTGATCGCGGATGAAGACGCCAAGGCAAACCTCAATGCGATTTATGATGCAGGCGGTAAAGGCGATTGTGAACAGGCTTTGAATCGACTCACGGGCGCATTTGAATCACGCACCGTTCGTTTGTTGCCGGTGCGAGAAAGCATGAGCAAGCTGACCGCCAAACGATCCGCGGCCAGTGATTCTAAGCTGAATGACGACAAGACAGAGTCTAATTCTACTGCCTCCCAGGGTCTACCTGCATTTCGCAGTTGGGGCGAAGTCTTTGATTTTGTACAAGTGAATCAGCTTGCTGGCGAAGATAGACAGCTCGCTAAGATGACGAGAAAGATGTCGCTTTACGGCACAGGGCGATTGAATATTTTTCGAGCGTCGGACGAATCACTGCTGGCAGTATGCAATGCGGTCGTGCAAGAGGGGTTAGCAAAGCGAATTCTATCCAAGGTTCGGGACACTTCGCTTGGTGAAGTTGGCTTGATCTTAGAGAGAACCGTTACCAATGCAGAAGATAAAAAGGGACTGCAGGCTTTACTGGGTTCGAGTTCCAGCAGCTTTTCACTTTGGATCGAAGCATCGGACAAACACTCGCGTCAACAACGTTTTGCAGTCCAAGCGTTCAACGAAAACGGAATTCTTCAGACGACGGAGTTTTCCTTTGAGTAAGCAAGTTTCAACCAACATTACCAAAACGATGAATCGAGTTTCAGCTTCCATCCTTGTCGCTGCCATCGGCGTCGGCGTTTGGGGTTGGTTTGCTGATGGTCGTCTTGCGGAACCATCCACACGAAGCAATAGCCATATCAATAAGCCCCTTGCGGTTTCATCCACCGAGGGTTCAGTCAGTCCGAATCGATCTTCAAAAGAATCCACAAGTACGTCGGGTATTTGGAGCCGCAAGCTACAGTCCGGTTTTATCGCAAAATTGAGTCCAACCATTGCCGAACCTAAGACGCTTTCGAATGTTCCCTTGCCGAATGCGATTGCGCCTCGCAGTACGGCGCCCGATGCCGGTCTGCGACTGGTGGGCACCGTAATCGAAAAAGGCAGGTCAATGGCTATTGCAATAGATCGAGCCGGAAAACTCGACTTCTGCCCCGAGGGGAATTCGATTCAATTGGAACCAGAGGGAGTTCGCATCGAGTCCGTGGATACAGATTCCGTTCGGGTATCGTTCCGCGGACAATCGACGACTTGGCTCATGGGGCAAATGCTTCGATTCGAATCGGATGTTGGCTTTGAAGCAACCGCAATGCCAATGCAGGATTCGAACTCAGGACCGATGTCGGCAAAGCCAAAGCTGAGTTTTGAAGAACTTGAAATACAACTAGAACAGGTCAACGGCGGTTCGCCGACGATTCCACTTTAGAGAGATAAAAATGCGTAAACCGGGAATTTTGCTGACCGAAGTAGGAGACGGTTGGGAAATTCGTGGCATGACTCAGGCGTCGCCTCGTACGTTCATTGCTACCCACGACCCAAGAGAAATTGCGACGCAGACTCTTGCGTTCGCGAAACAGCACGCAATGGATTTTACGCAAGTCGTTATCGCTGTAGATTCGGATTCCGTTTTGTTTGCATCGATTCCAGCCGAAGACGCGGTCGATATCAAAAACAATCAAGCATTGCGATTTGCATTGGAGTCCGTGTTACCGGTTGACGCAGAGTGCATTGTGGCTGACTCGATTCGGCCAAACACGCAAGCTTCGAAAATGAACCTACCAGCCGTATCGATGGAGATTGCCAGCCTCAAACCGATCGTGGATGCATTGGAGCTGGCTCAATGCAATGTGCAGTTCATTGTTCCTGCGTCGTTGCTGGCATTTGAGCAAGCTCTTGCAGACCGACTTGTACCTATACCGTCCCTTTCCGTTTGGATGTTGAACCAGAATATTGGCCCACCGCAGGTAGAGATTTTGGAGCTAGCCTCGGACGGTTCAGTCCGAACTTGGCAACTCGCAGGGTTCGATAGCGAGACTATCCATCAGCATTTGTTGCAGTTGCTCACAACCTCGATGAAATTGCTCTTGGTAGGGAACAAGGACGACTTGAAGAAGTTGGAAAATGTCGTTCATCATGATTCGCACTCGATCGAGATCGACCGGGATGAACTCATTCGAAAGCGAGCACAATCGGTTTTGTCTGGTCACCAAGCCCCATGGATCGATTTGCGGCGCGACGATCTTGCAGCACATGATCCGTGGCGTCGGGACCGCAGCTCAATAACGAGACTGGCTGTGGCGGTAGTTCTATTGCTCGCAACTTTGTGCGGAACGCTGTTATGGCGAACACAAACCTACCGTTCCATGTCAGATCAATATGAGCAGAAGCAGCAGGAACTCTTTCGAGTCGCGTTCCCCACACAGCGAGTCCCAGCCGCGATTTTGGGGCGGCTTAAGAGCGAGCATACCAAAGCCAAGGGGATTCGAAGAACGGATCCGAAGTCGACAGTTCCACACTCGGCACTTGAGTCGTTGCAAAACATCATCGAGTGTTTGAGCGAGGATTTTCCATTTCAGATCGAGGAGATTCGAATTGAGAATGGCCGAATTGCAATAGAGATAGAATTGCTGTCTCAACAGGATGCAGGAAGGGTGGCCGCTGCTCTATCAAAGAGTGGATTCCATGTTGAACCTCCCGCAACCTCGTTGGTCCATGGAGATCATGTACTCGCGAGTTTTCTTGCGATGGAAAGCGAGGAAGTACGATGAGTGTTTTTCGCAATCGATTTACGGCTATGGTGATGCTGCTTGGAACAGTTGCTTTGCTGACTGCCTCTGTCAGCTTCTATCGCAGCGCCCGAGCTGCGGCTCAATATGCGGTCAACGGCTATGCGGAGTGCCAGCGATTGGTCGACGATATTGATGGGTTTCGCACTGCGCCTCGTATTGCATCGTTGGATGTAGAACCGCCGGATCGAATCGCCGCCAGAGTCACCTCTGCAGCGTCGGATTCGCAGCTTTCTCCGATATCGATTGTCTCAGTCGATCCTCAAACGCCAATCCGTTTGGGCCGAACCGACTACCAAATTCGAGCAACGCAAATCGCTCTGCAAAACGCTAGCCTTAGACAAATCGCTGGCTTTGTTACCGGACTCGAAGATGCAAGTTCTGGAATGGTGGTTCGCGATCTGTCATTGAGTCGAAGTAATAGTCAAGGTGAGAATAGTAGCGAACTTTGGAACGTGCGCTTGACCTTGACTCAGATGATTTTTTCCCCGATAAGCGGTTGATGAGTCTGCCATAATGCCTTGTCCCTCAACCTCTGGCCGCGTACATGCGTCACTATCGAATCGATCTATCGATTGCTAGCATGTGCCGTCTGGTACTGTTAATGGCATTGATTGCAATTCTACATGTTGGTTGTACCGCACTCCGCAATGCCGGCTGCGACGAGATTCTCTCGGTTGGCAGCGACGGCTTGGAGCGATCCAGTGGCCATGTCATCAAGGGAGTCAAGCACTTTGATCATGGAAAACTTCAGGCGGCTGCGGATGAATTTCAAAGAGCCATTTCCTTGGAACAATCGAATGGGACGGCGCACAATAATCTTGGTCTCATTTACTATCAGCAGCGGAAACTGTCTGATGCAGCCAAGGAGTTTGAGCTTGCGGCTCAGTTTCTAACAGAGGATCCGACTCCGTGGAACAACCTCGGCATGACCTTGGAAGCGGCAGGGCGTGGACTGGAGTCGATAGAGTACTACCAGCATGCATACGAACTGGCGCCGGAAAAGCCACAGTATTTGGGTAACTTGGTCAGGACGCGAATTCGATTGGGCGAAAATGATGAGACCGTGATTGCTCAATTGAAGGAGCTGTTGTTTCTCGAGACTCGCCCAGATTGGGTCACCTGGATCAACGATCAGCTGGCCATCGAGATGAATCCGATGCTCGATCGAGGACCACCGCCACCGAATCTTCAATCCAAGAACAAAACGCGCGCATCGTCGGAAAAGCGAGAACGGGAGGAAGCTAAAATATTCGTCGAAGAGATCCAGCCCGCTCCAATTATCAACGGCAGGTAAAAACCTACCGTAGGTCACTCGTGCCGAGAGTGACTTTCCGCGGCAAGTGCTGTAAGCCACGGTTCGCTTGAATCGAAATGTCCTACAAACTCAAGAACAAATGAACCCCATTCCCTTGGAACCGACGCCTGAGATGATCGCGTTCTATGATCGTCGGACACGTGAGCACATACAAAACTAAACGACGCTTTGTCTACGACATGATTGCATTGCTCGATTCCGCTATTCAATCGCACCCTTAGCCAAGTATTGGGGGAATGCTTGTATAACAACCAACCCATCGCGTACGAGTTCATTCGCTTCGAGACTCTTCTTCACCGAGGCCACGTCCTTGCCTCGAAAAATCATGACGGCGACCCTACCGGAATCGTTATTCGCTATGCCCGGAAACTGAGCGGCAAATCCGAGTTTGCCCTCATCGAATTGCTTCTTAGCGAAGAGGGCATAGGCTGAAGCGACCGTTGCGTCTTGTGACTTATCAGTCCACTTTGGTCCGCGACTTGCGATCGCGATCACACTCTCTTCCATGGATATAACTTCCGTTAGCAAATGAAGCTTGCCAGCGACCGTTTGGTACTCATGGAGTTCAGCCTTCATGAATCCCTCGGAAACGTAGGGATCGGGCGTAAACTTGGACTCTGCGTCGGCGATCGAAACAGCATGGATGACCACAATTCCACGGGTCTTTTTGTCGGGATCGGCGCAAGGGCCAGCGGCGGTCAACGAACCGAGTTTCGCGAGTCGACCAAAGTTCTCGACGTGAGCATTTTGCTTTTGCTGAACAACTTCTGCTGCAATTCCCTGAGTCGATTTGCCCGTCGTTAAGAAAACGAAATAGTCTCGATTTTCGTCGATGGCTGACGCAATTTGCAATGGTGCAAGAGATACAAAGATCAGCGTTGCAAGAGTACGGCAGAATTGCATGGTGTCTATCCAAACAAAAGTAAAGTGTTTGCGTTGAGTCGTAGCATGGCCCCCTGGGCCGTGAGCGCACGGCCCAGGGGGCCA
>JANLRK010000093.1:0-18174 GCA_031361585.1 Pirellula sp. | reverse complement strand
GCCAACTGGAACGTAACTCAGACAGTGACGCTGGCAGCGGCCGAAGATGTGGATCTGGTGAATGGTTCAGCCGTGTTTGATGTCACATCCAGTGGCCTGACCACTGTTAGTGTGACCGGGACCGAAGTGGACAACGACCTATCAACTAATTTTCCACCCGTCTTGGCGGCTATCAGCGACCAGACAATTGCATCGAGTACAGTCAACGGCGTGGTTACACTTTCGGCGACCGACCCCAATGTGGGAGATGTATTAACATATAGCGCGTCGGCTCAGAGTATTGAATTCTATTTAGATCAAAACTTGAACCTCGGCTTCGGTGGCGGTAACGAGTATCTAGATTACTTTCACTTGAAAGAGAAGTGGCTAACAAGCGCTGGTAACACATGGCACTACATCACACCCGATGGAAGACTCTATCGTTGGTTGGGTGGTGTTCCGGCCAATGATCCGCTGGTCGAACAGCTTAGCACTGCCGACTACATCAACACCGCCTTGCTCTACAACGCCGCTGCGAATAATGCCCCGGCGGTGTTGACCTTGGTCGGCAATGTCTTGACCATCGACCCAACGGACACTTTCGTCGGACGATTTCAAGTCACCGCTACGGTCAGCGACGGTTTGCTCAGTGTCAGCCAGTCGTTTTTCGTGACGGTCTTGGGGGGAGCAGTCGACACCACTCCACCGACAGTCACCAACCGAGTGCCTGCTCCTGGATCTGTACTTATATCATCTTCGACGAATATCGATATCACCTTCTCTGAACCAGTCACTGGGGTGGACTCCACCGACCTGGTCCTCACTGGCAGCGCGACGAGTGGTGTTACGAAGGGTGCTGCAACGAATGTTGGCGGGAACACTTGGCGGTTCCCGGTTAGCGGATTGGTCAATGGCACGGT
The DNA here is from genome assembly GCA_031361585.1 of Pirellula sp. Taxonomy (GTDB): domain Bacteria; phylum Planctomycetota; class Planctomycetia; order Pirellulales; family Pirellulaceae; genus JBKCUI01. Next base: position 17,275 of record JANLRK010000093.1, on the reverse strand, counting down.
CAATATCTCACTTGCGCCAGATGCAAACGATATCGAAGACACATCGGGTAACGATTTGGCTCCAATGAACTGGAGTTACGGCGTCAGCATTTCGGTTGCGAATCAGCCGCCGGTCCTGGGGAACATCGGCGAACAGACGATTAGTAACGGCACGATCAACGGCATTATAAACCTCTCGGCCAGCGATCCCAATGTAGGCGATATATTGACTTTTGGCGCGACGGCTCAAAGCATTGAATATTATTTAGATCAAACCTTGGTATTGGGCTTTAGTGGCGGCAACGAGTACCTGAATTACCTTAGTTTCAAAGAAAAATGGCTATCGAGTTCGGGCGGCACTTGGCACTATGTCAAACCGGACGGCAGACTCTATCGCTGGTTGGGTGGCAATGGGTCAGGCGATCCGCTGGTCGAACAACTTGTTCCTGCGGATTACACAAACACGGCCTTGCTCTACAACGCGGCCGCGAACAACGCTCCTGCGGTCGTATCCATGGTCGGCAATGTGCTGACTATCAACCCGACCGACATCTACGTTGGACGGTTTGTAGTGACGGCGACGGTCAGCGATGGGAATGGCGGGACGGATAGCGAGACGTTCTTTGTAACGGTGCAGGCGGCAGGGGTCGACACCATAGCACCCACGGTCACCAACCGGACACCCGCACCAAGTTCGACCATTGGAGTCTCCGCGACGAATGTCGACATTACGTTCTCGGAGACCGTCACGGGAGTGGATGCGACTGACCTGGTGCTCACCGGCAGCGGGGCAACGACTGCCGTCAAAGGTGTGCCTACCAATATCGGTGGCAACACATGGCGGTTCCCAGTCAGTGGACTAGCCACTGGCACAGTGAATGTCTCGTTAGCTCCAGACGCGAACGACATCGAAGACACATCGGGCAACGATCTCGCTCCTCTGTCATGGAGCTTCAACGTTAACATTACCGTGGTGAACCAACCGCCGGTCTTGTCACCGATTGCGGATCGAACGATGCCTACGACTCAGAACACACTTGCGGTAGCTCTGTCAGCGACCGATCCCAACGTGGGCGATGTGCTGACTTTTAGTGCCACGGGGCAAAGCCAAGCGTACGTGCTGGATCAATCTTTGGGGCTGGGCTTTAGCGGCGGAATCGAGTACTTGAACTATTTCGGGTTGAATCTGAATGAAAAGTGGTTTACGGCACCGGGAGGCACATGGTACTACATCACTCCAGCGGGCAATCTTTACCGTTGGTTAGGTGGAGCGAGTCCGGCGGGAGACCCGTTAGTAGCGACGTTGGACTCGACGTATTGGACGAACACGGCGTTGCTTTACAATGCCCAGGTCAACAATCCGCAGGCCACGTTTAGCATCGTGGGTTCGACATTGACGATCGATCCGAACAATGGATTTGTGGGCGTTTTCTATGTCACTGTGGTTGTCAGTGACGGAAATGGTGGCACCGATACTAAGCAGTTTAAAGTCACGGTGACGTGAGACGAATACGCACCTACCTGGGCAAGCGGGGTAGTGAACCGTAACCGTTTGTTGTCTTTCTGCTGGTTACCAAACGAGCGTACCATCGAAACAAGCTCGATGGCTTGCCCAGTAGCGAAAGCGGGCCACCTGGCTTGTCCAGGTAGTCGCTCATTTGGTAACCAGATGTGCACCTCAGGTAGGCTCAACTTGCACCGGTGCAGGCGTTTTTCCCGCCAAGTGCCTTTCCCATACGATCTCGTAGGCACGTTCGATATCCCGAACGAATTGTTGACTACGGGTCAGATGAAATGTCGAACGACGTAGTTCGAGCTGGGTCCGCAATCTGGCTAACTCTGTCGCATCGCGGGCCAATGCTATGCCCTTGGACTCGTATTCCTCCAAACTGTTTGTCACAAGCTCTTCACATTCAGCTTCTCTCATTAAACTGCCAGCCACGCGACTTGCAAATGTCTGACCTGCCAATGTAAGGACAGGGCATCCCATCCAGAGCGCATCGGCAGCGGTGGAATGAGCGTTATATGGGAATGTGTCCAGGAACAAGTCGGCTAAGCAATACCGTGCGAGGTGATCATTCAAATTCGGAAGTCGCCGAGCAAAGGCTAGGCGATTGGAGTCAACACCATTCGACACCGCTTCCTTCTGCAAATGGAACGCCGCACGATCGTTTTGTACATAGATCCACAGTATGGTATCTGGGACCTCGCGAAGGATGCGCATCCAACCACCGAACATTGCCTGCGTAATCTTGCTGCTATTGTTGAAACTGCAGAGCACTTTCATATTTTCCGAAAGGCCATGGTCGGAACGTGACGTCGACAAACCTGATACAAATCGTTTTGAGTCTTGGGGAAAAAAGCAGTTTGGTAAGCGAATGATCTGTTCAGAGTAATTAGCCGATTGGTCCATCGGGACTACAAACTCATCCGCCATGATATAGTCGATGCATGGTGCGCCCATGGTGGCTGGGAAACCCAAAAACTGAATCTGAATCGGTGCCGGCCGCATCGCGAGAATCTCGGTTCTCGCATTGTAGGTATGACCCATTAAGTCAATCAGAATATCGATTCCGTCTCGCTGAATCCGTTTAGCGGAATCGCCGAATGACTCCTGGCCAAGTTCCACAAATTCGTCGCATGCATGCACAATGCGTTGCCGAGTTTTGCTGCAATCGTCAGCGCCAAACGAATAGGCAAAAACTTCAAAACGATTGCGGTCATGGTTCTCCAACAGTTCGCAGATCGAAAGTCCGACTGGATGCGTTTGCAAGTCGCCGGACAAATAACCAACTCGAATTCTATGCGGTGAGTTTCTGCGCGGTCCAAGCCTTTCGTTTAAGCCTAAATGTGTAATATTGCCAAACCGATTGGCAAAAAAGTCGCGAGCAAAGTTCAATTGCTGAATCGGCGTCGTGACTGTTGGCAAACCCAAATAGGAAATTGGCGTCAGCTGGTGCGGTATGCCAAGTCCGCTTGCCTTCTCCACCAATTGGATCACTTGGCGAGACAAAGACTCAAGATCTTGCCAGGAACAGAGCTCTTGTTGTTGAACGATGAGTCCATTCAAAGCCTCGATAGACTGCGGTTGCACTCGCAACGCCTGAAGGTAACAAGTGCGGGCTGCTTCGGGTATGCCATTTGCTTTGAGGGCACTTCCTAGGTTGCAGTAGACTTCGACATAATTCGGCCTCAACTGGATTACCGTTTCATAGCACGCAATCGCTGCGGTAAAGTCCCCTCGCGTTTGAAGTAGGCCGCCCATGTTGTTGAGTGTTTCTACGTCGTTTGGACGCAGATCAAGTGATCGTCGATAGCAGATAATTGCTTCATCTAGATTCCCAAGCGACTGGAGTGCACGACCAAGATTGTTGAGTGCTTCGGCATCGGTTGGATCGCGTTGCAAAGCTAGTCGATACGCCACCACGGCTTCATCGAGTCTGCCTAGGACTTGGAGGGCTTCGCCCAGATTGTAGTAGTAGATTCCTTTAGTGGGATCGATCTCAATCGCCTTGCCGATTAATTCTACCGCTGAGAGTTTGTTGCCCATTTGTGAAGCAAGTACGCCGAGATAGTAAAGTGCCTGCGAGTTTCGCGGATTTGAAAGGAGGACATGTCTATAGACTCTCTCTGCCAATTCAAATTGCCCCAACTGATGATGTTTTAGCCCTGTAGCTAATTTTTCGGACGTCGAGGCCATTCTCTAACTTTCGGATTGTCTAAGGGCGAGGGGGTGGCGGGTCCGCTTATACTCGGAAGCTGCGAGGCGATTCGCCCGCGGTGTGGATTGCCCACATTTTGATATACGCCTCCTCGATGTTTCTCGCGAATACATCCATCTTAAACAGCGACGAAGTAGCTCGATTCACATTCAGTCGGGCTCTTAATTCAGCGAGCCGTAGCGGATTTCGTGCTAAGTCCAAGGCGATCGATTGGTACTCCTCCCAAGTGGTCGTGACAAGTTCTGGCAGGCCGACAGCCTGCAATAAGCTGCCAGCAACTCGCGCACTAAAGGCGTTGCCTGCGTACGTCAAAACCGGGCAGCCGGCCAAGAGCGAATCGCTCGCAGTCGTATGCGCATTGTAGGGAAAAGTATCGAGAAATAGGTCCGCAAGTCGATAGCGCGCGATATGCTCTTGAAGTGTATCGCAGCGAGGAGCAAAAATAAGTCGATCGCTCTGAATGCCACGCCTTTCCGCTTCTCGCTGCAAATTTGAATTCGCAAAACGGTTGTTGTCCTTTAGCCAGAGCACGGCAGATGGAATGGAATCGAGCAGTTTCATCCAAATATCAAAGACGAGTGGAGTAATCTTGTAACCGCCATTGAAACAACAGAACACAAATGCATCCAATGGCAAATTGCAATCTGCCCGCGTCAAATGATTAGGACCCAGTCTGTGTTGGCAATCATTCACAAGGAAACTCCCAGGCATGTAAACCAGCTTCTCGGAGTAATAAGAGGATTGATCTGGAGGCACTACGAATTCATCCGCAAGGAGATAGTCGATGAACGGAGCACCAGTCGTGCCCGGATAGCCCAAATAGTGAACAATAACGGGAGCAGGCCGATGGGCCAGTATGTCTATTCTCCAGCCGCGCGTATGTCCTGTCAGGTCAATCAGTATATCGACTTCATCGGCGGCAATTCTCCGTGCTGCTTCCAAGTCCGAGGCATTATTGAATTCGACAAATCGATCGAACCCCATCTTGATCCGATGGCGAATTCCGCTTCCATCATCAGCGCCATAGGAGTAGCCAAAAACTTGGAATCGATTGCGATCATGTGCTTCAAATAAACCAACAATCAAATTAGCAACCGGATGCTCGCGAAAGTCAGCCGACAAATATCCAATCGTAATCACCTTTCGATTAGATCGGTGCTTAGTGACTATTTCCAGTTGTTTCAGACTCGATTGCCTGAGCGCGACATGGCGGATTGCGCAATTCAATTGCTGTTCAGGGGTCGTTGCTGTCGGAAGAGCAACAAATGTAAATGGCGAAAACGGTTCGGACAGGTAGTCTGCTTCGGCGAATTTGGAGTCATCGCTAGTGACGGAAATGGCGCGCTGAGCAAGAGTGTCCAGCCGGTCCCAGTTGCACATATGCTGTAACTGATGGATCAGCGTGCTAAGTGCACCTTCGTGGGCAGGTTGAATATGCAGCGCACTCTCAGCAGCCTTGGCCCCGTCTTCCAAATCGCCTCGATTGACTAATGATTGGGCAAGTATAGCATAGCCGTTTGGATCATTCTGATTGAATTGCATTGCATGTCGTAGACAGTTGATCGCTGACTCCGTATCGTCCAATAGATACTGAATAACCCCGAGCTGATAGAGTGCCTCGTAGCTCGTTGGTACCAACTGGATTGCTTTGGTAACGTGTTCAATCGCTTCGCCAAATCTTCGTTGTCTAGCGAAAATTCGGCCCAGGTTCAAATAGGCTTTTTCGTATTCGGGCGAGCATAGGATTGCAGCCCGAAAGCAATTGATGGCGGTTTCCATCATACCTTGACGTTGATAGAGGCCGCCCAGATTCAGATACAATGTCGCTTCACCAGCGCAATTGGCAAGTGCGGAATGAAAGCTTTCAATGGCCTTATCATCTTCTTTCAGTTCGATTTGCAAACTACCAAGATAGGCGAATGCCTCTGCTGACCATGGGTTCATCCTCGTGGCCAAATTGAATTCAGCTTGCGCCACGTCAAACTGCTTGGCCTTGCCCGACGCCAACCCGCGATCGAGGACTTTCCTCAACTCCTGTTGATCCACGCTTCCATTAGGAGCTGGGAGAGAACTGCTATCTGGAATATCCTGAACTCGAGGCGACAAGTCCAATGCCTCTTTGTGTTGTGGTTGAAGCGTCAGGATTCGGCGCAAGCAATTCATAGCCTCGCGTGACTTTCCTAAGCTGGCCAGGAGCTTTGCCATCGAAAGCAAGGCGGCGATGCTGGTTGGGTCCAACTTCAATGATTGTTTAAAACATTCCGCAGCTTCTTCGTACTTAGCGGATGCTATCAAACTGTTCCCAAGATTTCGAAGGAAATCAGGCCGATCCGGACACAAGTCAACTGCTTGTCGAAAAACCTTTTCGGCCATTGTCGGTTGACCTCGAGAGGCAAATGCAATGCCTCGATTGCACCAAGCATCCGCGAATTCCGGATCTATCTCCGTGGTCCTTTTGAGAAAATGCTCTGCTTCTTCGAATTTCCCTTCCTTGAGGCAAGTAACTCCCAATCGGAACAATGTCCGCGCACTCAATTGGCCTCCATTTCCTTCCGTTTGAAGAGAGTGAGAAGAAGCCTCAGACATAGTAACAAACTCGAGGTTTAATTTGAACGGACGCTAGACTCCGAGTGTCGAGCTGAATTCTCGCTCTTCAGCAGTTGTCAAGCTGTACAATGAATTAATAGTCGAGAATCATAAGGCAAAGAAATCCAATTGGAAAGCCGTCGCCAATCAGACGCCAATTCCTTTGTGGACTGCGACGGTTGGATTTCGCAATTGGCACTCAGCAATCTCATTTTTTGCAAACCAGCCTACATGTGGCTATCATCTACCGCTAACCTTGATGTTGCCTCAACGCTTTTTGCGTCCAAAAGCATAACGAGTTTCGTACGCATGCCTAATTCCAATGATCAATCCTCAAATGAGGAGCCGAGGAAGTTAGAGTTGTCGAGCGACAGCAAATTAGAAACGACTGTCGTCGGGAAAAATCAGCCTGCAATAGCGAATGACGTAGATCAATATGAAGATCCAAACGGTCGGGATGAGTTAACGCTTCGGCCGAATGACTGTATCGGTCGATACACCGTTATCAAAATGTTGGGCAGCGGTGGATTCGGAATCGTCTATTTGGCTCAAGACCCGAAACTTGCACGCAAAGTTGCAATCAAGGTGTCGAGGTCACTCGATTCGCTCCCCAATAAGTTGCGAATATCGCTGGTTGATGAAGCCCGAGCGGCTGCTAGCTTGGACCATCCCAATATCATCCGCGTGTTTGATGTCGATCAATGGCAGAATCGAACTTACGTCGTGATGGAATTGGTAGAGGGGAAGAGTCTGGCTGACGTGATTGCAAAGCAAGAAGCGATTCCGTTGCCGCGGGTTCTTGGGATCATGCGACAGATTGCATTGGCCCTCGAACAATTGCATGCAAAGGGGATTATTCATCGGGATCTGAAACCTGCCAACATACTGATCACCGAGAACGAGCAAGTTAAAGTCACCGATTTGGGGCTTGCTCTGACCGATGATTCCACGCTTTGGAACGCGCAGCACATTGCAGGTACACAACGGTACATGTCGCCAGAGCAAGTGCTCGGTGAAGTGCACCGGATTGATGGACGGACAGATATTTGGGCCTTTGGTGTGGTCGTATTCGAAATGCTGACCTTGCAATCACCTTTCCGTGCGAACGATCGCACTTCGATTTTTTCAATGATTCTCAAAGGCGAAATCGCTTCTCCTCGTCAGCGCCGTCCCGAAATTCCAGATAGCCTGGAAAGGCTTTGCCTGAAGTGTTTGTCGAAGCGAATGACCGATCGATTTCAATCTGCAAAACAGCTGAGTGAGGCGATCTCGAAAATCGACGCGGATGCAAAGATTCACGACGTATCGGCGGCCGTTCGCCCGTCTACGGAAACGAACAATGAATCGCAGGTAAACCAAACAGCAACCCATCGAAGTGCCACGACCCACGAATCAAAGGCAACACTGTCGGAAAGGAAGTCAAGCTCGGTCAGTGATTTTAGCGAGTTGCGTGGTCTTGTGCCGCGCGGACTAAGAGCATTTTCTGCGGAAGATAGTTCTTACTACCACCGATTGATACCGGGTCCATATGACATGGAAGGGCGTCCAGCGATTCTTAATTACTGGTTGAATTGGATACAGAGCGAACAAGAGGACGAGAGCAATAGCGTAGGGGTCATGTACGGTGCGAGTGGATGCGGAAAGAGCTCGTTCGTTCTCGCTTCCTTGATTCCGTCCCTCCCGCCCTCGATCAAAACGGTTTACTTCAATTTCACCGTTCAGAATCCGGTGCAATGCCTAGTCCAGTTGTTGCACGATCGATTTCCGTACACGAAGGCTTTTGCAGAATTGCCACAAATTTTAGGGGCCATCAGATCGCGTGACGAACCGTTTAAGGTGTTATTCGTATTCGATCAATTTGAACAATACCTGATCAACACCCACATCGATCTTGAACACGTAATGGTGCAAGCCATCCGGCAATGCGATGGCGAAAGCCTTCAGGCAATGATATTGGTTCGGGATGAGTTTTGGTCCGAGATCAGTCAGTTCATGCAGATGATGGAATTGTCCCTTTCGGATGGTTTCAATGCGTCCAATCACCCACTGATGAACAAGGTCCATGCGAAGCGAGTGCTCGAATCGTTCGGCCGCGCATACGAAATGCTCCCTCCCTTCGATTCGCAACTTACCGCGGCGCAAAAGACGTTTATCGACACCGTGATTGATGGCCTGGCACAGGACGAAACGGTGCTCTGTGTTCGTATCGCCATGTTTGCAGAACTAATGAAGAATTACGCCTGGGAAATCCAAACAATTAATGCGTTTGGTGGAGTCGAAATTGCCTTTTCTCGATTCCTAACCGATGCATTCCATTCGCAGAACTCACCGATGTCACGCCGGTCGGTGGCAAACGTTTGCATTGAAATCTTGCGCGTCTTGCTGCCCGTAGATGATCGAGAGCTCAAGTCCGCATCGAAATCGTTGTCGGAACTTGCCAGCTCGGCTAATGAAACCATAGATTCCGTTCGCTTTACTCAATCGATTCGATGCCTTTCGTTTGACCTTCGAATTATTTCTCCGACTACCAACGCTCATTCCTCTGAGCAACATTTCACTCTCGCACATGACTACCTAGTTCGCCCGATTCAGAGTTGGCTTTCCGCTCAAGACAATTCCACTTGGCAAGGGCGAGCCAGACAACGCTTGTCCATGATCGCAAGTCGATACCAACGTGAGCCCAGCCGCGTCAACTTGCTCGGGATTTGGGATTGGTTATTGGCCACGATGGTAGTTAGCAAGATGCGACGCAGTGTTGTACAGGATAACGTCTTGCGTGCGAGCGGCACGCGGGCGATTGCCTGGCTATCGGTATTCGCTGTTGGAATCGCCTCGTTCGCAACTTTAGGCGTTTCTGCGCGAAATGAGTCTATTCGCGTGGTAGAAAACCAGAGAACGGCAGCGAGCAACGATATCTACTCTTTTCTGAACATAAAATCCCGCCAACTTCAATCCTCCTTTCAACGCTTGAAAGATAACGCCCGAATTGCAAAAAAGGAAATTGAGGGATTGCTGCCGCTTGACAATGTCGACCAGCAACGCAGACAGGTGCTGCTTAAGGCTCTCTTGGGTAGCAAAGTCGCCATCGAAGACATTGATCAAGCGGTTTCGAAGAGTGACTTGGGTGAGCTTGAACTTTGGACAGTATATTTGTCCAAGAAGTCAAATCGTGAACTCGTTTTACCATTTCTGCAAAAATCGAAATCAACAACCGTATGCGCTGAGTGGCATTGGTTGTTTCTGGTTCAGCGTGAAGACGTACTACTACAAAAAATCCAGGAAGCTGACGATCCGGGGATCGAATTGTACAAACTGCTTTCGTTTGCAGCCCAAGATGAAGCCCCATTTCTGGACCAGAGCGTTCGAGCAAAGGTTGCGAACGATCTTATCGAGGCCGGGAAAACTCAGGGGCCAACCTATGACACCAGGATGAACTTGGCGGCACATCTCATCGGCATGGATGAGTTCCAAAAGGACAATGTGCCCAAACAGCTCGTGGATTTCCTCGAGGCGACTAAGTCGGATAAGAATCGAAGCAAGGCTTTGACTTCTCAGTGGTTTTTGTCAGTGCTCGACGGCCAACGAGTAATTGGGCCGCCCGCAGATTCCAGCCAGGAATGGAGAATGGACGAACCTATCGCAGGACTTCCATTTGTGATGATCCATATTCCTGAAGGCGCATTGACATTCGAAATCAAGGATACCAAGGGAAGCAAACAGTTTGGAATCGCAATGAATGACAATGTTTGGATGGCGCGTGAGGAAGTTAGCTCCGGATTGGTCGACGCCTTCTTTACCGATTTCACGACTTTTCGCGACTCAGATTGGCCAACTGACGTGTCGAATGAGCTCGGCGCGACCAATATGCTTGTGCCAACCGTGCTGCACTTTTTCAATTGGCTAAGCGACAAAGCCGGACTCGAGAAAGTGTATGCATTTGAAACTGAGAAAGACGACGCTCGTCGATTCGAATACTTTCCCAAGATTTCCATTAATGCCTATGCGAATGGATACCGACTGCCGACCTTTGACGAGCTGCGCTACGTTGGCATACACGGAGATTACGAATCGTTCTGGACGAAGATCGCTACCGACGAAATGTTGATTCGCATTGCTCCGTCCCCCAAGAGTCCGATCTCGACATATGCAATTTATCCAAATGCTTGGGGATTCCAGGGCGCAACCGGGAGTCTATATGAAATGATTGTCTATAACCAATGGAATATCGCACTGGCTCGAACAAGTGGAAGACAGATCCAAACATGGAACAATCCTATTCCTTGTGTTAATGAAACCAACTCAAAATTATCAGTTGCCGGGTTTCGAATTGTTCAGGGGGCAATCGAAATCCGGCCACCTTCGGAATAGCCAAGAATGTTTACTGATACGGAACCATCGGAATCCTTCTGATGCATTCGAACCAACAACTTGCACAATTTGGATTTACCCCACCCGAATTGCATGTGTCATAGAAATGATCGCATGACTCATACGAATAGTCAGTAGGTTGTTCGCAAGATATCCCTACGGTGGAATGCATCATCGCTCTTCCGCCGCATTTGCAGGTAGTTGTTCCTGTATCCTTAATACACTCGCAATAAGCTTGTGCAGCTCTTCTGCGACATTCTGCACATTTTCGTAGATCGGTTCCGAAAACTCTATCGCATAGCGCCAAATTCTCTCGGTATTGACCTAGGCAATTGGGCGTTTGGCAGGATACGTTTGGTGTGGTGACACATGGCGTACTCGCGCAGGGCGTGCTCGCACACGGGCCTGGAGCACATGACGCTTGGGGCTGACAACACCCCGCTCTTCTGCCGCCGCTTCGGTTTAGAATCCGATCGAGAATTCCAGCCTCGGCGGGAACGCTGGCCGCAATTACGATGCAGCCAAACAAGGTCACTTTCAACAGTCTACTAATCATGTTGCCTCTCCAATGTGATAATTGTTGTACCCGTGACCGACTTTCAATCGCAAACACCGGCCTTCTCATATACTGAAACTTAGTCGGCCGAAACTCAAGTTGCAACCCGCTGACAAGAAAAGCGACGAAGCCGGAGACAAACAATGGGGAGGCGAACAAACGGGGACACACCATTTTTTAGGGTGGGCGAACAAACGGGGCGAACAAACGGGGACACACCATTTTTTAGGGTGGGTAGTTGTTTTTCAGTATCCGATTTGGTTTGGGCGGGCGGAAGTGTTCGATCCTAAGTGGTTGGCGTACTGCATTTATGTGCACGTGTCGTGCGCAGATGCTTTTGGATTCAAACCATGGAGCAAGCAACAACTTCGATGCCCAATAATGGGACCAAGGTCGACTCTTTCCTGTCTCCTTTGACGATCGACGAGAAGAACGATTCCATTGGTACTTGTGCGAATCAAAGCAGACAGCGATGCAGCGAAATCACCGTCAACCGTAATCGGTAATTCAACGCATCGGTAACCTCGGGATCATGATCCTTCAAAACGATGGGGGTTGCTGTAGGATCGTTTGCAGTCAGGTCCCAAAGCGCAACTCTTGAGTCAAGCGACGAGGTGACCGCCCAGCGGTCATCGGGACTGATGGCGACCTGCTGAACTTGATCCTTGTGCTTAAAGCTTCCATCGGCCAGTCTGATCGATGAAGACTGTGGATCCGCTGCCTCAAGGTCAAAAAGTCTGGCGGTGAAATCGCCAGAGGAGACAATGACCCACGTATTATCCGGCCCGCCAATTACGACAGCGCTAGAAAACGTTTCCATCTGAGGCATCAGTACACTCTGCAGTTTTAAAGAATCCTTTTTTAAGTCCCAAACTCGTACAGCTCCATCGTCTGCCGTCGTGACGAGTCGTTCGCCGTCTAAACTGAATACTTTCGATTTAACTACGGCGCCGTGGGGAAAGACCCTAGGTAATCTGTTCGGGTCATCCGCTAGCAGATCCAAAATAAGGATGTTCTTGCCTTTCTCTTGCGAAGCTACGAGCATACGATCATAGGGCACTTTCAATTGGCTTTTCCGTGTGAATACTTTTGGACTCCGATGTCAGTCGTGTTACGCAAGCTGTTTCATGCAGGGCACAAGCTGCAATGCTACCGAGTTTCAGTTCCTCCGGAACTGAATCAAATCGTGAGGCTAGGGCGCTGCACTTGCTGCGCAAAGTCACTCTCGGCAAGAGTGACCTACGGCATGTCGCACCAGCTTAGTTTGTAATGTCCTGTTGGATCTCATTGTGCAACCAAGCCCGAGCATAAGCCCAATAGCGATCGGCCGTTGCGGAAGAAATACCCAGTGCTTCAGCGGCCTCGGGAATAGAGAAGCCTGCGAAGTAACGAAGCTTAACAAGTTCTGCTTTTACTTTGTCTCGCTCTTCGAATTTTAAAAGCGCGTCATGAACCGCCAAGCAACTACCAGATATTTCACTCGCTAAGACTTCGACATAGTCCAAGTCATGTTGTTTGAAATTACCGCCGTGTCGGATGCTTCTCTTGCTTCGAGCTTGTTCCACCAGAATTCGGCGCATGGCGTCCGCAGCCGCGGAAAAGAAGTGGCCTCGTGAATCCCAATCTTGATCGGAGTCCTTGCCGACGAGCCGAAGAAATGCTTCGTGCACCAGCGCTGTCGCCTGAAGGGTTTGACCCGGCCTTTCCTGAGCAAGTTTGGCTTTCGCTAAATGGCGAAGCTCTTCATACACCAATGGCAGCAACTCGTCCGCCGCGTGTGGATCGCCTGATTCCATATTCGATAAGATTTGGGTAACGTCGGGCATCCGCAATCTCTCATATCAAGGAAGAACGTGGAAGTCAGTATAGCTGCGATATACCAGTCGCCGGTGGGAATCTGAAATACCGTGAACATGTCCTGCTGGAATATTCTGTTTTTAGGCGAAATAAAGTGGGCAGTTCGACTGAGTTTTTCCTCTAGATTCTGCGCTTTGGAAGAGCGGCAACCACAAGCTACTTGATTCTTGGAACCGCAAAACCACAATGAAACCATTTGAATGGTATAATCAAGCAACCCTATTCGTTATTGCTTTTCATACAGTTTTTCCCAAATTGGCAGCATATTTTACATGAACCAACATAGACCACCAATCAGAAACGCTGCGTTTACGCTTGTCGAGCTTCTGGTCGTCATCGCTATTATCGGCATCCTGGTAGGATTGCTTTTACCCGCAGTTCAAGCTGCCCGTGAGGCAGCTAGGCGGATGCAATGCAGCAACAATCTCAAGCAGATTGGACTTGCCCTGCATAACTACGAAAGCGCCTACAAAGTACTGCCCTTTGGCAAGGGGGCCAGCTACGCAGGTGCTCCGGTATATGCGCGATGGTCTCAGCACGCCATGATATTGCCCTACATTGAGCAGTCGGCCTTGTACAACACCATCGATTTTCGCTTGCCACCTGACACCCCTGGCATGGGGGGGGTTATTCCATTCATGCCTGCATATACCAACCCCACTGGCGTCAACGCGGCTAGCAGTCGCACCCCTGTCCCTGGTTTCTTTTGCCCATCCGACGCGACGCCATCGGATGCCTGGCAGGCGCAAAACAACTATGTCGGTAATCAAGGTGGCTGGTTATGTGATCGCAGTGACCAACCCGGCGCGGCCACCGACGTGGCTCCAAGCGAAACACAAACGGGTGTGTTTTACTACTTGAGCAAAGTAAGATTTGCCGGAGTAACGGATGGACTTTCTAATACGGTTTTCTTTAGCGAAAAGATTCGCGGCCAAGGGACGCTCAACCCACGAACCGATGCATTTGTAATTCCACATCAGACCACGCTTGACGCAACTTTCGCAGCTTGCAATAGCATCAATACTCTTACCGCCACCCCGTTGACGAGCAAGTATGGATACAGTTGGGTAATGGGCGAAAACTGTTGCACTCAATACAACCATGTCGCAACTCCGAATAGCAACACGTGCGGTGGCACTGGATTTCCTGGATCTATGACCAATATGGTAATGCAGGTATCTGCCGCAAGTCGACACACGGGTGGTGTGCAATGCATGATGGGTGACGGCTCGGTTCGCTTTGTTACCAGTAATATTGATCTCGTCATTTGGCGTGCCGTCGGCAGCAGAGCGACGGGCGAAGTAGCGACACTTGAAAATTGATTGGTTCCCTCATTAGAGTTCGCAACAATTTTTGCGAGCGTTGCTACCCAAACTTAAAGTGGGACAGAGAACGAGTGGCTTCCATTTGGGAAAACTTGCAGATACAGTTGTTGCGATTTCGTGAGATCAAATGTCCGACGCTGATAGTGGCTATTTGTTGCATTGTCAGCATCAGCGTCTTTGGTTGCCACGATCGAACAGCCGATTTCAAACCCAGCAACGAACTCGGTAAAAATGCTGTGAGTCGTGCCCTGGAAGAATGGAAGGCTGGCAAGCCAGCTGGTGAAATTGCGGGTACCAGGCCTGTGATTCACATTACGGACAACAACCGCAATCCCAAACAGGCCCTCGAAGAATTCAAAATACTAGGAGAAACGCCAGGTCGATCTGGCAGAACGTACGCGGTCGAGCTTTCGCTAAAGCATCCCGACGAACAAATCAAAACCGAATACATCGTCGTGGGCATTGATCCTTTGTGGGTTTTTCGACGAGAAGACTTTGAACTGCTTATGCACTGGGACCACCGCATGCCTAAGCTTTCAAAAGAAACCAACACAAGCGCAAAGGATTAATGTGAATCAGTTGAATCGATTGCTTACATTTGTTTGCTTACTCGCGATTTGTACCTGTTCCTTAGGCTGCAATGGCAACACCAGCGCCCGATACAAGCCCGCGAGTGCGACAGCTCGTCAGGCCATTGAAACCGCCTTGTCGAAATGGAAAGCCGGGGTGAAATATGGTGCAAACGCAGAATCCACGCCAACGGTCATAGTCGAGGAACCGCGTTGGAAGTCCGGTAGTCGATTGGAAAGCTACGACATAATCGAAGAGGTGCCTAGCAAGGAGTATCCCCAATTCAAAGTGAAACTCAAACTGGCCGGAAAACCAGAAGAGATATCCGAATATCTTGTTGTTGGTATAGATCCGCCAATAGTATACAGCAAGGAAGAATATGAACGGGCCAGTGGGAAAACAAGTGGAATGTAAGTTCACGTAGGTCCGTATCTACGAGGCGGACATCTTCGTCTCGGAGATGCGAAGCTACAAAAAAACCTCTCCGAGGCGGTCATCTCAGCATCTCCGTCCGCTCGCATAATCAGCCTCTAGGCAACTCACTTTCGTTGCACGTTTTGCTAAGATGGTATGAATTGGCTTGATCCGCACAACGCGCCATAACTCTTTCCATCCCTCCTCAACCTTTGCCTCCCTCCACGACTATGAAACAGATTCTGAAAATCCTGCTTTGCCTGTTCATGTTGTCCGTTGGCCTGTCCCATGTTCGGGCTGAGCGGCCCAACATCATCTTTATCTTTTCCGACGACCACGCTCAGCATGCCATATCAGCTTATGGTTCGAAGGTGAATCAAACGCCGCACATCGATCGACTGGCTAAAGAGGGTACTAGATTTGCAAATTCGTTCGTAACAAACTCTATTTGCACGCCGAGTAGGGCAACTCTCCTAACCGGTCAGTATTCGCATCTCAATGGAGTACCCGTCTTCAATCGCTTCGACGGCTCTCGCGATCATGTGGCCAAGCATCTGCAAGCAGGTGGTTATCATACTGGCATCATCGGGAAGTGGCACCTCGGTTCCGACCCGACTGGTTTTGACCGTTGGATTGTTTTGCCCGGGCAAGGTGCATATTGGAATCCTACCTTTCTCGTTCCCGGTCGCAAACTTACGATCGAAGGCCATTGCACCGATATCACAACGGACTTAGGCATCGAGTTTGTCAAGACTCGGCCACAAGACAAACCGTTCTTCCTCATGCTCCATCAAAAAGCCCCACACCGAGCATGGGAGCCTGACGAACGCAATAAAGTAAAGTTCAAGGACAAAGTCATCACCGAACCCGAAACGCTTTTCGACGACTATGCTACCCGCCCAACGGCGCTTCCGATCAACCAACAAACCGTTGCCCGCGACCTCACGCGTCGCGATCTCAAACTGGAGCCGCCAGAAGACCTAAAAGGCTCTGCCATCAACCAGTGGTACAACGCCAAGCCCATGGAACTGTCGGTCGATGGCAAAACTCTTACGGGCAGGGAACTCGTAAAATGGAAATATCAACGATACATGCAAGACTACCTAGCCTGCGTGCAGGGTGTTGACGACGGGGTTGGCAAAGTACTCGATTACCTTGACCAAGCAAACTTGGCAAAGAACACTATCGTTATCTATTCTGCCGACAACGGCTGGTATCTTGGTGACCTTGGACTCTACGACAAGCGATTCATGTATGAGCCGGGCTTGAAAGTGCCCTTGCTTGCACGCGGCCCGGGAATCAAACCAGGAGACGTTCCAACACAATTCGTCTCAAACATCGACCTCGCTCCTACGTTCTTAGAGCTGGCCGGACTGCCCGTCCCCACTTCGATGCAGGGCCGCTCGCTCGCGCCTGTGCTTCGCGGTGAGTCGCCTGCCGACTGGCGCAATTCCGTTTACTATCGATACTATCATGACCCTGGCCACCACAACACGGTCGCCCACTACGGCGTACGTACCTCGACGCATAAGCTCATTCATTACTGGAAGCAGGATGTCTATGAGATGTTCGATCTCTCCATAGATCCGACCGAGCAACACAATCTCCTGTTTTCAAACACCGAAGCGCAGAAGCCCGAAGTCGCTGCCAAGTTCGCGGAACTGAAAACAGAAATCGCTCGATTACAAAAGCAATACAGTGATGATGGGCAATTTGCAGACCCATCGACCTGGCCTAAAGGGAGCGCCGATGGCCCCTTCGACGATAAGCAACCGGTAGGCGAGAAGAACATCTCGGAGGCCATGGCTGCCGCAACTGCCGGCATAGGAACGACCAAATGAGGACGCAACGACTGCTTTATGCAATCCGTATCGTACTCTTGTTTGGAACGCTTTTTT
>JANLRK010000011.1:0-3815 GCA_031361585.1 Pirellula sp. | reverse complement strand
GGTGTTCGGTGTCCGCTCCATGCGGTCAAAGTCAAATTGAATGCCTTCTTGCTCGCCAACTGTAACAATGTTGGCATCAAGTTCCATCGAGCGTTCCCAACTTCCGAATTTCCCGATCCTATATTCCCTTCGGCCAATGCCTTCTTTCGGCATCGATGGATTTAGTTGGAACGGATGCCAGTTTACCTTCACAGGCTGGCCGTAGGCGACGATGGCTTTCTCCAGTCGTCGCTTCCCGATATAGCACCATGGGCAAATCACGTCTGAGATCACGTCAACCGAGAGATTCATTGTGGCTTCACGATCTGCCTAAAAGTCAAGTTGATACGTTCGCCAACATTCAGTTTGGTTTTAGGAACCTCATGTTGCCAATGCTGCTGCATGGTCCCAGCCATGATGATAAGCGTCCCGTTGCCTGCGAGGAATGTCTGAGTTTTTCTAGTGATGCTGTGCCTGATGCGGAATTTTCTAGTTGCCCCTAACGACAGTGAGCCAATCACGTTTCCCATTTCAGGTTCGTCGTCGGCGTGCCAACCCATGCTATCCGATCCTGACCGATAGCGGTTGAGTAGGCAGTAGTTGTATTCACCTTGGACAGCCTCGATTCTGTTTTTGATCTCAAGCAAAGTATCGGTCCAAGGTAACGCCGCATAATCGACACCTGAGTAACGGTACGAAACGCCAGTATTTCCGTAGGACGCAATCAATCTTGGTTGCATGTGGCCAAAGATACCGGGCTTTTGCTCCCATGCGCATTCGTCACGCAGTTCGCAGAAATAGCGATCAGAAAGATCAGCAGGTAGGAAGGCGTCATCGTATAGCAGTAAGCCGCCATCTTGAAGTTCAATTGTCTTCAAAGTTTTTCCTCAACTACGCCACCTTCTTGCGCGAGTGCCTTCAGTCGTTTGCCTGAGAATAGCCCGTTGCTTTGTAGTAGCCGCAGTCGGTGCAAGCCACGTACTCATTTCGGTTTTGGTCGTAGACCAGTCGAGCCTGCTTGAACTTGCACTGTGGGCAACGAACTCTTCGTGTGGCGTGCCAGAGAAATAGGGCGAACGGGATTACGACGAAAGCATAGATAACTACAATCAAGATACTCGAGACTATATTCATTTTGCGAGTAACGAACCCAGCAGCGAGTATACTGACGAGGCCAATTACAGCACCAGTGACCACAAAGGCGCGCTGCCGCCAACCGCCCAGAGCCGGTGGCAAGTCCTGCCGTTTACGCAACGCTGTCACATTGTTCTCCTGTTCTGAGTGCCAAGCCTGGCAACAAAGCCGACACAAATCGCCAAAGAGCATCCCCGATATTCCAACGACCGCCTTCGACCTTGCTCGCAGTTCGTTTAGCGTCGGTATCTCAAGCGTTCCGCATTCAAACGAACTGCCATTCCCCTTTGAAGTTAGCCGCGTTCCTTCGAGAATCAGATTTTCCCGCACCTTTACTGGAGACACTTCTTCGAATCCCAACAGGCCAATAAACCAATTTCGCATGTTGAGTTCCTATCGAGCTTTCACTTATGGCGTACAATCCCGCTAGCATAACAGTGTAGTGCAATGAAGAAAAAACAAGAATCGCGACCATTGTGACCAAATGTTTCACTGGGCTACTCTATCATCATCGCCTGGCGTCGGGGATTGGCAATTTAGTCGCCGACAATTGAGTGCGATACGAATCTAATAAACTACAACTTAGCAAAGCAATCTTTGATGGAACCACCAACCAGTTCAAGCTATTGGGTTAAGCCAGGACTATTACTCGCGGGCGCGTATCCCGGCGATGCAGAGCCTGAGGCACACCGTGTGAAAATCAAGGCACTTTTGAACGCCAACGTTCGAGTATTTCTAAGTCTCATGGAAGCAGACGAAACCATTCACAATAGCGCTCCATTCGCTCCCTATGACACGGTGGTCGAATCTGAACAGCCTGAAGCCGTATGTGTGCGATTTCCAATCAAGGATATGTCCGTTCCAACTCAACAGGAAATGGCGGCAACGCTGGATGCGATCGATGGCTTTCACAAAGACGGTAAGACGGTCTACGTGCATTGCTGGGGAGGGGTTGGGAGAACCGGGACTGTTGTCGCTTGCTGGCTGCTTAGGCACCAACTTGCAGCTAAAGTCAGTGTCCTTGCAGTATTGCAGGAACTACGAAAAGCCGACAAAGAGCGTAATGATCGTGAATCGCCCGAAAGTGAAAGGCAAAAAAACTTCGTTGCGTCATGGAACGAACCCCTCAACTAAGCACATCTTCGTATCGAAGAGGGGGAAACCAAACTTAACGCCGATTACTACTATCCGATCCCGTCGACCGCCCAGCGCCATCTCGAAATGTGGTTCGGCTCCCACTGTTGCTTGCGGATCCAATCAAACGTCCGCTAGCATCTCGGAAGGTCGTCAGGTTTTTTGACTGACTTGCGGAGCCTAAGTTGCTGCCGCTAGACGAGCGAAAAGTTGTGCGATCGCCGTTGGTGTTAGCAGTCTCAACAGTTCTACCGCTGGCGTCGCGAACCGTTGTTCGATTAGCCTCTACTCAAACCATTGTTGAGTCTATCAAGCCACCAACAGTCCATCTTCAACAACAAGTTCCACAGTTTGTGCATTCGCGTTTGGCTGATTCAACTCACCACGTAGAATTTTGACATTGGACGGGGCAACGATGCCTAGCGAAATCCGGTTGCCTTGTATCTTGACGACTTCCACAGTGATGTTGCCGTCGATAACCAACTTATCTCCAACCTTGCGGCTTAGAACTAGCATTTCGATTCTTCCTTGAGTCTGATTGCTGCGGCGAAGTGGATCGTCGGTGTGCCGCGTCCCAACACATTCATTATCAGCAGAGCCGTGACAACTTAGGTCACAGCTGCCGTGAATTCGAAATTAATTGACGATTAAGGTTTCCAGTAGCCGCAACTTGGAAGCCGGTTTATCAATGAAACCGCAGAGATTGCGTTGCTAAAAAGTATTGGTGAAATTAGTTCCAGTCCGCATTTGGTGCCGTGACGACGGCGTCAACGGAAACTTCAGCGTCCAGCAGTGGCGTAATCGCATATGCGCATTGGAACGCGGCAACCAAGATTTCCTCGCGCTCTTGGGTGGTAAGGACATTGAATGCCTCGAGTATCTTCTCCCGATCTCGTCGACCGCCACCAAAGGTCGCTCGAATGCCGTTGCGTGAAAAGGTTCTATTGATCAACGCAATAGCGTTGCAAAGACGGCAAAATCCAAGGGCATGGTCAATTCGAAATCTGATTCCCATTGCTTTCTCCAGTTAGCTTTTTGACTAAACAACAAACTCATGTTGGATTTAGTTTGCTTGCTATCTGGACACGTTTGGTCACCCGAATTGAAATGGCAGAAAATTGATGAGATTTTCGTTTAGAAAGAGCTGTTCGCTTTTGTCATTGGATTAACTACAAACACGGACGAACGATCTCGACATCGAATTTGAAAAAAACGGGCTCTAAACAGAACTTTGAAACAATTAACCTGGATTCCCAGGGACACAATGCGGTCGACAATTGCCTTCGAAACCAGGGAGCTCAGAGTACTTGGAATCCATGGGATGAAACGCGGCTTGTCGTGCTTCAATCCTCTTTCGCATAACTTCGACCTTTTCTCGACTTCCTGCCAGGCATGAAGTCGGAACCGTTGGCAAGGAATAGTCTTTCTCACCAGCGAGCGAGTCATCCTTGAATTCTTGTCCCATCTTTCGCACTCCGTCAATAAAGAAAAGTTGTGACAGTCACCATTTTCGGTTCTGATGAACCTCGGAGTCAATTCCCACCGCCAAGTTTTTGAAAAATTTTGTT
>JANLRK010000049.1:0-3627 GCA_031361585.1 Pirellula sp. | reverse complement strand
TCGTTCCAGGGTTGCTGTTAGCCCCAATCGCATGGGAGCGATGCTCATTCGCGCGGCATCGCTTCGAATGGGGCCTGGCAAATGGTGGCACTCATCAAAGATGATTAGTTGAAATTGGTTCCCTAATTTCGGCATATGAATGCAAGCGCTATCGAAAGTGGTCACCGAGACTGGCTTGACGTTGAAGGTGTTGTCTCCGATGATCCCTGCGTCGTATCCCAGACCTTGGAGGATTCGCTTATGCCATTGATACATCAGATCGCGGATGGGGGCCACGATGAGGGTACTGCACCCGTGGTCTGCCATGATGCGCAGGGCGACTTCGGTTTTGCCAGTTCCCGTCGGCATTACAACAACTCCTCGGCAAGATGCCGACCATGCTTTTACCGCTTCGATTTGTTCGGCGCGAAGCTCAGGCAACTTTACGTTGGACCAAACTACCGACTGCCATTGCGGAACACGATCGACGGTCCCGAACGCATTCGCCGCGAGAATTCCATGTGCTTTGGAATAATTGATAGCGTTGGTTCGCCACACATTGGATCGTTCGTCCCACGTCCACGTTTCGTTGCCGAATACACGCGTCACGGCTTGCTGCGACCAATGATCCAATACAAGCGTACCGTCCACGAAATCAAGGATCGCTTGATTGAAGACTTTGGTTCGGCTCGAGGGCTGATGGTCCAAGTGTTGCTCTTGTGATTCGCAAGTAGTGGAGTACAGGATCCCATCCGGGGTGAAATGGTATCGCATCTTGCGATTTCGGATATTGTACTTGATCGCACTGTGTCAGAGAAATGCCCGCCGCTGCACGGGTTAAACGGGTTAAACGAGTCGCAGGCATTGCCTCGGAAGTCGCGGGTTTTGAAGCTGATGTTTAACCGATCGAGGCCCCATAGCCTCGATCGAGGGCGTCAGGAAAACGGTTGGTCGTCCCAATAGTCTCTGTTCTGCACGAGACGAAGGATATCGGGCGTACCAGCCGCTGTGCAGGTTAAACGATTTGCAGGATCAAGTCTCTTCATGCAGATTGATTTGCCTTTGGGCGTGATTGAGTCGCGAATACGTGCCGCCAAGTTCGATCAACTGGTCATGGTTTCCAACCTCTGTGATTCGCCCCTTCTCCAATACGATGATGCGGTTGGCTTTGCGAAGCGTGCTGATTCGGTGCGCGATGGCAATGGTCGTCCGTCCTTGAACAAGCACGTCGAGCGCCTCCTGGATCTCGCGTTCCGTTTCGGTATCGACCGCCGAGGTCGCTTCGTCCAATATTAGAATGCGTGGATCGGTTAGCAAAGCTCTGGCGATCGAGATGCGTTGACGCTCGCCGCCAGAGAGTGATTGCCCTCGTTCGCCTACGAGTGAATCGTATCCATCTGCCAATCGCAAAATGAAGTCGTGCGCTTTGGCCGCTCTCGCGGCCGCGACCACTTGCTCGCGGGTCGCTTCCGGGCGCCCGTATGCGATGTTCTCGGCAATCGACCCAAAGAACAAAAAGGGCTCCTGCAAAACGATGCCGATATTGCTTCGGTATTCCGTGATAGGGAACGATCGAATGTCTATTCCGTCAACAAGGATCGCACCACCGCTAACGTCGTAGAAGCGACAAACCAAATTCACGAGCGTGCTTTTGCCCGCGCCGCTTGGACCGACTAGTCCAATCATTTCGCCTGGTTGAATATCGAGGCTGACATTATGGATGACTTGTCGCGAGCCGTATCGAAAGGTTAAATCGTTGAGCGTGATTCGGCCTTGGACGCGTCCGGGTCGAACGGGTTTTTGAGGTTCGGAAACGCTCGGGACTCGATCGAGGATCTCGAAAATGCGATTGGTAGCAGCGGCTGTACGTTGCGCATTGGCGAGGAGTCGGCTCATGTCGTCGAGACGACCGTAAAGCGTGCCGATACGATTTACAAACAAGAGTAGTACTCCAATGGTAATCGCTCCTCGCGAAACTTGGAACGCGCTGAAACCCCATACGAACAGTAGCCCAATATCGGTTAGGAGAGTGATGATTGGTGAGAACGCTGCCCACAATCGATTGACGCGATTGTTTGCGCCGAGCACATGATCATTGCTTAGCTTGAAACGATCTACCTCGCGATTCTCTTGCGCAAACGCTTTTACCACACGAATGCCGGGAATGGTGTCGGCCAGAACGTTGACCATTTCGGCCCAAGCTGCGCTACCTCTAGCAAACCCCATTCGGATCTTGCCTTGAACTCGAGAAACAGCCCATGCAATAAAGGGGAAGGGCAGAAGCCCCACGAGCGCAAGCATCGGATCAAACCAAAACAATACGGCGGCGGTAAAACCTATCATTAAGATATCGGTTGCAAAGTCGACCAAACTTATTGAAAGGAAATCGCAGATGCGCTGGGTATCGCTGCTAATGCGAGAGATTAGATCTCCAGTTCGTTTTCCGCCAAAGAATTCGAGCGACAGTTTTTGAAGATGGGAATATGTCGCGTTGCGTAGGTCCGCGCTTACCTGCTCGCTAATCGAGGCAAGCGCATAAGTCTTAGCCCAGGCTAAAGCCCAACTGAGAATCGCGGACAAAAGTAGGCCTCCAAGCAACCAAGGCACTACACTGAATTCCGCAAGAGTCGCAGCTACCTCTGATGCGGCCTTTCTAGCTGCATCGTTTGCTGTCGCGCTTTGGGCCTCAGTCAAGAGATTATTCGGAGCAATTTCAATTGCTTTTTTGGTTTCTTCCGCCAGCTTCACCATTGTTTCTCTGGCTGCAATATGCGGTTCAAGTACGCGATCAACCAGAATGGCTGTTAGAACTGGGGGCAAAAACGTTGCTGCCGTGCTTAGCAACGTCAATGCGAACCCGACGAATATCATCCCGGCGCGCGGTTTGGCAAATCGAGTCAATCGCCAAAGCGATCGATTGGTATCGGGAGCGGCCGCCGGTTCGCAGTTGCTACACACCATTTGGCCGACCAACATCGATCCGCCACAAGATGGGCAAATCGAAGCCGAAATCTCAGTTTCCTTTGCTTTGCCTGCCTTCAACAGTTTTAGCTTAGTCGACATCAAGGCGGCGGAACTCGTATTACCAGCCGTAAATCTCCATGCCTCAAGGATCTTTTTATCGCCGAGAAGTTCAAGAATGCCGAGGCCAGCTCGATCCAACTTTTTGATTTCCCGAATATCGGACAATTCCCAACGCAACCAAGGCGAAATGGATTCGGCTTTAGACGAAGGCTGCCTAGCAATAACTCCAAAATTGGTTAGGACGACAAAGCCACTGCCAAATCGCAATTTTGCATCGAGGTTGGGTTCAAACCAAGTTATTACTTCCTCGTTAGGCCGAAGCTGCGTCTCCAACTCCTTCGTTAAATTAGGCGGGATGGCACCGGTAGAGTTGGCAATCAGAGAAGCGGCGGTAGAAGTTGATTCGTTCACGAATGGATTGGATTGAGACATGTGCCGAGGAGAAACCAACATTGTAGCACAGCCCCCTGGGCCGTGTTCGTAGCATGGCCCCCTGGGCCGTGTGCAAACGAAGCTTGCTCCCACACGGCTCATGTATACTGCCCGGATGGCAACGCTGTGAAGTATTTCCGCAAATGAAATCATTGGTGATTTCCTGCTTTGCCCGACCCAGTCGCACCCGGC
>JANLRK010000037.1:0-9716 GCA_031361585.1 Pirellula sp. | reverse complement strand
GATACCGCGCGAATCGGCAATGGAATGGAGCGTTGAGCAAATTCGGAGAATGCACCTGTGGTCGAGGTCGTCGAACAAAGCGGTACTCTCAATGCATCCGACCGGGCGACGTCGTGATCGATGATCACTTGCAAGCCGATCGAGTTCGTCCGCTTGCCAATTTCAAACATCAAGAAATTTTTGAACCAAACTCCAGGATGAAATAGTTCCGGTTGATGCCCTCCCACCACCAACCTCTTTGCATCCGAATCAAATTTCGCAATCGAGTCCGCGAGAGCCGGGGCATAGTCCGACATGTATTTCTTCGACGCCGTCAACGCTTGTTCGCGAGCCAAGCTTCGGAGCAGGCGGAACCAAGTCGGAAGACTTGAATGGGCAAGGTTTGCGTGATTGCTATCAAGCAGTTGCTTGGACGCACTGGCCGCAGGCCAGCACAGAACGCGGTTGTTTTCTTTTGGTACCTTAAGCGATGGTCTTTCAGTAGCCGCCGAGCTTGACACTCTACGGGCACTCCCCGAAACATGATGAAGTTTCGTGCGGCAGCGCGTAACCACGGTCAAGCATCGCTTTAATGCTTTGGTCAATGACTTGGTTGTAGTACGCGAGCCGTACGCTGCCGTCGTCGAGTGCACCTCCGAACGATCGCTTTTCATCCAAGTAGATGAGTGGTACCGGCACTTCCAATATTCGCAGCCCCAGCATGGCGGCTTGCGTCCAAAGCTCTAGCGGCATAGCGTAGCCATCCACCGTGATGTCCAGTTTTGCAATCGCTTCGGTGCGATATGCCTTGAACCCGCAAAACGTATCGGTGAGATTCCATTGGAACAAATCGTTGATGGTTTTCGTAATCTGCTTGTTGATAAAGAGGCGCTGGGCGGGTGGCACGCTATCGCCCTCGTATTTCTTGAGATAACGAGACCCGGAAACAATGTCGACATTTTCGCATGAGGCAACGAACCGAGGGATGCGTTTCGGTTGGTGTTGGCCATCGCAATCCAGGGTGACGATAATTTCGTAACCCTCTTCGATCGCGTATTGAAAAGCGGTTCGAAGAGCGGCTCCGTATCCTCGGTTCTGGTCGTGATGCATCACGGCGATGTCAGAACGTCGATCAAGCAGGTCGCCCGTGCCATCGTTGGAACCGTCGTTGACTGCCAACACGTCGGGTGCATACTTCAAGACTTCGTCGAGTACATTGTCGACGTATCCGACCTCGTTGTAAACGGGAAGAGCTGCCAGCCATCGCTTTGTCATTTGTATTGCCCTCTTAGAAAACACCGGCCCGGGCGGCCCAAAGGGGACGTTCCGAGCTCTGGCATTGTAGACAGAGGCAAGTCCAGGTCAACGGTTTCGGTTTTCGACCTGAAAAAACACAGGCAGGACACGTTCAAAATGATATCTGGCTGAAGTTTTCGGGCTGAAAATCGATTGCGACCTTTTCGGCAAGAGTGACCAACCGTAGGTCGCACCTGCCGGGTGCGACTTTGAAATGTAGCGATAACCCGGATTATTCACAGGGCATGTATTGATCAGACGAATAACGCTTGCCCGCGGTTATGGACGCAAAGTCAACCGTGGGCTAGCGACCTTCGGCTAAGGGGCTAATGAATAATCCGGGCTAAACGGCTAAGCGTCTACCGGTTCGCATGCAGTGTCAGAGGATACGACTGGAGCAGCATTATTCGATTCTCTAACGTAACCGAGGTCCCGGATGACCTCAAGGATTTCGCTGCACGTTGGAAACATTCGGCCGCTTTTTCGCTTATAAACATCCATGGCCTGCATGAATTCGACTTCATCTCCAGAATAGTCGCGTTCGCAAGTGGTGGGATCGATTTGCCGGCGTCTTTGCGTCTTGTTTCTTTTCTTTTCCTCGGCAATTACTGCCCGCACTTGGAGCTCCGATGCTTCCATCGTTCGTCGACTTCCGCGGCGACGATCCAAAGCAATTATCTGTTCACCCGCAACTTCTGTTTTTGCCATTTTGAAACCCCGAACTCTTCGTGAAGCGTTTTTTCCATGCAACCGGCAGTTCTTTCCTGCCTCCGGAAGTCTAACTTCGCTTTTTTGTCGAGACGATAAAGTTGACCCAATACCTCTAACTTCTCAACGCAATGGCTTGACCTAACTGATTATGCAAATTGTAGGGACTCGCTTTGCAATGAGCGAAACGGTCTCAGTCGTGATTTGGCTGACTTTTCAGCAATTGCCCACGCTACACCAATCGTTTAACCCAGAGCCAAAGCCGACGGTTGGAATTCTCCGTGTGCACATTATTGGCAATCAGGGTAAACAAGGCTGACTTTTAGGGTTTTAGCGAAAGCTCTGGGGATTCCGTGTCTGACGGTTCGATGAACCTTTTCGTGTAGTGAAACCCCGCGGCAACAAAAAGTCAATCCTGTTGCCCCAAGACTTGTCAAAGGAATCTGCATTCATGCCATCGCTAGCCAATCCGACACAGAAGCCTATCCGAGCTTCATTTGCTCGAATGCTTGCTCAGCTGACTATGGGACTTGGAGTAAGTACAATTGCCAGCTTGTTTGCCGATTCAGCTTATAGTCAACAATGCGATCGATGCGCAAACATGGCGTCACCAAGCTGCGGATGCGAATCTCAAAACGGACATAGGCTCGCCCCAAGCCCATGTACCAAGTGTGTTCCCAAGCCCTCGATGGGTGAGATGCTACTGAGCCACTTTGATCGAGTTGGGGATCGCATTGAGGCGAAGGCCAAGAAGTTCGACCGCGCAGCATCGTGCGGCTGCGAGTTGGCTCGAGTTCCAAGCTGCGGCTGTGAGCCGTCGCACAGCCCGACTTGTGGGTGTGAATCTATTTCTGTTCAGCAGCCTATTGGTAACGATTCGACTCAAATCTCTCAGTCGCGAATGGCCCCCCCCCGTCCCTTCCCGATCGATCCAAGTCAATTCTCTAACGGCTCCGTGGGGAACAATCACCTGAACAGTTCCTCACCCCCAATCGTTACGATCTCGCCATCACAAAAAATGCAATTGCCAGTTGGCAACACGCTTCAAAAAAGTCCGCTTCCATTACCTCCCGCGCCGGAACCGATGATACAAAAGGCTCCCTTTGATCAACGAAAACCAGCGACAGAACATAATCGAATTCCTGCTGCTGAAACGCCTACCACAAACAGGTATCAACCCAATACAGTCAAATCTACTCCATCGGTGTTACCGGATACGCCACCAGCTTGGGCTCCGAAGTCATCACGTCCTGAACCATCGAATCCGAGATCTCTGGAATCAAATCTACCGGATGTTTTAGTGGATCCGTTTAAGGACGATGCGAGTTTCCAAGGGACGAAGCGGAAGATGGAAGGTATCTTGTTGTCTAGCGATCGTCAGGTGTCCACCAATGCACTTCGGATAGCACCAACCGATCAAGCAGATTCGCGGGCGGATGGCGTGTTCCCGATAAACCGACCTAATCGACCTACACCATCGCAGCTCAGCACGCCAAGCCTTCAATTTGAGGCGTCTGAGTCCGAGTCGAGCGAAACTTCCAAAGTAGTTTCGTCCAGTTATGTACAAGCATTGCCTGTAAACGTAGCTTCTCGAAAAGTGACCTCGAAACCGGATTCCAATGAAGTGCCACCTGTGTCAAGAATCAAGGTTCCAAATCGACGTTAGAATAAGCTGCTCGATAAATTGCAAGTAGGTCCGATTCGGTTACGGATCTCGGATTGAACGATGCGGTCCATTGCTTTGAGGAAGAGTTGGCCAACTCGCGAAGCAAATTGTCGGTTTGCTCTTCAAGAAATTCCGTTGGCCATTGAGGAAGTGTTTCTAGCGTCGTCGCCAATGAAGCTTGCTGCATCCATTTGGTAAAGACTCGTGCGACTTTTTCGGAGGCAGACAGTCCGTTGCCGAAGGTCATACTGTCGGGTAATAGGTTGACAAGTTCCAGGTAATTCTTTTCGACGACTCGGCTATTGTATCGAACGACATGCGGCATCATTAGCCCTACCGCTTGTCCATGCGCGACACCTAATATTGCAGTCAGCGGGTTGGCTAGCGCATGCGCAGCGCCCAACATGGAGGCCTCGATAGCCATGCCAGCGAAACAAGCTCCTAGCTGCATACGTCCTCGAGCTTCGATGTCGCTCGGATCCTGAAGGACCTGAGTAAACCCTAGGGAGAGCAATTGCCAAGCTTCGCGTGAATAGCATTCCGAAATCGGGTTTCGTTTAGTGCACACAAACGTTTCCAAAGCGTGTGTTATCGCATCAATGCCAGTCAACGCTGTGATGGCGGGTGGTTGAGTCAGCGTTAACATCGGATCCAGCAGAGCGATACGGCAGGCGGCCCGCGCATCCCCGCAAGCCATCTTTACATGGGTCTCTGCATCGCTAATCAATGCAAACGACTGCGTCTCACTGCCTGTTCCGGAAGTCGTAGGAATAGCAATCATCGGCAACATATCCTTCGTGGCTTTGCCAACACCCCAATAGTCGTTTATGCTGCCGCCACATGAATAAAGAAAATTGATCCCTTTCGTGCAATCCATGCTTGAACCGCCGCCGAGCCCGACGAGCAAGTCCGGGCGAAACTCATTAGCCAAATGCAATCCGCGTTCGACATGCAAGTTCGTTGGGTTCTCAGACAAGTCGTGAAAGCCCTTTACTTCGATTCCAGCATTTGCCAGACTTGCCTGTCCTGCGTCGTATAGTCCTGCCCTCACAACGCCAGGGTCACTTACGACCAATGCGCGAGAGCAACCCAGTTCGCGGGCCAGCTGCCCCAATCTCGCGACAACGCCGGAACCGAAAATGATTCGCGGTCGCAGTTGGTAGTCAAATTCCTGCATGAATTCCTTTTTTATTCCGTTTCACTAGTAAGGTCACTCGCAGCACGGGTGACCTACGGTAGGTCGCACCTGCCGGGTGCGACTGGGAAATCTAATTTTTCAAGGGGCTATGCTACGGGGCAAAGCATGGCGGCATTCTCAGTATATCCGGAATAGTTTAACAGGTCAGCGCTTACGGATTGTATTAGTAGTCCTAGTCCAAAGTGTTCGCGTGAATTTCTTGAACAGGATTCTCCGATAAAGAACCGAGAATAGGGTTCACGGATGGACCATCGGCTAACTCTCAGCCTCAGAGGCATGACGCTTCCAGTCCTTTCCGTGAATGCTACGAAACGTGAATGGCCCTTTGTGTTTAGGCCGTTTAAAAACGCTTTCGCGTTCCACCCTTGTTCAGGATAGGAGTTCCAGAACTATGAAAATGAGCAAATTCGCGCTGACAGCAATGATTGCTAGCGCTTGCTGTGCGGGAACGGCCTTCGGTCAAACTAACCGAACAGCTCCCCGATATTACCCTGCTTCTTATTACAGTTACTACCAAGACGGAGCCCAGGCTCCTGCGCCAGTCGCATCGGCGAGTGACTCAAAAGCCCCATCCTCTGCCTGCTGCGACAAAGGCTCATCCTGTGACGTCGCAGACATTTGCAACGGCAAAGGCAGCAGCTGCGACAGCCTAGGTAGCTGCGGCTGTGGCAACGGCGCTTGCGATGGCGGTTGTGGCGGCGGATGCGGATCCGGCGGCCTACTGGGCCTAGGCTTATTAGGTGGTAGTAGCGGCAAGCTCGGCGACCCATGGAAATTAGCGCCAAAGGGAATCGCTGGCTTCAACGTCGGTGGTTGGACAAGCGTTGGATATCATAGCAAAGCGAACCCTAACAGTTTCAACACCTACCCTCGTCGAGTTCAATTGGGACAACAGTGGTTCTATGCGGAAAAAGTCGCCAATGGCAGCGAAGGACTTGGATTTGGCGGACGCGTCGACTACATCTATGGTACGGACGGACCTGACACTCAAGCCTTCGGTATTCCAAACAATCACTGGGACAATTCTTGGGATAATGGAACCAATGGAGCAGGCAATTCCAACCTAGGTTATGGTCATGCTATGCCGCAGTTGTACGGTGAAGTCGCAATGGGCGATTTGAGCGTCAAACTAGGGCATTTCTACACCATCTGCGGAAACGAAGTAGTTCAAGCCACGGGCAACTTCTTTTACAGCCGTCAATTTACGTTTTACAACGCTGAACCGTTTACTCACACGGGTGCATTGACCACTTACAATGTGGATGCGGACACTCAATTGTACAACGGATATGTCATGGGTTGGGACAGCGGTTTCCAGGACAATGGCGACTCCTACCTCGGCGGATTCAAGAAAAAGATTAATGACACTTTTACTTTCTTGTATTCTACCTGTCTGGGACGAATTGGCGACGGTAACCGTGCAGTGGGCGAACGTGGCGGTCTTCAAAACGTTATACTGACAGCAGCTCTCACCGATAAGTTAACCTTTATCTCACAATCGGACGTTTTGTACACGACCAATAACACTGGAACCGTTCAACGCAATACTTTTGGAAACATCAACTATCTGATCTACAAATTGAATGATCGGGTCTCGATCGGTCAGAGATTTGAATGGTTCAATTTTGGAGGTGCATTCTTTACTGATGCCAACGGCAATCAGAGAAAAAATGACGACAACTTCAACTATACGACCGGTATCAATTATCGTAGAAATGCGAATTTGACTTTCCGTCCGGAAGTTCGGTGGGTCTGGGATCGTCAACGATTCGGATTCAACGAAAACAACGCATCGAGCCAAGCTGCCGTGGGTGGTGACATGCTCTTTACGTTCTAAATGGACGGGACAAGGCGGTTTCTAAACACACCAAGAGCACCCTGTCAAATGGCAGGGTGTTTTTGTTTTTTACAATACACCTATGAACAAAACCTCACGAGGCTTGATTGCAGCCGCCAAGCAACTTCGATCCAGACTGGACTTGCTCCAATTTTCTTCGCCTGCTACTTGGGTCTACAACCCCCTTCACTACGCTTGGTCCGCACAAGAAACGTACTTGAACTGGTACGGCGGCGGTCCATGTCGTGTCTTCCTTTTGGGTATGAACCCTGGTCCTTGGGGAATGGCTCAAACCGGTGTTCCATTCGGCGAGATCGATGCCGTTCGAAACTATCTCAAGATCGAGTCGAACATCGGAAAGCCCAACCGTGCACATCCGAAAAGACCCATCGAGGGCTTTGCGTGTACTCGAAGTGAAGTCTCCGGAAAACGTTTGTGGGGACTCTTTTCAGAACGATTCCCCACAGCAAAAGACTTCTTCGCTGAACACTTTGTTTCGAACTATTGCCCGCTAGTCTTTATGGACGAAGGAGCCCGAAACGTCACGCCGGACAAACTTCCTGCCTCCGAAATGAAAGAGCTCGATGCACTATGCGATGAGCATTTGCAAAAATCACTCCTGTTGCTCAAACCCGAATTCGCCGTCGGCGTTGGTGCCTATGCACAAGACTGTTTGAAACGTGTCTGCAACTCGCATGCTAACCTTCAATCCATAGCCGTTCGCAAGATCCTACATCCTAGCCCGGCTTCGCCTGCGGCTAATCGAGGTTGGGCCGAACAAGCTACCAAGCAATTGGAAGAAGCAGGTATCTGGTAAATCGCTCGGGCCTGTCCTCAGGCTGGGGCGTCTTTTCATGCTTGCCACGAATCTCAGGGAGTTGAATTTGTCTGATTTGGCTCTATCGCCTCAACAGTTTTAGGGCTTGGTTGTGATAGCTTCAAAATTCTTAATTCAACCCAACGACCGAAAACTAAAATGCACCAAGCAAAGAGGAAAAGACAAGTGGCCAAAAGCCATTGGCCTGCACCGCAGATCATTCCGAGAATGGCGCTCAGCCAAATCGACGCGGCGGTGGTTAGTCCGTGCACCTGATCGGTCCCTTGGGTCCGCATGATCACGCCAGCTCCCAGGAAACCTATTCCCGATAGTACTCCCTGAACCGTTCGCAGCAGTCCGTCTCCTGGTGCCCCTGTAACGGTGGAAATAGTCGTAATGCTAACCATGATGATGGCGCACGAGCCTAAGCACACCATGGATAAGACTCGTAACCCGGCCGGTTTGCAATGCATATCGCGATCAATTCCCAAAATCGCGCCCAAAACCATAGCAAAGCCAAGTCGAATTAAAATCTCATGGATCTCATCAATGTTGGTAGGATGCATAGTATTCCAAAGATAGGTCGCGATGTTGGATATTCAGCGGTTGAGCGCGAACGCTGTGAGTCCGCATTGTAACCAAGGAGTCTCGCGATCGGACTGCCGACTTTAAAAAGTCCAAGTCCCTCTTCCATTTTCGAGGTGTTAGTTGATGTTCCATGTCAGGATGATTCTCAATGCCAATTGACCGTTTGCCCTCCAAAAGTCAAATGCCAAAGCCTTTGCCGCGGTCTGTATGGCTACTGAGCTTGGTTTCGTTCTTTGCGGACGTATCGAGCGAGATGGTATATCCGCTGTTGCCGCTCTTTATGATTAGCGTACTTGGGTCGTCTAAGACTCAGTTGGGAGCGATGGAGGGAGCAGCAGTTCTAGTGGTCGCATTCATGTCGGCGGTGGCTGGAATTCGAAGCGACCGCAAAGGGAAAAAAAGCGGTAGGGTTTGGTGGATCCGTTGGGGCTACGGGTTGCCGGTCATTGGAAAGGCAATCATCGCATCGGCGACGGTATGGCCGTTGGTTCTTGGGGGTCGACTTCTCGATCGATTTGGCAAAGGACTACGAGGTGCACCGCGCGACGCTCTCATTGCAGACGCTGTGTCACCAGAGCAGCGAGGACAAGCCTTTGGATTGCACCGAGCATTTGACACCGCAGGTGCAATAGTGGGTGTGCTACTCTCCGCGTTTCTGCTTTGGTGGCTTACTGGTACACCACAATCAAACGTCTCGAATCAGGTGTTAAATACCGCGACAGAAACGCCTGCTTGGGTTTACCGAGCAATTTTTGGTGTCGGGGCGGTGTTGGGTTTGGCATCGCTCATCTTGACATTCTTGGTGCGCGAGTCCGAGCCTATTCCAGCGGAGGCATCCACCAAGTCAGCACCCGTTGGCGATACCAAAAGTTGGTCACGTCTGCCTCCTTCGTATTGGTACGTACTCGCGATTTTGGTTTTGTTTTCACTTGCAAACAGCAGTGACACGTTTCTTTTGCTTCGAGCTCGCGATCTGGGCTACTCACCTTGGGCGGTCGTGATGGTTTATGCGTTTTACAACCTATTGTATTCGCTATTGTCTTATCCAGCTGGTGCGTTGAGCGACCGCATTGGCCGATGGCGCATCATCGTCGTGGGCTGGATTATTTATGCATTCGTCTACGCGGGGTTTGCACTATTGCCAGCTTCTCAAGGCTGGGGCATGTGGCCGCTGATGGCGATCTACGGTGTATACATGGCTCTGACCGAGGGAGTTGGCAAAGCGCTCATCGCCGACCATGCACCACGCGAATCACGTGGCACTGCCATGGGGATTTTCTATGGACTTACAGGGCTGACTACCTTCATTGCGAGTTTGGGTGCAGGAATGGTGTGGGACCGTTTTGGCGCTTCGCCCGCGCTGCTGCTCGGATCCGTTTTTGCAATTATTGCCGTCGTCACGCTGTTACTTTTCGGCAATCGCGTTATGCCCGCTAGCGAAACGCAGAAAGACACATCAACCGGATAGCGTCGCATGCCCGTTACTGGTTGTACCGCTTAGCGAAACGTTCCCACTCTTAGCGGAGATAGTTATCAGAACAATTGTGTCGTTCCGAAACAATGGTTGTGCAAGTCATGCCGATCTGCGCGATTCGGAAAACGCTAGCAATTGGATAGGGGAATGGCT
>JANLRK010000035.1:0-2295 GCA_031361585.1 Pirellula sp. | reverse complement strand
CAATGAACAATTGGGGAACGGATGGGTACATTACCGGAAGCCAAATTCGTTCTTGCAATCGATTGCTCTTGGACATGTCCAAGAGGTTCAGCTTTCCCCCGAGGCTTGCGTCGCCGTTTATTCAAGATGAAGGAGATTATGGCAAACTGGCGAGAGCACTTGCAAAGGCAAATGGCGTGGCGGGGTCGAATACTCGTGAGGAAGCGGGGAGATCAACTGGGCTTTCGTGCCACAGATGGCTTGGGCCTGGACATGCTTGTCCTGGCCTCGTTGGTTTGCGCGTCATGCCGGATATCCTCAATACTGCGAGAATAGTCGATGATGGAATCGACATAGAACTTTGACATAGAACTATGAGGAAGTCTAGTCTGCACATTTGCCACTGCACTTCTGGACAGCGGGCAGTAGCAACCCGATTTGATTAACTGGAATACGTGCAACCAGTTCGGGTAAAGCGACAAGCGCCCTTCGATCTATCGCGTTTGTTACCATTTGGCCGCGAATCGCTTGCCCAAGGCCTATCTGCGAGATTTGTTGTCCGCATTCGGTCCGAGTTGTGCCAGAATTCAATTGCGAGTAACATCCGACAACGTCGGTCTGCCTCTGCCAGCTCGGAATTGGAAATTTTCTATGTCCCAAATAGACAGTGTACCGGATGGTGACTCCGGCGCAAACGAAATTCGCATTTTGCTCAATGGAGAGCAAGAGTCTGTTGAACTCTTGTGGCGAACCTACTTTGCACGAATCAAAGCCTTGATTTTGAGACGCATTAACAATTCGCCCCGGTTGATTGGCCACGAAGAAGATATTGCAATGAGCGCTTTTGGCAGCTTCGTGCGTCGGGCTTCAGACGGACAATTTCCAGACTTGAAGGACAACAATGAGTTGTGGAAACTGCTAAAAACTTTTGCAATTCGCAAAACCAACGATCACTTTAAGTACCATATGGCCGAGAAGCGCGGCGGGAAAGTTTGGACATCGCAGCAATCGGAGTTGGAAAACAATGCGGACAATGCTGAATTTTCTGTACCAGTCGACGCAAGCATTTGCCCGGAAACGCCCGTTGATATCTCGGACCTCTTTAATCATGTCCTAACCATTCTCCCCGATGACTTCTCTCGCGATGTCGTGCTGTTGAAGCTACAAGGTGCGTCCGTGGTTGCGATCGCAGAGATGCTTCTATGCAGCACACGAACTGTGCAGAGAAAGCTCAAGGATATTGAGTCGCTCTGGGTAGAATTGACTTGAATAAAGTCGTGCATGACATCAGAACACATTCTGCACACCGCTACGCAGTCGCACCCGGCAGGTGCGGCAAGTGCGGCAGGTGCGGCCTACTGTGAGCTTACACTGCAGCGCAGCTTACCCATCGGGGAGTACTACGTGTTCCCGCTACCAATTGGACAATCGCGACGTAGAATTCTTGTTCCCTATCGCTTAGAATGTTCAGACATCCCACCTTGAGCGGCTCTAAACGCTTACTCCGGAGTTTCCATTGACTCGCCTTAGTTTCACCCAAAGATCGTACTTGAGAATCCCCTTTGGAAAAGTGGACGCGTCTTATGTCGCTTTGATTGTTGTTATCATCGGCATCATTTTTGGAGAGCCACAAGCGTTTTCTCAACAGCCTGTTTCCTTTGCAACATTACAGGACCAGTTCAGCTCCATTCAAAAGCCCCTGGTCAACGAATTTTGTCTCGGTTGCCACTCAACGACGGAAAACCAAGGGGAATTAGATTTACAGCAGTTTCGCTCCGTGGATGACATTCGAGGCAATGTAACTCCATGGCTGCGCGTTTTAGAAATGCTTGATGATGGCGAGATGCCACCCAAAGATGCAAAACGCCAACCAACCAAACAGGAGCTTCAGTCCATTCGAAGCTGGGTACGAACCCTCTTGGATGCGGTTGCGATATCCAATTCCGGTGATCCTGGACCTGTTGTATTGCGACGGCTAAACAATGCAGAGTACACCTACAGCATTCAAGATCTAACGGGAGTTCGCTTGCAGCCAGCAAGCGAATTTCCATCGGATAGCGCAGCCGGCGAAGGCTTTACAAACGTTGGTAGTGCATTAGTTATTTCCCCTGCACTGATTCAAAAGTACCTCAATTCCGCCAAGGAGATTTCCAAGCACGCAATCCTCTTGCCGACCGGCATTCAGTTTTCAGAACATACGACTCAGCGTGACTGGACCAACGAAAAACTAGTTGCGATACAAAAATTTTACGCGAGGTTTACGGACAGCGGTGGTGCAACTGCAGTCAATCTTCAGGGCCTTCAATTCGACACAAA
>JANLRK010000817.1:0-9655 GCA_031361585.1 Pirellula sp. | reverse complement strand
CAATAGCCGCGAGTGTAGAACGGCACTCCGTGCCGTTTTTCCGCCGCCGTAACATCGCCGACAAGCATTAGCTCGGTGTTCTCGGCACGGAGTGCCGAGCTACTCTTTGAGCCCAAGACACTGCATCACTTCATGGCTCTTTCCGTCGTTTTACTTGACTCCGATTCCGCGCATGACCACCGACTCACCAAGACCATTTACGCACCTCCATTGCCATAGTCACTACAGTCTGCTCGACGGCGCAAGCCCTATCGACAAACTGCTGAAGCGGGCCAAGTCACATGGCATGACATCGTTAGCCATTACCGACCACGGCAATTTGCACGGTTCGCTTGAGTTCTATC
The DNA here is from genome assembly GCA_031361585.1 of Pirellula sp. Taxonomy (GTDB): domain Bacteria; phylum Planctomycetota; class Planctomycetia; order Pirellulales; family Pirellulaceae; genus JBKCUI01. The sequence goes on along the minus strand of JANLRK010000817.1, from coordinate 9,311 downwards.
GCAAAGCCAAGGAACTGGGCATCAATCCGATTCTTGGTTACGAAGCATATGTTGCTCCAGGCAGCCGTTTCGAAAAAGATGCCGCTTCCTCAAAAGAAGCATCATTCCACTTAACGCTTCTAGCAAAGAACAAAACAGGATTCAAAAACCTCATTCGACTTGCGTCAGCCGCGAGTTTAGAAGGCTTCTATTTCAAACCCAGAATCGACAAGAAAATACTTGAGGCACATAGCGAAGGAATCATTTGTTTAAGCGGATGCGTGTCGAGCGAGTTTTCGCGGGCGATTTTAAAAGGGTACGATACCGACTCAGCAATCCAAGAAGCTATCGAAGTCACTCAATGGTTCGAACGGGTGTTCGGAGATCGATTCTTCATCGAGATCATGAACAACAAACTGGAAATCCAGCGTCAGCAAATGGCAGGTGCGATCGATGTCGCAAATCGCGTTGGAATCCCCTTGGTTGCAACCAGCGACGCCCATTACGTCGACCGAGAGGACTCCGAGGTTCAAGACGTCTTGCTTTGTATTAGTACGGGCAAATTTCGGACCGATCGCAACCGCATGCAGATGGAGGGCAACGAGTTCTATCTGCGCTCACAAGAAGAGATGTACAGCCATTTCCCCGGGCACGCTGACGCGGTCGCTCGCTCTCAGGAGATCGCGGATTCTGTCGACATCAACTTAGACCTCGGCTCGCGCAATTTTCCATCCTATGCCATCCCTGAGCCTGATCTTTCGCCAGACGATTACTTGCGGAAGCTTTGTATGCAGGGCCTTCGGGATCGGTATGCCAAGAATTTGGAAATGTGCAAGGACGGCGAATTGGCTCAAGTGGTACTAGACCGGCTCAATCGCGAACTGGGAGTAATCTCCAAGCTCGGGTTCTCGAACTATTTTCTAATTGTTTGGGACTTCGTTCGCTATGCACGCGAAATCAACGTACCGGCAACGGCGAGGGGGAGCGGTGTCGGCGCACTCGTTTGTTACGCTACGTATCTGTCACACGTGTGTCCCATCAAATACGACCTGCTTTTTGAACGATTTCTCGATGAAAGCCGGCTGGAAGCGCCCGATATCGATATCGACTTTTGCCAAGAGCGCCGCGGCGAAATCATTCGCTATGTCAAGGAAAAATACGGCGAAGCCAACGTTGCGCAGATTGGGACCTTCGGTACACTCAAAGCTCGTGGCGCGATCAAAGACGTAGGGCGAACATTAGGCATGCCGCTCAGCCGCGTTTCGGAAATTAGCGAGTTGGTACCAGATGATCCCAAGGTTACCATCAAAAGTGCGCTCGAAGATAGCGAAGACCTAAAACGACTCTACGACAATGACCCGGATGTTCGTGAAGTAATTGATTTTGCGAGCAAGTTGGAAGGGATGGCGCGCAATATTGGAACTCACGCGGCTGCTGTCGTAATAGCCGACAAGCCACTGACCGAGTACGTTCCGTTGATGCGAGTCGCAGGCAAAGAAGACATTATTACGCAGTGGTCGATGGGTGACGTTGAAGCGGCTGGTCTATTGAAGATGGACTTTCTTGGGCTTCGTAATCTAACGATCTTGTCCAAGTCAATGGACCTCATCGAACAGACCACCGGCCAAAGGATCGATCCGCTTGATTTCCCCCTCGACGACGTCGCCACTTTTGACTTGTTAAAGCGAGGCGAAACCAAGGGCGTATTTCAACTGGAGAGTGGAGGTATTCGAGACCTTTTGCAGCGAATGAAGCCGGATCATTTCAGCGATATCATCGCAACCAATGCACTCTATCGGCCGGGTCCGCTGGAGGGCGGAATGGTTGATGAGTATGTCGCCGTCAAGAACAAAAAGAAGCAGGCGGAATACATCCATCCGGTTCTCGAGGAAATCCTCGCTGAAACAAATGGAGTAATGGTTTACCAGGAACAGGTCATGCGGATTCTGAACGGGCTCGGTGGTATCGAGTTGGCAAAAGCATACACCTGTATCAAGGCGATTAGCAAGAAAAAAGAATCTCTCATCGCCGCCAATGCGGAGAAATTTTTTGGCGGATGCCAGGAAAAGGGGCTTACTAAAAAGGAGGCCGAGGACTTCTGGAATATGATCCTCAAATTCGCGGGCTACGGTTTCAACAAGAGCCATTCGACCGCTTATGCACTAATCGCCTACCAGACAGCTTACCTCAAGGCGCATTACAAAGTCGAATTTATGGCGGCCTTGCTGACGGGCGATATTCCGGGCCGAAACTTCAAGAGAAAAGACTCGCTCGTTGAGCATTTAGAAGACTGCCAGCGAATGAACATTTCCGTGGAGTATCCTAACGTGAATTCATGCCGCTCCGAGTTTAGCGTGCGAGACGGCAAGATCTTCTTCGGGTTATCTGCAGTGAAGGGCTGCGGCAGTTCCGCTGCAGAAGCCATCGCCAAAGAAAGAGACAAGAACGGGCCATTCAAGGACATCTTCAGCTTTTGCGAAAGAGTCGACGTCTCTCAATGCGGCAGGGCTGCCATTGAGTCCCTCATCAAAGCTGGCGCCATGGATTGCTTCCGCGCGCGACGATCGCAAATGATGGCTGTCGTTGAAAAAGCCCTTCAAGGTGGTGCATCGAAGCTTAAGGATCGGAAGAGCGGCCAAATGAGCTTGTTCGACGATTTTGAAGAGGTGGTAGAAGAGGTAAAAATTACTCTTCCAGATGTGCCTGAATACCCGGACAAAGAGAAACTGGTTATGGAAAAGGAGGTGCTCGGATTTTACTTGTCTGCCCACCCGCTATCCGAGTACGACCAGACTTTGAAGGCGTTTTGTTCTCATACATCGTCGACCGTAAAGAGCGCCAAAAATCGCGATGAAGTGTTGATGGGGGGCATGATCTCTTCGATCAAGATTGCTCAGACTCGCAATCCAAAGCCCGGTAAATCCTCCAAATACGCAAATTTCGACTTGGAGGATATGGACGGGTACGTTCGAAGCATTTGTTGGCCAGACGGGTACGAAAAATACGGCGAACTTATCCAACAGGATGCCGTTGTCCTCGTGCGTGGCACGGTCGACAAGAAAGGCGAAGAAGATGAAGTCAGTTTCATCGTCAATGAGCTAATGCCGATCGAAGAGGCCGACACCAAATTCACAACGGGAATTCATATCCTCTACGACGAGTCCAAGCACAAACCAGAGTTGATCAAAAAAATCCGAGAGATACTCAAAGGCTATCCTGGGCAGCGCGATGTGTTCGTGGCGGTCCGACTTGGGACGGGCGAGACAGTTCACGTAAAATCTGAAAAACAAAAAATTGCTATCGCGCCCGAGTTGCGATCGCGATTGGACGATTTACTGGGACCTGAAAGCCATCGCCTCTTAATGACCAAGCCGAAACTTAAAAGCGGCAGCGCCAACGAACAACGCCGTCGCAGGGACACGTAGGTCCGGCTGTCCCATGCCGGACTTCAAAAAAGCAGTTACCAAGCCAGTCCATCAGCCTAAGCCAAAGATCTAGAACGAAAGAAGTAGTAGCCCAAATGTCTTTTTCCCAGTTCGAAAATGCGAATCCCTACAGCCCGCAGAATTCCAACCCAGCGGGTTCTAATGGAAGCGGATCCTCTACTCAATTCACCATTCTTGGGATCCTTTTCATCGTATTAGCAGTATTAGGAATCGGATGGTCGCTTTTGACTTTCGCAGGCGGGGTCATTCAGTTTCTCAGCGGCAAAGCCGCACCTCCCCCGAACGCAACGGACGCCGAACGTGGCGGGTTTTACATTGGCTATTGGGGGCTACTTATCGTAACTTCCATTTCGGGATTTCTTCAAATTTTGGTCGTTTGGTCAGGAATCAATATGCTTCGGATGAAGGGGATAGGCATTGCCAAAATCGGAGCAATCGTCATGTGCATTCCCTGCCTAAGTTCCTGTTATGTTCTTGGAATGCCGTTTGGTATTTGGGCCATCATCGCCCTCAACGGTGCCTCGGCAAAGCAAAACTTTCAAGCATGACTGTGATCGCTATTGCAAATGGTCTAAATCACCGGTCTAGCAGACTCAAGCTTAATAAAGCCATCGCGGTCCCATAGCATCGGCCAAGTTCGTGTGAGTCGACGAAACAACCGTCGATCTCAGGGAGCTTCAGAATTAACTCTCGTTGCTTCACTGCGAGTTTCTGCCTATCCACCTGGTTCTCAATCAAATGGATCGCTTCACTCCTCGCATGCATGTCGTACCAAAAGAAGAAGCCGCCGTAAGCGAGCGTTGACGTGTGATTGTCGTATTTATAGCCCTTTGCCAACAAATCGTGGTAGTCCATTGACTTGGTCACTGACGCAACGAACTCGGCGTCGGAAACCTCGCCCCAACGGCGACGAGCCAATTCGCAGATTGAAATCCTGCCGCCGGCAGCAGCCAAATCTTTTTCGGTTCCTTCGGCGCTTGCCGCTTCCTTGCGAGTTGCATAGGGATAAGCCCCATTTGAATATCGTTGAGAGGACAGCCGTTTCAAGCCCAAACCGACTTTGGTTCTATCGACCGTCGCGCCGGCTTGGCTTGCATCGAACAATGCCGTCAGCGCTGTACCTGACACAAACGAATTCGCATATTCATGAAACCAACCCCCGGTGCGCAGTTGTAGAGTCTCCAATTGCTGCACTGCGTTTTGCAATGAACTCGAGATACCGTTGTTGTTTGCTTGCTTCTGCATCGCTGCCAAAAGACGAACTCGATAAGCTTGCGCCCAAAGTATTTCATCGCGGTCATTCAAGTTCATATTGAGGTCTTGAGACACGAAGGCAACGGCCCGATCAAGGCCGATTCGGATTTCTTTCTTTCGTTTCGGGTCTACGGATTTTCGTTCGGCTTCGATCAAAGCCATCCCGACCAGGGAGGTCACGGCCGTGTAAACATTTGGCATACTGTCTATGCCACCAAAATCATAGTCACTATCGAATACGCCGCCTCGTTCGCTCTGCATACCCAACAGAAAGCTTACACTTCGCTGCCATAACTCAGCTTCGGAAAACGTTCCTGCCAACGCAGCGCTTGAAATATCCATTTTGTCTGAAATCGCAAACGAAGATTCCGGCAAACTATCGAACACTTCAAACCCGCGGCAAAACGGGCCAATTCCCTGGGCTTCGCAAGCTGCCTTCCATGCCAGTGGATGATCGGGATGCGCTAAAGAAGACTCTTGCCAGATACGTTTCGCAGCATCTTGCCTACCCATTCGAAACACAAACATGCCTGCGAGTAGTTTTGCCTCCATCGAATTGCTTTTAAGCAAGTTCTCCACGGACGACTCTTCCAGTTGCCAATTGGATGCAGCTGCTTTTTCCCAAGTTCTCTTTTCTAAGGAATCGACTCTATTGCCACTGTTCTGTTCCCAGTTCGTACGATCACCAAGGGCATCTGCCAAGATTCTAAAGATCCATCGGGGATGAAGCGTAGTCATACGGTTTGCCAGAAGCGTTACTTCTTGATCCGGCCGGACGAGCAAAAACCCCGGCTCAACAAACTTGTAGACCTGCAGTTGAAATTTGTTCGAAAGTGCAGCATTCGGTATGGTCCTCAGTGGGACACAATTCCGATTGATCAACGCGACAATCGAAGGCCAACTGAATGGACCTGCCAACATGTAGTCGTTGATAACATCTTTGCGATCCATAAAGGTTCCAGGCACCGATTGCACGTACCAAAAAATTGGTTTGCCTGTCTTTTTCGACATTGCCAATGCCGTGTCGTAATTGCTTTCCCACGCGATTGCGGACCCTATTTTTCGACCGAGGTCATCCGGCCTGATCCGATTCTTAGTCGTCGAGTTTTTGGTGTCAGGCGTATCTTGCACGCCGTGCAATTGGGAAGCAAATGCGATTGTACAAATAGTCGAAAGCAATAATCGCAATTTCATAGAAGTTTAGAACCTCGCTGTTGCCGAATTGGAGGTGCGCCAAAACGATGGGGGTAGGATGCTTAGCAGATCTCAGTCGCACCCGGCAGGCCCGGCAGGTGCGACCTACCGTAGGTCACTCTTGCCGAGAGTGACTATGAACATTTGCCGAGGGGCGCGCTGCTCCCGTTTATTCCGACGTTTTTAGCGTCACTTCACTCTTCCTATTTGCTTTGACTTCGTCCGAGAAAAACCATGCTGGCTTGAATTGGCGTTCACAATACAACGGCAACATGTTCGCAAAATACGGAGAGCTTGGATCCTCAGAAACGCCAAACGGCAAACAGCTAATTGCCTTCGTTTTCCCTGAAAAATCGACGATCATGCCGTAACTGGATCCGCCAGCGCAATAGCGTTTGCCATCCTTGACCTCACCGTTGGTCGGACACAATGCAGGTCCGATTTTGTTGCCAACTCCACCCGATCCGGCGACTCCCATGTCGAGGCTACCACGGCGAATTCGGCTAAATTCTTTCCAGGGAACATCGACTGAACCAAACTGCTGTTGCACCTCCTTCGCGACTCTCACAAAACCTTGAACGGCCGCCACTGGTTCGTCTCCATTGACAACCGCATTGAATGCTCTGTCGTTCGCGAGATAGTGGAACAGAACGGCGCCACGCGAATCTAAATCCGTTCTCCGATCCCACTTTTTTAGGATTGCAACAGATTGACGAATCAATTCTGCGTCAGCCCCCGCACTTTGTTCTGCAATGGCGTAAATCTTCGCAATGTATTGCTCGTCGACTTCGACCATCGTGTCGGTCGCATAGGTTTGCATTTCCTCAAACGTCAGCGATTGGTCAGCCCGAAGCAGATGATCAAGCCGTCGGGATCGACTGTTGGCTTGATGATTGTTCATGTAAACTGGAAAGTCCTTTAGATTAGGCGATCCGTCTGGGGTTACGTTTTGCGGACCGCTATTCGCATTGAGAATGAAGCCGGCCGATGGATTAGCCACTTGCGGCAGTTCTTCAATGGGGTGAAATCCTTGCCAACGCGCCCAGGCTTGATCGCCAGGACGAAACTTATCCGATGAAATACGTGTGTCCCGTTTCGGAACGCGACCATTGCTGATATAGAAAACATCTCCATGTTTATCAGCATATAAGATATTGAACATGACCAAGCCCAGAGGTTTTAGCGAGTCGCGAAACTCAGTCATCGTGGTCGCTCGCATCATCTTGTACAACTGGTCAGCGCGACTCGTTTCATTCGTCGTGGGCAATGCGAACACATACGCGACTCCGTCTTTCACAGCCACCACTGGACCGACTTCTGTACGCAACGATGGCAATGATTTCTGGTCAAATCCATCGGGACTTTTCACTTTAAATGTATTGACGGACATATCAAACTTTTGCCAGCCATTGATTCCTTTGTATTGAGTTGGATCCTCGGGGTTGACTTGAAACGTAAACACATCACCCAAATCAGGGCCATTTACGGTCATGCACCAAGCCGTCTGTTCAGTACGTCCCATCGAAACATAAGGGCTACCAAAGAAACACGCTCCCATGGCGTTCACTTCTGGACCAACGAGATGCATTTCATACCACCGGAAAAAACTACTCAATCGAAGATGCGGATCCATCGATAGCATGCATGCTCCCGAAGCCGAACGCTTAGGCGTCACTGCAAACTGATTGGATCCGAACTCCGAACCGAGATTGGCCGCCGGAATATTCTGTGACAGTTTGACACCACCGGAGACCAAATCGCTTCGACAGTAACTCAGTGCGAACATGGTATCTATGTACATGGCAAAGCCGATGACATCGTGCGGCTCGACCCGTTCAATCCAGCCAGGAATTTCTGGTCCTTTCTCTTTCATGAAATGATTTACACCAGCGGCGAAACCTTCCCATTGACCTTTGGTTTCAGGATCTAGTTGGCCGAATACTTCGCGCGCGCGTTGTGGGATCTGCATCGATTGAATCAAGATGTCAATCTGCAACTCGGACATGCCTTCTCTTTCGGATGCTCGACCTTTGCTCCGCAAGTAGTTCATGGCTAAGTTTTCCAATTGATCTTCGGCTTGGGCATATCCAACGCCAAAGAACATGCTTCGATTGTCGCGGGCGATGATATGAGGCACCCCATACGTATCGCGAACGATTCGAACACTGCCCGCCTCAGGAGCACCATAGTCGGCGGGTTTTTCAGCCCGCACGGATGTGACTGTAAATGCCAAGCTTGAAACTAACATAGCCAAAAGAAAAAGCGATTTCATCGACAGTTCCACCTCTGATGGGGATGATTGGGGGCTCGACTTCACGGACCACTGATGATACGTGGGATTATCCGCTGACGCTAGCAGCGTCGGCCAACGTTGCGGACGCTGCCAGCGTCCGTTCCTTAGATTTGGCTGATCCACAAGAAATGGCGTTCAAGGACGATTTCAACATCAGCCCGAAAGCAGCCGCGTCCGGCTTTTGCCTACAACCAGACGCTAGCGCGCTCGAGGCCGGGAAGTGCAAAGTCACTCTCGGCAAGTTCGGCAAGAGTGTCCTACTGCCCGCCTTCGGTTCTTTTGGACCACCACGGCAATCCCACTCCGCCATCCATCGTCAGAGTCGTACCCGTCATGTAGGCGGCTTCATCGCTCAGCGTAAAGCAGATTCCATGGGCCATCTCCTCCGAACTGCCTAGACGCTTCATAGGTATTTGCGCGGCACCGTCAGCTAGTTGTTCTTCCGAAAAAAACTTTCTCTCGCCAGGTGTATCGATCCAACCTGGATGAAATATGTTGACGCGAATTCCATGCTGGATAAGTTCAATGGCGGCGGTTCTGGCCATATGGTCAATCGCGGCTTTGGCCATGTTGTAGGCCATCGCCGTTGGAAACGGAATGATCGAATGAGGTGAACTGACGACGGTGATTCGTCCACCGTTGCCTTGCTTGATCATTTGTTGAGCCGCAGCTCGAACTCCGTGCAACGCACCCCACATACTCACATCGATCGTTCGACGAAAACCAACCATATCTGCCTCGACCATCAATTGTCGATCGCTGTAGACAGCATTGGATACGAACATATCCAAGCTGCCAAACTCGGAAACCGTTCGCTGAACCATAGTTTCTACCGCAGCCAAATCCGATACGTCACACGCAGCCACAATCGCTTTGCTCCCAAGCTTCCGAATCTCACCGGCAACCTCTTCCGCTTGATCTTTGCTCGCACTGCAATTCACCGTTACATTGGCACTGCCCCGAGCCAATGCGATTGAAACAGCCCTCCCGATGCCTTTCGAGAGCCCGGTCACCAAAGCATTCTTTCCTTTGAAACTATAGTGCATTTGCGATTGAGCCCCCTCTTTTTGATTTATCGAAAATTGTGTATCAAACGTACAATTAGGAAGACTACCTGCGGAAACCTCAGAGATCAATGTCTGATT
>JANLRK010000815.1:0-2034 GCA_031361585.1 Pirellula sp. | reverse complement strand
TAAAGCCGGTCGCGCCGATACCGCATTTGACCCTGCACCGCTCGACATGATTGAAACCATGGTCGAGTTTCAGTCGCATGCGTTATGGCCACGACGAAGGTTGCGAGCAGCAGACGCCAAAGCGCAAGCGACAGCGGTCCTCAACGCCTTGGTTCAAGCGAAGCTGATCGATCCGCCGACCGACGCTCCTTCGCTGATTCAAGAAGTCGTTGAATCTGGACTCATTCACTTCGATGCAATTCAACGAGAAACGTGTTGGCAACTCCGGCAGGCCTTTCAGTCCGAGTTATCGCGAGTGCTTGCTCTCCAAATTGCCATTGATTTGAATAGGCGACTGGTAGGGCAACGAGCGATTGAGCGTCCTATGACCGAAATCGAACTCCGAGAAATTGCGTCGCAGCAATCGCCGACCGATCAGATTCGGCTGGCACAACGCCTCGATAGTAGTATCGTACATTCAATCGTCATAGAAATGAAAAGGTTACTTGGCCGCAGAAACTTGCTGCAATCGAAACCCAACTCGGAATTGGAAACCTCTTCCCTTGGCATTCGCGTACGAAATGCATTTCGCGCAACGCTGGGCTTAGAGCCTATTGCATTGGACGAAGACTTGCTGTCTCGATTGAAGCCGATCGCCGACCGGCATGCGCATTCTTTTACTGCCCGTCAAAATGCCGTCCTCTATGCGCGGAGCGCGGGAACCTGGACGCAAATTATCCTGAATGAAGTATTCCATAGACAAGCGATTATCGATGAATCGCTCGCTCAAAGCAGAGATCAAGTCTTGGCTGCGCGGTATGCCGTCAAAGACTCGCAAATAAGCCACGGCGAGAACCACCTCGGCATGCCGTCGGTTTCGAATCTTGCGATCATCGATCCGCATCCGAAATTTGACCGGATCATTCGTTCGTTAACGGAAAGGTTTTCGAAGGGCATTTGGTTATGGCCCCATGAATCGGATTCTTTAGCAGCCGAAATGGATTTGTCGGTTCAGTTTCCAGGTTGGGCCAATGTTTGGACCAAGCCAATTCAGAATCGCATTGACATGCTAGCGACAGGGGTCAATTCTGAAGTCGGCATCCGAGTGCTTGGCCCAAACCTCGACGACGTAGTCAATACCTCCGAGGTCATTGCTGATTTGCTTCAAGATCTTTCCGGGGCTGTCGGTGTTTTGGCCGATCCCATTCGCGACAAAGATTATGTCGACATGGTGGTTCAGCCTGAACGAAAGCAGGAGTATGGAATCGATTCCGATGAAGCTGCTCATCTCTTCGAGACCGCAACACGTGGGCAGACAGTCGACGGTTCGCCGCTCAACAGCGGATTGCTCTCGATTCGCCTGCTAATACATCCAACTCGTCGGATGAACCATTCCGGCTTATTAGAGATTCCAATTCCTTGTCATCTTAGCAAGTGGGGCGATGTGCGGGACTCAGGTAAGCCTTTCCAGACGGTACCGCTCTCAACGGTCGCGCAGTTGCGTCATGAAGACGGTCCGGCGACCATTAAGAGTGAGAATGGATCGATACGCAATTTTGTTCGACTCAATGTTCGCGATCTCGATCCGGTAGAGTTTGTTGAGCATGCGAAGTCCGTAGTCGAAAGGTGGGTAAAGCTTCCGCCAGGCGTCCGGTTAGAATGGACAGGTCAATATGAGCATGCGACTCGCACTCGATTGGCGATGTTGTGGATCGTTCCGATATCTACAATTTTGATCGGGATATTGTTGTGGGCCACTTTTTTTGACATTGCCGATGCTGGATTGATGTTCCTTTCGATTCCAGGAGCACTCGCGGGTGGTGTGTTATGCCAGTGGATTCTTGGATTTCCATTTTCGGTCGCAGTGGGAGTCGGTTACATCGCATGCTTTGGAATGGCAGCGGCAACGAGCATGATCATGTTGGTCTACCTAAGAGCATCTGTCTCCGGCGCAGGAGGCTTGGAACGATTGACACTACCTGAATTGCGAACTGCGGTCATCGACGGAGCCGTTCATCGATTGCGGCCCAAGCTACTAACGGAAGCCACCATTAT
>JANLRK010000787.1:0-11737 GCA_031361585.1 Pirellula sp. | reverse complement strand
TCGCAAGAATTCGCGCTTTATTGCGTCGAGGCAAAACCGCAGATCCAGCCGTTCTTGCTCTGGATGATCTCAAACTCAATCCAGCTACGAAGGAAGTCGTGCGCGGAGACACTCTAATATCGCTGACCGCGAGGGAGTTTGCATTGCTCGAATATTTTATGCGCTATCCGAATGTCGTACTTACCAAAACGCGGTTGCTGGAGCATGTTTGGGATTGCAATTATGACGGTTTGTCGAATGTCGTAGAAACGTATGTTAAATACGTAAGGAAGAAGATTCGAATAAATGAAGCGGATGCTGAACTTATTCATACAATGAGAGGATCAGGCTACGTGTTGCGAAAGAAGAACGATGTTTAGTAGAGCTCGAATGTCACTGACATTGATCTATTCGATCGTTTTTTTGGCATGTTTTTGGGCATTCAGCCTTGGACTCGTCGCATGGATGGAGCTATCGTTCCATGACGATGTCAGTGATCGCGTTTTAACGTCATCGACGCCCGAAGATGCGAAAGCCGATTGGAGGGAAGTCGCTGTTGACCTAAATGAACTTGCTCTCGATCGACTCGAATTCGCAGTGGTCATACTCAATGTTGTTCTCCTTTTTGTCATCCCGTCTATTTCCTGGTATCTCACCGGCAAGGCGCTTGAACCAGTCCGAAGATCACACGAGACTCAACGTCAATTCGTCACGGACGCGGCGCATGAATTGCGAACTCCCCTCACCATCATACAGAACGAAATCGAATTGGCTCTCAAACAAGAACGATCGGCTGAGGATTACCGCGGAGCGTTGGCAAGCAACCTTGAGGAAGTTAAACGGCTTTCGGAACTCGTCGAGCGTCTCCTGTTTTTGGCTAGACACGATGATGGAATGGACCAATTTGCCGTCGATCGAATCGACCTAACGGATCTAATAAGTTCCGTCCTCGCTCACCACCGGAAACCAATCGCAGATAGGCAGCTTTTGCTCGAATTCTGCCCTGCCGAGAAAAGTGTGATCGTACTCGGCGACGCGATGATGCTCTCCATGATGTTCGGCAACCTCATCGACAATGCCATAAAGTACACAGATGATTTCGGTGGCGTAACCGTTTCCATGAAAATTTGCGAAGCCAAAGTTTTGGTTGAAGTCATCGATACAGGCATTGGCATCGCCCCTGAGATGCATGAAAAAATATTCGACAGGTTCACTCGCGCCGATGCATCTAGAGGGCTAACCAAAGGGCATGGTCTCGGGCTATCGATATGTCAAGCGATCGCCAAGAGCCACCACGGTACCGTGTCCGTGAAGTCCAATGGACAGGGTAGCACTTTCGCAGTCGTATTGCCAACCGCTTAAGCCCTTATTTCTAATTCCTCGGTCGCGTCCGACCGAATAAGACGCTTCTAACTCCGTGGGTAGCCAAAAAACCCGAACGATCCACCGGTCAAGCCGGTGGAATTCAGAAATACCGCAGGCTTGTCCTGCTGGATTGTTCTGTTTCCAAGCTAACCAGGGCGAACAAACCCATGGAGCCCGAAGGAAAAAAAGGCAGGACGCAATTCCTACTCTCGTTTAATTCCCATGTCGTGTGTCAAATCAACTTCGCCTGCATCTAGCGAAGTCACCTTATCGAATCCAAAACGGTCTGCATCGGAGTCGCGATCATCGTTGCCCACGTTGGGAATGGTGGGGACAAAACCAGACGGTAGCGTTGAGACGTCGAATTGAACGTAGTACAAGCCTGGCGGCAAGCTCGGAAATACGTAATGGCCCAATAGGTCAGTGTGGATACTTCCGATCAAAACGTCGTCGCTACCACCACGGATCCCGTCTGCACCGGGTGCGAACAACTTCACCAGAACACCGCCTACACCGAGCTCCAGTTCGGCTTGAATTCCATCGGCGTTGTCATCTCGCCACACATAGTCACCGATAGCTCCAAGTGATCCATCCCCTGATTCGGAAGTATCATCCGAGCCATCTCCATCGTCGCTGTCGTCATCTTCATCTTCATCGTCGTTCGGATCGGAGCTGTTAGGTTGTGGATTGGTGTTCGGGCCACTACCGCTGGCCCCACCGCTCGAACTATTCGGGCTCGGTGAGTTTTTTGGTGGTATCAAAGCGAAACCGACCGCTTTGACTGCCGCTTTCGGATTGTCTCGTTTGTCTTGGAATTCCACTTGAACAACGGTTTCCGAATCATCCGCGGTCACTACCTTGGCGATGAGCGCCAACAACTGAGAGACCCCCACATAAATGGCTAGGTCGCCGCTGATAACTAAGTGGGGGCTGGTTGCCGTCGACTTTACAAGCAATGAGAACTCGCCGTCGTCGGGAAAGCTTGGGATGTCAGGGATGTCGGCCGTATCACTACCAAACGTCGGCGAGAATGGACCAGCCAAACCAACGCTCTCAGTTACCTTTCCCTTCTTGTCAACAGAAACCGATCCACTAAGCCATCCAGCCGTGACACCCACTGAGCCAGACCAATTGTTGTTACTTATTGCCCCACCTGCCGAGTATAAGTTCTTTGATTTTGGGATTGGCACTCCACCCAAACTAGAGCTGTATCCGTCGACGTTCCCGCTGATGCCACACATTCCAGGTTTGCACCCGACCCGATAGGTAAATGGCACATCCGCGCCATAGGTCAAGGCAAAGTTTGCATAAACGCTTACGAAAGCCCCAAGTGCGTCGGCTTCTGAAATCGCTTGAGTGCCAGATGGGTCGGTAGCATTTATCGGATCGTTGCGAACATAGCGGCGTAGATTCGCGTCGCCTGCTTCGAATGACTTCGGGTCTTCATTTACAAATCGGCCTGTGGTTGGATCGAAAAACCGTGCTCGGTAATAGTACAAGCCACTTAAGGAATCCAATTCACGGCCCGTGTACTTGAATCGATCTCCCACGGACGCGTTTGTTTCCGACGTTACATTGCCAAAGCTTCCATATGCAATATGGTCGATGATCGTTCCTGAGCTGTTCATCAAATCGCGGACGCTTCGTTGTCGATCACCCAAGTACCAAGTGATACCCTCCGATGGTCGATACCGAGCAAGCAACTCATCGGTCTGCTCTCCGGGCAAATAGCGAGCACTCAGTTTTGCTTCGCCATCGAAATCGGCCCAGGGCGCATCACCAACATAGACCGTCGCAGTAACCGAACCGTTGCTGTCAACAAGAATGCGACGATCGAGCGCATCGTATGCATAGGTCGAGCGGCCTAATGAGCCGCCTGCCCCATTTCTCTGTTCAACACGCGTCATTCGATTCCGGTGATCGTATGAAAAAGTGGTAACATCGCTCGTACTCAACTTGGTTTTGGTTACAAGGTTCCCTTCGTTGTCGTAACTGTAACGGTAATCCCGATCGCTCAGCAATTGATTGTTGGCTCCCAGGACGATACCCGGACTGGAACGATTCCCATTTCGATCGTATTGGAATGCTTCCACCGGTCCGATCGACGGTGATGCTGAGACCAGCTGGCCTGCTGAATCATACGCATAAGATGTCGCGCCGGCAGTCCCAGATTCCTCGGCCAACTGGAACAATGGATCGTAGGAATAGTGATAATCAGCGAGAATTGCATCTAAAGCGTTGAAGTGCGTTAAGTCAGTCAGCTGCCCTTGTTTGTTGTAAAGCCAGCTCGTGTGACCAACTTTCTGAGTCCCTGTCAAGTCATTGAAGCGAACAGCGGATGTTCGCACTCCCTTTGGATCGTATTCGAAGTCCACTCGGATTGGACCAATGCCACCACCGCTTAGAGTGCTGGTCGAGGGTCGGCCTTTGACATTAAACTCGCTTGCATAGACAATGTCAAAGTTATCCTGCAAGCGACGCATATTTCCCTGAACGTCGTAAAGCGCACTCCAAACCAAACGTGGAACACCAACCGTCCCTTGGTTGTCTTGCGAAGCCACGCGATTCAACGCATCGTACGTGAATGTGAGGTGGCTTTTCGAATCGTTAACTGTCAACCGGTTTCCGACCGAGTCGTATGTGGTATCAATGCTATTCAATACTGGCCCGCCGACCAACCACCTTTCGTTGGTCAGCCGTCTGGCTGCATCGTAGACAAAATCAACCTCGCGCCCATTGCGATCGATTCGCTTGGTCAAGTTGCCGATAACGTCGTACGAATAGGTCGTTGCGTTGCCGAGCGGGTCCGTCTGTCGGGACATGCGATTAAGTGAGTCGTACTCGGTTTTCGTTGTGTTCCCAAGCGAGTCGGTAAAAGCAACTTCGTTTCCAACTGCATCGTAGCGAATTCGATGAATGCGACCATCGGTAGTTGCCGTCGAGACAACGCGATTCAGAGGATCCAACTCAAAGGAACTCGTTTGGCCAAGTTCGTTCCGAAATCGGACAGTATTCCCGATGGCATCCAAGGTGCGATGTGTCGTTTTGCCTTTGGAATCGATGGTACTTATCCCGCGATTGGCCGCATCGTAGGTAAACTCGATGGTATCGCCCACTTCGTTTGTTACACTTGTCTTATTTCCGTGCGCATCAAAGGTTTGTTCTCGCGTAAATCCAAGCGGGTCGACAGCTCGAACCACTCGTTTCATGCCGTCATAAACAAAACTGGAAACGCCACCGGCCGCATCGATGAGCTTGATCGGCTGTCCATCGTTGTCGTACTGGATCGAGTTCCGATTTCCCAAGGGATCGATGGTCAATATCAGTCGATTTAGATTGTCGTACCCATACCGCGTCGTCGAACCGTTGGCGTCCGTGGTGCTAGTCTTGTTGCCAACTAAATCGTAAGTATAGAGGGTGCTTGCCCCCAACGGATTCGTTTCTCGCAATAGTCGCCCCATCGGGTCATATTGATATGTCCATCGATGGCCAAGAGCGTCCACCACTGCGGTGCGATGGCCAACGGCATCATACTCGTATCGTGTGACATTGCCACCGGCGTCCGTTTCCGATTCCAGTCGACTGTCGGCTCGGAATACAAATGCTGTCGTGCGTCCCAATTGATCCGTAGTCGCGGTCACTTGATTGTTCGCATCGTAACTGACTCGTTTGATTCCGCCTGTTGGATCGATCTCCCTAATCTTTCGTCCAATGGCATCGTACTCAAGTCGAGTGGAACGTCCTAGAGGATCGGTTCCCTCGACTAGAAGACTTCCCTCGTAACGATATTGATAGTTGGCTCCAACCGCATCGTTAGTGAAAATAGGCCGTCCGATGGCGTCGTAACTGTAGCTGGTAACGTGATTGTTTTCATCGGTCTCCTGGACCAATTGTCCGTTGTCGTTGTACTGATACTGTTTAGACGGCTGGGGTCCCAAGGGACTGGCGGATTGGTTCCCAGAGAAAAGTATGCTTGTCGCTCGCGGGCCAGCTCCGTAACCTATGACTGAACGGTTACCGTTGGCATCCGTCATGCTTGTCACTCGCCCCTTAGGATCGTATGTCGAGGTTGTCACTATGCCAGCGGCGTTGACGAATCGCACAAGATTTCCATTGGTGTCGTACACAAACTGAACGCTTCGACCCAGCGGATCCATCGTCGCAGTTACCTGTCCAAAATCATTGAAGGTACTAGTGAAAACAGCCCCAAGCGGATCGGTGATACCCTTGACATTCCCCTTTGCATCGTACGATTTGGTGACGTAGTTGCCTGCTTCATCGACAGCTTTGATGAGATTGTCGTTGCTGTCATACTGCAATAAAATAGGGCCTCCCGTCGGGCCAACAGAGCGTGTGATGTTGCCTCGAGCATCAAATTGGACCGAAGTCACGTGGCCAAGTGGATCCGTGGTCGATTCAACTAATTGTTGGGTATCGAACGAGTTTTGCAGAGATGCGCCAATGGCGTTGGACGAAGACACCAAGCGTCCTTTCGCGTCATATTTTGCGGAAAAGACCTGATGTCCATCGGGATTTACGATGCTGTTCAGAAAATGTGATGGATCGCTAAGGTAGGAGTACTTGGAGACCAATCCAGCTTGATCCTTGAACTCAATGAGGTCACCGGCCAAGTTGTATGTGTATGCAAGTCGTTTGCCCGCAGGATCGATGATCGCGGATATGCGACCATGCGGATCGCGAAGAAATCGAACCGACTGACCATTCGACGCAAAAACTCCATCCTCGCGAAACTCTAGACGATTTCCGTTGCGATCATGAACGTTGTCTAACCCGCTGAACTGACCATACTCGTAGGTCGTTCCGTCTTTGGTCGTCAAACGATAGGCGCTCGGATTAAAAGGTTCACCGATCGTCCCGAAAAAGGAACCGTTAATCTTGCGGAGGGGGATTGAACCTACATCGAGCGTATCGTTTACGCCAGCGTCCGGAACAAACGCCGGCTGGTAAGATCCGCCTCCAAAAAGGTTGAATTGCGTTGTTGGATGGAATGTAAACCCTACACGACGCCCTTCTGGATTGGTCAAATAGACGCGAGTCCCCTCACGGAACGGAGTTGCAGCAAAGAATGCTCCTTGCTCCTCGAGTGGATTCACCGGGATCGATTCGCGAATCTTCGCATCCTGCACCGAAAGCGCCCACCCAAATCCGAAATCGCCATTGTCCTTTGCTGTTCTAGTGTTGTATGACCTCATGACCGTGATTGGTATCCCACCCACCGGGATCACCAGGTCCGTCACATCCAAGTTGTACTCACCCAGTTTCAAATTGCCGTCAAGACTCAGGGGAATCGTCTTGGTCGATGTATTACCACCAAGATCGCTCGCAAGAATACGCACGACATAGTCATCGTTGTCTAGCATCGTTGGGTCAAACGTAGCTAACACCGCATCAACCGCATTGGAACGCCCATTGGCGATGGTGACATAATCCAAATCATCCGATTCGGGTTGGTTGATATCGACCAAGTCGGCACGCCCTACATCAATGCGATACGATAGTAGATTGTCATCGGTAATCGAGCCTACAATTTTGGTCAGTGTAGTTACCTTGCTGTCAGATGTTGGAGAGTTAATTAGGATCGTTGGACCCAGCGTATCCGCTGGGTCAAAGACTCGCATGCTAACATTGGCAGACCCTTCGTTGCCGGAAACATCGCGAGCCGTAGCTTTGAGTGCATAGAGTCCAGCGATGTCGCCTCGCAATGTGACGGAGTGATTCGCATCCAACACCAGAGGCTTGCCATTCATGGTCAAACTCACGCCTACGACCCCAACATTGTCGCTAGCTTGAACCACAACGACCGTACTTTGCCCCAAGGCAACGGGATTGGCACTGAGCCGCAACTCGACCTTCGGCGCTGTCGTATCGGGCGTCACTGCTAGAACATACACTTGTGTGGCTACCGCTCCATAGGAATCGGTCACACGCAGCGCAATTGGATTCGAAACAGGAACGCCCTGTTTCGTTTGCCAAACCACTCGCCCAAGCGAGTCGATCGTCATGCCCGTCGGTCCGGTTGCCAACTCATAACTGAGTGAATCGCCCTCAGGATCGACCGCCTGCAAGTCGTAATGGTAGGTTCCTCCAAATGCAACGCTTGTCACCGCTTGCGAACCAATAACGGGTGCCTGATTGATGCGAGCTAACACCGCAAATCGCTGAATGCTGCGACCACCGGCCGAGTCTTGCGCGGCGACTTGTACCAAGTGACTGCCAGCCTGTGCAACGCTTGGTGTCCAAGTGATCAGACCACTCGCTGCGTCGATCTGCATACCAACGGGAGCGGAAACGAGTGAATAAGCAATACTGTCCTTCTCAGGATCAACTGCATTGACGTCGTATTGGTATAGCGCATCCACCCGTGCTCGGAAGTTAGCACGCGATGTGATGATGGGCTCATGATTGCGAACCACTTGCGAGACGTTGATCTGAAAACGCTGCGTCGATTTGTTTCCTCGCGAATCGGTTACTTCAACCGTCGCGTTCGCTGTGCCAAGTTGCCCCAAAGTCGGTGTCCAGCGAATGATGCCTCTGGCGGCATCGATGGTCATGCCCGTTGGGCCGGTCTTAATCGCATAGTTAAGCGGATCATTCTCGGGATCGACCGCGCGAACTCCATGCACGTAGCGGTCATCGACGGTCGCTTCACTGGGTGCTCTTGAAAGGATCGACGGGCCGAGGTTGGCACCTGAAACATTCAGCGAAAAACTCTGCAGCGCTTCGAGACCCAACGGATCTTTCGCCGAAACCATGAATCGCTGAAGCCCAATCTGGTCGAGCGTCGGTGTCCATCGAAGCGTTCCATAACGACGGTCCAATGAAGCTCCGTGCGGTGCTTCGATGAGCGTCCACTCCACCGGATCATCGTCGTCATCCGCCGCTCTCAAGTCGTATTTGAAAGGTTCGCCGACTGTCGCTCGGAAGGCGGACGGAGGCGACACAATGCTGGGTGTGGAATTGTCTGAATTGGAAACGACTTGTATCAAAACACTCTGCGACGTAGTACCTCCCCGTCCGTCAGCCACATTCAATACGATTGCGTGCGAGCCAAGCTGCGATAGTGTTGGAGTCCAGCTAACCATTCGCAACCCTGCATCGAGGGTCATGCCAGCCGTGGCCGTAGGCAAACTGAGTGTGATGGGATCGCCGTTAGGATCGTCGGCCGATACGAGATAAATCCACGTCTGCCCCGCAGGAACCGTCAATCGAGGAACTGAATGGATGATCGGTGCGATGTTGGCTGCCGTGGCTGCGACTTGGACTGAGAACCGCTGTTCGAATCGGCCTCCTCGACTATCCTTGGCGACGAGAACAACATCAACCGGTCCAGCGATTGTTGGCGTAAAGCTCAGAACCGCTTTGGCGTCTGAGCTGTCCGAGTTGTTCAATGGTGTTAATGTCATGTTCGTAACCGGTGCCACGAGCTCAAACATCAATGGATCGCCATTCGCATCTTGCGCGTGCAATCGATACTCCCATGGGATACCAACAGACGCGTTGGTCACGGGCGAAGAAGAGATGGCCGGTGCCGAGTTGGATGCATCCACATCGATTTGGAATGATTGGAGCCAGATTCCGCCCTGTCCATCTTTAACTCGAATCACCACCTGCTGCATGCCCGCTTGTTTGGATTGCGGCAACCAGCCAAGTAGGCCAGTTGTGGCGTCGATAACCATTCCGTGTGGGCTCAATGGGAGATCATAGTTCAGCGGATCACCATCGGGATCGCGAGCTTGAACATGGTACGATAACGTTGTTCCGACCGAAGCGACCGAAGGAGGAATACTGATGAACACCGGAGCGATGTTAGACGATTGACTTTGTCCGCCAGCCACCGCAATGACAAACGTTTGTGTGGCCATGCCGCCACGGCCGTCGAAAACACCAACCGTCACCGACTCTCGCTCATACGCTGCCTTGGTGACGCCCCACTGAATCAGGCCAGATGAAGCGTTGATCGTCATTCCAACCGGCGCATCGATCAACTTGAAGGAGAGTAGGTCATCGATCGAATCGGTCACTTTCACTTGATACGCATACGCTGAGTTAAGCTGCGCCGTGATGATGGGTGGGCTGGTGACTACTGGATCTTGATTGTCGAATACGGCCATGACAAAGCTTTGCGAATCCCGCCCGCCTCGCGAATCGAGCACTTCAATAGCAACGGAATGAGGGCCGAATTGGCTTGTTGTCGGGGTCCAATTGATGAGTCCCGTTTGGCTAATCGTCATTCCTGCAGGTGAGTCTGTCAGTCGGTACGTCAGTGGTTCGCCGTCTGAATCTAATGCTATCACTTGATAGCTAAGTCCGCTTAGTTTGATGGCAGTTGGGGCCGAGCTGACAATCACCGGTGCTACGTTATCGGCGGGTGAAAGTACTAACAGCGAGAAGGACTGTTCGGCTGATCCACCGCGTGCATCGGACACTTCGATAACCACGGGCTGTGCCCCCAGTTGCTGCGGAGTGGAGGTCCACTTTATCGCACCAGTTGCTCCACTGATGGTCATGCCAAGTGGTGCGGTTACCAGTCGATAGGACAGAGCATCGCCGTCTGCGTCGACCGATTGTGCAGTATAAGGATAGGCTTTGCCGACTTCGGCTATTGCAACCGGCAGTGAAGTGAAAACAGGAGCTCGATTGGCAGGGGTCGGTCGAGCCGACAGATTGAACCGTTGCGTACTGACCCCCAACCGAGAATCCGATACGCGAATGTCAACGGAATGCAATCCACGGTCATTGTCGGTAGGTGTCCATCGGATCTGACCATTGGTGCTGTTGATGGTCATGCCGGCGGGGGCTTCGACCAATTCAAAGGAGATCGCGTCATGGTTGGGATCGTCGGCGACCACATCATATCGGTACTCGCGATTCAATTCGGCTTCGGTCGGTGGCAAGCTATGAATTTGCGGCGGTTCGTTCAGCTTTCCGTAGAAGACCAAATCGTAGGTGAACTGGGTTTGATTCGGATTGTAGAACATGGCCGACAACAATCCAGTCTTGCCATGCGGACTCAGAGTGCCACCGCTTACGAGACCCGTGAAGTCGTAGTAGGGAATGCCATCTGGCGTTTGACCGTTTGCGTCGCGCACCAAAACCATCGGGTCACTGATGTTGGTGATACCAACCAACAACGGGACATCCGTTGGAAATTGGCCAATGTTTTCTACCGCCGTTTCGGCCAAGAAGGAGCGAGTCGACTGATTGAAGGACGATCGCGAATAGGTTTGTTGAAAACTAGCCGTCACGTCCGCAAACTGAGTGAAATCAATCTT
Source organism: Pirellula sp. (assembly GCA_031361585.1). GTDB lineage: Bacteria > Planctomycetota > Planctomycetia > Pirellulales > Pirellulaceae > JBKCUI01. The sequence goes on along the minus strand of JANLRK010000787.1, from coordinate 1,100 downwards.
CGAGGTGTCACGTTGTGTGCCGCTGATCCTGATGACTTGCGATCCCGTATTGCCATTGGAGTCGATAGCCGCGAACTCGAATTCATTCACCCCCGGCCCGACAAAGAGTTGGGCAAAGAAATTGCCAGCCGCATCCACATTGGTGAGTGGAACTCCGTTGACGGTCACTAGGTCCAACGTCGCTGATGGGAAATCCGCGATGGCTAGTCCTGTCGCGACCAGTGTTGTACCAGCCACGACCGAACTGCCATTGAGGGGTGCAGCAACGATGACCTGCGGGGCTGCGGCGCCAGTTCGCCAATCGATGATCGAATCGTCGAGCAGTTGCCCGACCGACGCGGTAACAATATCGCGGCCGTCCCTCGCACCTACGTAACTGAATTGGACCAAGCCATTGGAATCTGAGAATCCGAAGCCTCGCTGTGGATTGACGCCGGCCACCTCGAAGTCAACGCGAATGCCTTGCAAGGGTGTTCCTGAAACGTCGGCAACCCTTGCGGTCAAGATCAACGAATTACCGACTTGAGGATTTGCGGTTGGAGGAGTAAGCACTACGGATCGAACCGTTGCCACTGGCGACAAGGCTTGGCCACCAACGTATCCGTACGAATCAAACGACCCGAATCCATAAACGAAGGCACCGAAGGGAAGGGGACCCGCGAGTTGATACGCACCAAGTTCGATGGGTACTTGTGCGCCAAAAAATCCACTGGTGCCAATGGTGACATACTTGCTCGCTTCGACTGCCACACCATTGACTTCGATGAGACCTACGGCTTCGGCAGGGGCGACAATGTTAATGAAATTGCGGTCGAAGTGTTGTGCGCTGAGGATCGGACTTACGACCGGTGTCGATACGGTATAGTTAGCGAGGAACTGTTCGTAGGGCGGGATGATCATCATCAGCGGATCGCCTTGAAAGGTCGGATTTCCGCCGGGATTCGCTTGATAGTATTGCTGCGAATACGCATACTGAGCGACGAGAATGGGTGCACTCGACCGGACTAAGGACGGGCCAACGATGGATTGTTCATAGAACTGCCCTCGCTTAAGAGTCGCAACGAGAGTCCCGTTGATTGTCACCTGCGTGTCATCTGATT
>JANLRK010000721.1:0-1574 GCA_031361585.1 Pirellula sp. | reverse complement strand
GTAATTCCAAAGCAGAGTGCCCAATTTGGCATCGTAGCCAACCATTCCGTGACCTATCAACTGAACATACTGTTTGACGCCGGCTGCGTTGGAAATGATTATTGAGGAATACCCCGCTCCGTCGTTCCCTTGCAGCTTGCCCTCCGGTGCCTTGCCCTTCCATACAATGTCACCTGTTTTCTTGTTGAGGGCTGCGACCATCGCATCGGGCGCTCCAGGGGTGCATAGTAGTAGATCACCGTCGACTAAAGGGGATTCGCTATAACCCCAACCTGATTCTATCTTGCCGCCGAAGTCTCTGGTAAAGCTGGTTTGCCAAACGATTCCACCACCATCTAACTTGCAACAAACCAAAATACCGTCGTTAGACAGGGCATACACGAGCCCGCTCGCCAGGTCGATAGTTGGGCTGCAATTCGGATCACCTTTTGCAGGGGTGAACGGAGTGGTCCATTCCGTTTCACCATTTGCTTGATCCAAACAGACAACGTTGGTGTTTCCATCCCTGTTGCCCATCGTAATGATCTTGCCATTTGCGATCGCAACGCTCGACATCCCCTTACCAAGCCCTTTAACACTATAAACAACCGCGGGACCTCGGACTGGCCACGATCCAAGCAGATCCTTTTCGGTTGATATGCCATCTCGATTTGGACCACGCCATTGATTCCATTGTGAGTATGAATTCTCGGCAAGCAATCCACCCAACAACAAGGAAAACGCAACGGTTCGAATGAGCATAATTGCCTCGTGAGAAATGATTATCATTTTGGATTGTATCGATAACAGGGAGCATGTTTCTAAACTGGTTTCATGTGGCTGCGTCACTCCTAGACGCAGTTGACTCGTGTCTGGAGTGACGGGACTACGTGCTTAGAAACAAAGTCTAGTGTTGGTCAGTAGAACCGGAGAGTTGTTGTTCTACTTGATCTGCTTGCCACGCGATGGCGGAAATGATTTTAGCAATCTCTCCAGCGTCCGTGAGGTCTGCAAGCAAATTGGAACGCAACACGAGTACTTCGCCATCTGGCATGCGTCGTATCGCAAAGGCTCCGTGCACAACAGAATCATTGTTTCTCAGGACCGTCATGGCGGCCGATGGATTGATGGTACCACATGTACTCCAAATGCCCAATACACGGTTCCCGTCCGAGTCCTTTCGATCCAATTCGAAGAAGACTTTTTGGCGTCGCGACGAAGCTAGAGGAACGATTGCAGAGTATGCGTTTTTGTCGGTTTCTTCGAGAGTCCAACCGAACTGCTGAGCCATTCGCTGAATTTGAGTCAACAAGTCGTCTGCACTCGCGGGTCTAGCCGCGGAAAAATCTAAGTGCTGTTGCGGAGCCGCTGCTGGTGACACAACTCCAATTCCTGTAGATTGCGATGCGTTTGCAATAGGGGGTTGCATCCCCTGTTGTTGTTGCAATATTTGTGGCAGCATCATCCCAAGACCGAACCCAAGCGGAGAGCCACCACTTGCATTTCCAGCTGCCTGGATGGCATTGCCGGTGGCATACATCGTGTACGATCGCAAATCGCCGAGAACCGCCATGCTAGACTTTGCATCGATCGCC
>JANLRK010000671.1:0-2266 GCA_031361585.1 Pirellula sp. | reverse complement strand
GGCTATCGCTCACTGCGGCGCCGACGATAAAATCGACACCGCCTTGAGCTTATTGGAACAAGAGTTTCGTCGCGTCGAAAATTTATTGGTGGTTAGTACGCGGCCAAAAAATTCAGCTCAATCGCATGACCCTCAAAACGTCTCGATTGTTTTTTGGAAATCCATGACTTGGCTAAATGTCAGTGCTGGCGACATATCAAAGTATTTCGCCCGTGCTGAATAAGGCGAAACCCGCTGCTCGAAAGCGATAGGACTATCCATGTTATCACTGGTCATAAGGACGCTGTTGCATTTCCGAGGACTTCTTGTTCCAGTTGCCATGGGCGTTGCCGTCGCGACCGCGGTGATCGTTGGTGCATTGGTCGTCGGAGACAGCATGCGAGGTTCATTGCGATTCATCGCCATGGACCGGATCGGCGCCATCGAATCCGTTTTGATTGCTCCAAGATGGTTCAATGAAACGCTTGCGAGAAATCTTTCGAGTAGCAATTCGCAAATCGGCTCCATTCACAGCCTTGTTCTTATTCAACAGTCCGTGGCCGAGAGAGAGTCGCTTCGCGCTAGCGAAATGTCACTTCTTGGGGTTGATCCTGATTTCTGGACACTCGGGACCATCCAACCGAAACGCGCCCCCGAGGACAAAGAGGTAATTCTGAATCAATCGCTCTCGGATAAGTTACAGGCGAGAGTCGGAGACGTGATAACGTTGCGTGTCTTAAATCAAGCTGTTGTTCCCGCGGACAGCCCACTTGGGAAACGTGACCAAGACGACTTGGTGTTGCCGCAATGGAAGGTGATCGAAGTACTTCCTGATCAAAGCCTTTCGCGTTTCTCCCTGCGCTCGGACCAAAGGCCAATCATGAATGCGTTCGCAGGCAAACGCTGGCTTCAAAAGGCACTAGAAATTGATGCGAAAGTAAATGCAATTTTTGTTTCCCAATCGAGGGCAGGCGTTAACAATGACGCCATATCCGACGGTGTGACGCTGCTCAAAAAGCTGTCACCCGGACTGTCGGACCTAGGGCTAAGCTGGCAACACGTCCAACGCTCCTTCCCGGAGGATGCAGTGGAAGAAATTACAACATCAGGCAATTACAATCCTGGTGTCAAGGTGTTGGATTACTATCAACTCACCACGGACCAAATGCTAATCACAGATGGCCTCTCGGAAGCCATTCTAGAGAGTTCCATCGCAAATCATCCGACCAGCGTTTTAACGTATCTCGCAAACGGAATCCAAAGCAAGAAAGCGGGGCAACTGGTCGGACGCAGTGTCCCATACTCAACCATTGGGACTGTGGATTGGTCCGTTCTGGCTTCGATGTTAGGGCCTGAGGGACAACCTGCGTCCGTTCCGCTCCTTGAGAATTGGGTGGTGGTTACCAGTTGGTTAGCGCAAGAGTTATCGATAGACGTAGGGGACGTAATCCAAATCGATTATTACTTGCCTGAAACGGTCGACGGTGATGAGGTCGAGAAAAACTTTGACGCAGTGGTTGTTGCAATTGCGCCGCTTACTCAGCCGATCGAAAACAACAACCCAAAGCGGCTTGCGAAGTATTCCGTCGCGCCCACTGCATTCAATGACCCAGCATGGACCCCGATCGTTCCTGGAATCACCGATCAAGAGTCCATTAGTAAATGGGATGCTCCATTTCCACTCACAAGACGAAAAGATATCAAACCACAGGACGATCAGTATTGGACGGATCATCGATTGACTCCCAAGCTCTATATATCTGGTGAGCTCGGGACGAAAACCTTTGGTTCGCGTTTCGGCAAATCCAGCAGTATTCGCTATGATCGATTGAAACTTGACGGGGCTCGCAGTATTGAAAAACAGATCTCTGACATTGCCAGAAACAAGTTGCCTAGTTTGGGCTGGCGTGAAATACCACTTCGTCTGCAGCAATTGAGGGCATCGAGCGGCACAACTCCATTCGACGCCCTCTTTCTTTCGCTAAGTTTTTTTGTAATCGTTGCAGCTTTGCTATTAGTGGCACTGCTGTTCCGGCTCGCAATCGAACAGCGAGCCGATCACTGGGGACTTCTCTTGGCATCTGGCTGGACAAGGTCTTCGGTGAGGCGACTATTGCTTCTCGAGGGTGCCGTGGTTTGTACAATCGGAGCAACATTCGGAATCCTTCTCGGCTTGGGTTATGCATATGCTATGATTGCCGGACTCCACACTTGGTGGGTAGGAGCAATCACGGTCTCCTTTTTGGAATTCCACGTTCGGCCGCTAAGTCTCGTGTTGGGTTGGGCG